>NZ_JBFAHB010000053.1:0-69458 GCF_040653975.1 Kribbella sp. NPDC050820
GGCCTGCAGAACTACGTCGACCTCGCGCGCAGCGAGGAGGCGATCCGCGCCGGGTGGGTGACCCTGCTGATCGCCGCCGTCGGGACCGTGCTGCTCAGCGTGCTGGGTCTCGGTTTCGCGCTGCTGGTGAACGGCGCGTCCCGGTTGAACGCGTTCTTCCGGGTCGTGCTGTTCTACCCGCACGTGCTGAGCGCCCTCGTGGTCGGCTTTCTCTGGAGCGCCGTGCTCGGCACGTCGGGTGTAGTCAACGGCTGGCTGACGTCCAAGGGCGCGGAGGTGCTGCCGTTCCTGTCGAACCCGAACTGGGCGCTGGCGAGCCTGATCGGCGTACTGGTCTGGGCCGGGTTCGGCGTCAACGTGGTGCTCTACCTCGCCGGGCTGCAGACGGTGTCGCGTGACCTGCTGGAGTCCGCGCGGATCGACGGTGCGTCGACGCGGCAGACGTTCCTCAACGTCACGCTGCCTTCGCTCGCGCCGGTCGTGACGGTCAATCTGGTGCTGTCGCTGGTGACGTTGCTGAAGACGTACGACCTGGTCGTGTCGCTGACCGGTGGCGGTCCGGCCGGGTCCACGCAGACGGCGGCCTACCTGATCCTGTGGGACTCGTTCCACAACAACGCGCTCGGGTTCGGTTCGGCCCAGTCCGTCGTACTGATGATCGTCACCGCGGCCCTCGCCCTGACCGTCGCCCGCCTTCGCTCGCGGGTGGATCAGGGGGTGAAGGCGTGAGTGCTATTCGCATGCCTCGGATCAGGACCAGGGTGGTCCAGCCGAAGCCGATCAAGGCGAAGGGCGCCGGGCGGATCGCGTTCCTGGTCGTCACCAGCGTGCTGATGCTGGTGCCGATGTACCTGCTCGTGGTGAGCGCGTTCAAGTCGCAGCAGGACATCCTCACGCACCCGTTCTCGCTCTCGCCGGACCTGCTGACCACCGAGTACCTGCAGAAGGCCTGGACCAACCCGGACTTCAACATCCTCAAGGGGTACGGCGTCACCGCGCTGTTCGTGGTCCTGGTCAACGTGCTGTCCGTCGCGCTCGCCGGCCCGGTGTCGTACGTGATCGCCCGTCGCACCGAACGCCGGTACCGGGTGCTCCTGCTGCTGTTCGTCGCCGGCACCTTCATCCCCAGCCAGGTGCTGGTGATCCCGGTCGTCTACACGCTGAAGTTCCTCGGGCTGATGGGCACGATCCCGGGGTTCGTGCTGTTCGAGACCACGCTGACGCTGCCGTTCTCGATCTTCCTGTACGCCGGCTACATCATGACGATTCCGGCCAGCCTGGACGAGGCGGCCGCGGTCGACGGCGCCGGCAAGCACCGGATCTTCTGGTCGATCGTGTTCCCGCTGATGAAGCCGGCCGTGGTGACGATGGTCATCCTGAACACCTTCTCGGTGTGGAACGACTTCGTGAACCCGCAGATCATCCTCGGCCCGGGCAGCGGTCTCTACACGGTGACCACCGGCGTCTACGCGGCGGTCAGCCAGTACTCGACCGACTACACGGTCGTCTTCCCGACGCTGCTGCTCGCCGTGGCGCCACTGCTGGTGGTCTTCGTGCTGCTGCAGCGGCACGTCATCAGCGGCCTGACGGCAGGAGCGACCAAGGGATGAAGACCATCGTTGCGCAGACCCCGATCGGCAGCCCGCCCGCGTGGGCGATCATGCAGCGCCGCCTGTTCGACGTGATGGACGAGGGCTGGTGGCTGTTCCGCGAACGCTACTGCCTGCCCGACGGCAGCCTCCGGTACGCCGGCCCGGTGCCGAGCCGCGACGGCGCCGACGACTTCTACGAGGCGTTCGTGAACTGGCCGGTGCTCTACCAGCTCGGCGGCGCGGACGACCTGATCGACGTCGCCAAGTGGCACTGGGAAGGTGTCACCCGCCAGCTCACCGACCTCGGGTTCCTGGTCGACGAGTTCGAGCGCGGCTACGACTGGTTCCACATCGGCGAGTCGATGATCTTCTTCTACTCGCTGTGCGCCGCCGACCCCGGCGACGAGGTGTTCCGCGAACGCGCGTACCGGTTCGCCGAGCTCTACCTGCCCGGTTCGCCGGCCGGCAACTACGACGCGGCGACCCGCACGATCCGCGCGCCGCACAACGGCGGCGGTGGCCCGCGCTGGGGGATCAACGACGAGTGGCGGACGTACGGCGCCGACCTCACCAACATGCGCATCTTCGGGCTGCCGCTGCCCGGCGTGCAGGGGATCGAGACCTGGGACGACCTGAAGGACCCGGCCAAGGCCGACCTGATGGGCGCGGAGATGATCCGCCGCCTCGGCGCCGGCGACGTGGCGGTCAACCTCGCCGCGACCACGCTGACCGCCAACGCCTGGCTCTACGACCACAACGACCGCTTCGCCGCCTGGACGCTCGAGTATCTCGACGCCTGGCAGGAGCGCGCCGGGGCCAACGGCGGCCTGCTCCCGGACAACGTCGGACCGAGCGGTGAGGTCGGTGAGCTGCACGACGGACGCTGGTACGGCGGCAACTACGGCTGGAACTGGCCACACGGCGTCTACAGCGTCGGCTCCGCGGCGTGCATCGCGGCGCTGAACGGCGTACTGCTGACTGGTGATT
Source organism: Kribbella sp. NPDC050820 (assembly GCF_040653975.1). Lineage (NCBI taxonomy): Bacteria > Bacillati > Actinomycetota > Actinomycetes > Propionibacteriales > Kribbellaceae > Kribbella > Kribbella sp. NPDC050820. The sequence goes on from NZ_JBFAHB010000053.1 coordinate 2,580, forward strand.
CGCACCGGCTCGACTTCGCGCGGCAGCTCCTGGATCACCTGTACGAGCGTGGCATCACAGCCGCCGTGGACGAGACCGAGCTGAGCATCCGGGACCGTTGGCAGGCAGAGCTCGGTGAGGACTGCGCGGAGCCGACACTGCTGATCCCGAACCGGTACGGCGACGACGGCTGGTTCGACTACCAGCCGCCGCAGCTCGGGCTGCCGATGTGGTTGTGGCAGGCCGCCTTCGAGTCCTCCGACCGGCAGCGGCTGCAAGACCTGCGCGAGCGCAGCGGCTACGACTGGCGGACCGTGCGCGACTTCCGGAACAAGGAGGACGCCGGGCACGAGGCGCCCTGGCTCGCCTACCTGGCCGGTGACAACCCCGGCTATCCCGAGGCGATGCTCGGGGTCGCGCTGTCCCAGGTGCAGCGCCGGATGGACCTGATGGCCGTCGACACCGTCGACCCGGCCGACATGAACATCCACCACTGGCAACGGCACAACCCGGTCGCGACCGAGGCCCTGCTCCAGCTGACCACCGGTACGCCGCAACTCCTCTACAACGGTGGCCTGCTGCCGTTGCGCGTGCTGTACCTCGACCCCGAGCGCGGCCGCCCCGGTCTCCCGGCGGACGTCGCCGCGCTGGTCGACACGGTCGAGCCGGACCGCACCGGGCTGCAGTTGGTCAACCTGTCCGCGACCCAGACCCGGCGCGTGATCGTCCAGGCCGGCAGCTTCGGCACCGACCGCATCGACGAGGCCGTCGTGACCACGGTGATGCCTGGGACCGGTGCGTACCCCGGCCCGTCCCCGGCGTACACCTCGCCGCCGCCCACCCCCGGCACCGAGACGGTCGTTGTCGGCGGCAACAGGCTCGAGATCGCGATGCCGCCGGGCCGGACCATCCGGCTCGACCTGCGGCTCACCCGTAACGCCTATCGCGCCGCGCACGTGGCGCTTGACTGAGGAGACATATGAGCATCGAACAAGCCCCCGTGGCCCCGGTCTGGGACCTCCCGGTGCGCGGCGAGAACCCGCCGGCGCCGGACCCCGGCCTGGTGTCCCGGTTGTCCGCGATCGGGTCGGCCACCGCCTGCGCCCGGCTGCACGGACAGGGCATCCGCCGGACCTTCGTCGACGGGCCGACCAGCATGTTCCCCGGCAGGAAGGTGGTCGGCCGCGCGCTGACGCTGCAGTTCATGCCGCAGCGGGAGGACATCGCGGACGGCCAGACGCAGGAGTACATCGAGCGCAGTACGGCGCTGTGGGCCGTTCTCGACGAAGTCCAGCCCGGCGACGTGCTCGTGGTCCAGGCCTACGGCAGCCACACCACCGGCTGCTTCGGCGACATGCTGGTCCGTTACTTCAAGCTCCGCGGTGGCGCCGGCATCGTGGTGGACGGCCGGATCCGCGACGTGCCGCGGGTGTCCGAGCTCGACGTCCCGATCTGGTCCACCGGAGCCACCCCGCACTACGCGTCCCAGTCCGAGCTGTTCCCCTGGGCCTACAACGTCCCGGTCGCGGTCGGCGGCGTGCTGACGCTGCCCGGCGACCTGGTCGTCGCGGACGACGACGGCGCTGTCGTCGTACCGCGGCAGCGCGCCGAGGCCGTGGTGCAGGCCGCTGCCGAGCACGACGCGTGGGAGAAGTTCAGCCGGCGCCGGATCGACGAAGGCGCACCCCTGCGCGACTACTACCCCCTCACCGAGAAGACCCGCCTCGAGTACGAGCGCTGGCGCGACCAGAACGGTCACAGCGCCGGCGACTGATCCCTGAGAGGACACCGCCCAACCATGTCCCAACCCAGAACCAGGCGTACGACGCTCAGCGTCGGCGCCGGGGTGGTCGCCGCTGCCATGACAACAATTGCAGTGGCAGTAGCGTCCATCCCGCTGAACAGCCAACCCGCCGGCGCAGCCAAGTGCGAGAACTTCTACGTCGCGCCCGACGGCAACGACCAGGCCAAGGGCACCGAGAAGAGCCCGTGGAAGACGATCACCCGGGCCCGCGACGAGATCCGCAGCAAGCAGCTCAACGACCGGATGGGCTGCGACATCACGGTCAACCTGAAGGCCGGTGAGTACCCGGTCACGTCCACGATCGGCTTCGACCAGCGCGACTCCGGCAAGAACGGGCACCGCGTCGTCTACCGCAGCGTGGACGGACCCGGGAAGGCGACCCTGTCCGGAGCCGAGGAGATCACCGGCTGGACGCCGTACCAGAACGGGATCTACAAGGCCAAGGTGGACCCGTCGAAGCCGTTCTACACGCTGTTCGAGGACGGCAAGCGCGCCACCAACGCCCGGTACCCGAACCGCGGCACCGAGGACACCTGGTCGCCGTACCTGACGTCGATCCTCTACGAAGAGGACAAGATGGACGTCCGGAACTGGATGTGGGGCACGCCCGGTGACTGGGATCCCACCTGGGACCTGAGCCAGGCGTCGGTGACCATCTGGTCCGGCGGCTCCTGGTCGTGGTTCACCGACACGATCCCGTTGCTGGACACCAACTTCAAGAAGACCCAGACGACGCTGAAGCACTGGACCCGCTACGCGATGGTCAACAGCCGCGGCGGCTCCCGGTACTTCTTCCACAACTCGCTCAGCTTCCTGGACCAGCCGGGGGAGTACTACCTCGACTACAAGGCCGGCGAGGTCTACTACAAGCCGCGGTCCGGCTCGATGGACAACGTGCGGGTGCTGCGGCCGACCGTGAAGACGGTCCTGGACCTGGCCGGCGCGTCGCCGCAGGACCGGCTGCACGACGTCACCTTCGACGGGCTCGGGGTGCAGTACTCCGACTTCGTCACCTGGTACCGCAACGGGTGGGTGTCCAGCGGTGACGCCGGCATCGAGCACAGGTACCCGGAGTACGACCGTCAGATCGAGATGCCGCGGAACCGGTTCGGCGCGATCAGGCTGACCAACACCAGCAACATCGACCTGACCCGGCTGCGGTTGTCCGACACCGGCTTCACCGGGATCTACCTGCTGTTCGCCAACGACCACACCCGGATCACCGACAGCCTGCTGGAGAACATCGGCGCCGACGGCATCAAGGTGGAGGGCGGCTGGCCGGGTGAAGGTGACCTGAGCAACCACCACACCATCTCGAACGTGTTCATCGACCACATCGGTGAGCTGGTGCCGGGTGACGCGGCCGGGATCGAGCTGATGGACACCGGCAACAACACCATCTCGAACATCGTGGTGAAGCACAGCGCGCGGTACGGCATCAGCCTGGAGTCGCGGCCCGAGGTGAAGGACGGCGACCAGTACACGTCCGGCAACTCGTTCAAGTACATCCGGCTCGAGCAGACCGGCCTGGACTCCGGCGACATGGGCGCGTTCTACACCTACGGCGTCGAGAACCAGGAGCCGCACCCCGTCCAGAACACCGTCGAGCAGATGGTCGTCGGTGACGTGATCCCCGACCCGTCGATGCCGGACGCCGGTGGTACTCGCGGCGTGCACATGGACGCCGGCGGGTGTGGGTTCAGCTTCGCGAACATCGAGGTCGGCAAGGTCTCCGACGACAAGTACCAGTCGTACCAGTGCAACCAGGTGACGAACGCCAACTGGGCGACGGGTTTCGACGCCTCGAAGATGGAGTACGACAAGATCGGCGTGCTCCCGACCTTCCCCTACGACGTGGCGGGGCGGTGACCTCGATGCGCGTACTTGGTGGATTGGTCATCGGCCTGGCCCTCGGAGTGGTCGGAGCCGGTACGGCGTTCAGCGCCCGGCCGGCCGAGCAGACCGCGGGATGCCAGTCGTTCTGGGTCTCGCTCGACGGCGAGGACTCGGCGCCGGGCACGAAGTCGAAGCCCTGGCGGACGATCGAGCACGCCCGGGACACCATCCGGGCGCGGAACCTGAACCGGCACCTGTCGTGTGACCTCGTGGTCAACGTGACGGCAGGCGCCTACCAGGTCGACAAGACGATCACCTTCGACGACCGCGACTCCGGGTCGAACGGGCACAAGGTCGTCTACCGGAGCGCCGACGGTCCGGGCAAGGCCGTGCTCGAGGCGGCGCAGGAGGTCACCGGCTGGGCGCCGTACAAGGACGGCATCTTCAAGGCGAAGGTGGACATCGACCAGCCGTTCTACACGCTGTACGTCGACGGCGAGCGCGCCACCACGGCGCGGTACCCGAACCGGCGGTCCGACGAGGAGTGGGCGCCGTACCTGGAGTCCGTGCTGATCGAGCCGGAGAAGGAGGCCGTCCGGGACCAGGTCGGCTACACCGACGGGGACTGGAACGAGACCTGGAACCTGAACAGCTACACCGACTGGCCGGCCCAGCTGATGATCTGGTCCGGCGGTTCCTGGAGCTGGTTCACCGACACGGTCCCGATCAAGAACGCGGACTGGAAGGACAACAAGGTCATCCTGGACTACTGGACCCGGTACGCGATGATCAACTCCCGGGCCGGTTCGCGGTACTTCGTCCAGAACTCGCTCGACCTGCTCGACGCCGAGGACGAGTACTACCTCGACTGGGCGACCAAGGAGCTGTACTACAAGCCGCGCGGCGGCACGATGGACGGCAAGCGGGTACTGCGTCCGACGCAGACGCAGGTGTTGTCGCTGGCCGGTGCGACGCCGACGCGACGGCTGCAGGACATCGCCTTCGACGGACTCGGGATTTCGTCCTCGGACTTCATGCAGTGGTACCGCTCGGGATGGATCAGCGCGGGTGACTCGGGTCAGAAGCACAAGTACAAGGAGTACGACCGGCAGGTCGAGATGACCCGGAACCGGTTCGGTGCGGTGACGCTGACGAACACCCGGAACGTCGACCTGACCGGCCTGCATCTGCGCGACACCGGCTACCACGGCGTCTACCTGTTGTCGGCCAACGACCACGTCCGCGTGGCCGACAGCCTGCTCGAGAACCTCGGCGCCGACGGCATCAAGGTCGAGGGCCCGTACCCGGGCGAGGGCAACGTGGCGCACCACAACACGTTCACCAACCTCTACATCGACCACGTCGGCGAGCTGGTGCCGGGCGACGCGGCCGGGATCGAGTTGCTGGGCACCGGCGACAACGAGGTCTCGCACGTCGTCGTCAAACACAGCGCGCGCTACGGGATCAGCCTGGAGTCGCGGCCGGAGGTCAAGGACGGTGAGCAGTACGCCACCGGCAACTCGTTCAAGTACATCCGCCTGGAGGAGACCGGCCTGGACAGCGGTGACATGGGCGCGTTCTACACGTACGGCATCGACAACCAGGAGCCGCATCCGGTCCAGAACACGGTCGAGCAGGTGGTCATCACCGACGTGATCCCGGACGCCTCGATGCCGGACAGCGGCACCCGCGGCGTACACATGGACGCGGGCGGGTGTGGGTTCTCGTTCGCGAACATCGAGGTGGGCCAGGTGACCGACGACAAGTACCAGTCGTACCAGTGCAACCAGGTGACCAACGCCAACTGGGCGGCCGGTTTCGACGCCTCGAAGATGGAGTACGACAAGATCGGCGTCCTGCCCAGCTTCCCGTACGACGTGGAAGGGCGGTGAGGTCGATGCGATTGCTTGCAGCAGTCGTCGTCGGTGCTCTCGGAGTGGTAGGCGCTGGTTCCGTGGTGGAAGCAACGCCGGCCGACAAGTGTGATGCGTACTGGGTTTCACCGACCGGGAACGACGCCGGTCAAGGGTCGGAACGGAAGCCCTGGAAGACGGTCGAGCATGCTCGCGACATCCTTCGGTCCACGAAGTCCGCGTGCAACCCGGTGGTCAACCTGAAGGCGGGGACCTACCGGGTCAGCAAGACGATCACCTTCGACGACCGGGACTCCGGGGTGACCTACCGGAGTGTGGACGGGCCGGGGAAGGCCGTCTTCGAAGGCGCCACGGAGGTGACCGGCTGGACGCCGTACCAGGACGGGATCTTCAAGGCGCCGGTGGACGTGGACCAGCCGTTCTACACGTTGTACGCCGAAGGGACGCGGGCGACCACCGCGCGGTATCCGAACCGGCGGTCGGACGACGAGTGGGCGCCGTACCTGCGGTCGATCCTGTTCGACCCGACCAAGGAGGCGGTGCGCGACCAGCTCGGGTTCAACACCGGTGAGTGGGATCCCTCGTGGGACCTTCGGCTCGGTACGTCGTGGCCGGCGCAGGTGACGGTGTGGTCGGGTGGATCGTGGTCCTGGTTCACCGACACTGTGCCGTTGCTCGACATCAACCACACCAAGCGCCGGACCACGCTGATCTACCCGGCGCGGTACGGGTTCATCAACTCCGGCGGCGGCTCGCGGTACTTCGTGCAGAACTCGCTCAGCCTGCTCGACCAGGCGGGGGAGTACTACCTGGACTACCCGGCGAAGACGCTGTACTACAAGCCGCGCGGCGGCACGATGGACGGCGTGAAGGTGCTGCGGCCGACGGTGACCCAGGTGTTCTCGATCGCCGGCGCGTCGCCGAGCCGGCGGGTCGAGAACCTGACGCTCGACGGCCTGGCGATCCAGCACACCGACTTCATGGAGTGGTACCGGTACGGCTGGAACGGCACCGGCGGGTCCGGGTTCGCCCACAAGTACCCGAAGTACGACACGCAGATCGAGTTGCCCCGCAACCGGTGGGGCGCGATCACGCTGACCAACACCCGCGGCGTCAAGCTGACCCGCCTGCACCTGCAGCGGACCGGGTTCACCGCGATCGAGTTGCTGTTCGCCAACGAGCAGACGACCGTGTCCGACAGTCTGCTCGAGCACCTCGGCAACGACGGCATCAAGGTCGAAGGCGGTTGGCCTGGTGAAGGCGACCTCGCCCACGACAACACGTTCACGAACAATTACATCCACCACATCGGCGAGCTCGTCCCGGGCGACTCGGCCGGCGTCGAGATCATGAACAGCGGCCGCAACGAGATCAGCCACACCGTCGTCGAGCACGGCGCCCGGTACGGCATCAGCATCGAGTCGCGACCCGAGATCCCGAACGAGGACAACTACACCAGCGGCAACACCGTCCACCACGTGCGGCTGTCGCACCTGGCCAAGGACAGCGGCGACACCGGTCCGTTCTACGCGTACGGCGTCCGCAACCAGCCGCCGTACACCCCGGACGCGGCGGTGTCGCAGCTGATCATCGACGACGCCAACGCCGACCCGTCGATGCCGGACAGCAAGCCGTACGGCGTGCACATGGACTTCGGCGGCTGTGGGTTCGCGTTCTCCGACGTGAAGGTGACGAACACCGAGAGCGACCCGTACCACGGGCCGTCCGCGGGTCCGTGCGACACCTTCGAGAACGTCAGCTGGGCGGACGGCTTCGACGACTCCCGGATGCAGTACGACCGGATCGGCGTGCTGCCCTCCTTCCCCTACGAGAAGCCCTGAGGTCCCGAAGTAGATATGGACACGCAACGTTTTGCGGGCAAGGTCGCGCTGATCACCGGAGGAGCCTCCGGGATCGGCGCGGCCACGGCCCACCGGATCGCCGCCGAGGGCGGCACGGTCGTGGTCGCCGACCGCGACGGTACGGCGGCCGCCGAGCTGGGCAAGTCGCTCGGCGGCACCGGCGTCGAGCTGGACGTCACCGATCTGGAACGCACGCTGGAAGTGGTCGCAGCGCTGGACGCCGTCCACGTGCTGGTCAGCGCGGCCGGCGTCGACGTGTGCGACACCGTGCCGAACACCAGCCCGGACGAGTGGCGGACCATCCTCGACGTCGACCTGACCGGCGTCTACAACTCCTGCCGCGCGGTGCTTCCCCGCTTCATTGCTCAGGGCAACGGCGCGGTCGTGACGATCTCCTCGGCGATCGGCACGGTCGGCGAGCGCAACCGGTCGGCGTACTGTGCGGCGAAGGCCGGCGTGGAGAACCTGACCCGCGCGATGGCCCTCGACCACGGCCGCGACGGTGTCCGGGCGAACTGTGTCGCACCGGGCCTCATCGACACCCCGCTGATCCGCAACGGCAAGGTCGGCGGCGAGGACGACCCGGGCGCGATGCAGGCGATGGTCGACCGGCACCACGCCCTCGGCCGGATCGGGCAGCCGGCCGAGGTGGCTGCCGCAATCGCGTTCCTCGCCAGCGACGACGCGTCGTTCATCACTGGCGCCGTACTGCCGGTCGACGCCGGGTGGACCGCCCAATGAGCATCCTGTCCGGCTACCGCGTGCTCGACCTCTCGGTGGCGATGGCCGGTCCGCTGGCCGCGATGCGGCTGGGTGACCTCGGCGCCGACGTGGTCAAGGTCGAGCCGGTCACCGGAGAGTGGCAGCGGCACACGGCTGCCGGCGGTGCCGTCGGCAACGAGGTGAACGCGTCGTTCCTGTCCCTCAATCGGAACAAGCGCAGCCTGGCCGTCGACCTCAAGTCCGACGAGGGCCGTGAGCTGCTGTACGACCTCGTGCGCACGTCCGACGTCTTCCTACAGAACTACCGGCCGGGCGTCGCGGCCCGGCTCGGCGTCGACTACGAGACGCTGCGCGCGCTGAAGCCCGACCTGGTCTATGTCTCAGTGTCCGGGTACGGCGAGACCGGTCCGTACGCGTTGTGGCCCGGGCAGGACCTGCTCGTGCAGGCGATGAGCGGTGCGTTGTTCAGCGCCGGCCGACCAGGTGAGCCGCCGGTGGCCGCGCCGTACTTTCTGGCTGACGCGGTCACGGCCTACAGCTCGTTCGAAGGTGTGCTCGCGGCGCTGCTGCATCGTGAACGGACGGGCGAAGGCCAGCTCGTCCAGGTGAACATGCTGGACGCGGTGATCGCGATGCAGATGCAGGAACTGTCCGTCCACACGGTCGGCGGCGTCCCGCAGACGCGGTCGCAGGAGGTGCACGCCCACAGCTACATCCGCGCGCCGTACGGCATCTTCAGCACGGCAGACGGCTACATCTCGCTGGCCTTTGCCGAGTTGTCGGTGCTGGCCGACGTACTGGACGTGCCGTCGCTGGGCGAGCTGGACGCGGAGCGCGACGGGTTCGTCCGCCGGGATGAGATCTCGGCGGTGGTCTCTGCCGCGCTGCGCACCGAATCCACCGATCACTGGCTGACGAAGCTGCGCGAACGCGGCATCTGGTGCGGCCCGGTCTATTCCTACGCCGACCTCCAGACCGATCCGCAGGTGCTGCACAACGAGTCGTTCGTGACCTACGAGCACCCGACCGAGGGCACGGTCACGACCCCTGGCTTCCCGTACCGCTTCAGCGAGACACCAGCAGCGGTACGGCGACCCGCGCCGCTGACCGGTGAACACAGCGACGAGCTGCTCGCCGAGCTCGGTGTCTCCGCCGAACGCCGCGAAGAGCTGGTACGGCGTGGCGTGGTGGTGTCGCGGTGACAGTCCAGCTGCGCGGACTGACGTGGGACCATCCACGGGGATATCGACCGCTGGAGGCGTTCGAGACACCCGGCGTCGAGGTGGTGTGGGACCGGCAGCCGCTGTCCGGCTTTGAGTCGACCCCGCTGTCGGAGTTGGCCGAGCGCCACGACTTGCTGGTCGTGGATCACCCCGGTCTCGGCGCTGCGATCGAGGCCGGGGCGATCCTGCCCGTGGAGGACGTGTTCGCCGCGCGTGATCTCAAGGTCTGGCGGGACCGCGCAGTGGAGCCGACGTGGGACAGCTATCGGCTGCACGGGCACGGCTGGGCCCTGCCGTTGGATGCCGCTACGCAGACCTGCCTCTACCGTCCGGACCTGCTCGAGGTGCCTCCTGCTTCCTGGTCCGACGTGCTGGACCTGTCTGGCGTCGTGCTGTGCATCGCCGGTCCACACGCCGGGTTGATGCTGCTCGGTCTCGCCGGTGATCGGACTGGCGCCGGTCTGCTCGATCGAACTCGTGCGGTCGAGGCGATGGAGTTGCTGCGGGCTGTGTGGCGACGGTCGGACCAGAGTGCTGCCGGGCTCGACCCGATCGGCATCCATGAGCTGCTTGCCACTAGCAATGAGCTGGTCTGCTGCCCGCTGGTTTACAGCTACGCGTACTACGGTGCTGACTCGGCAGACCGCGTGCCGGTGGCCTGGTCGGCGGCTCCGCGGTTGCGGTCGGCGGACCAATTGGGCAACGGCACGCTGGGCGGTACTGGTCTGGCGGTGACACCTCGCGCCTACACGCGCGTGCTGGCCGTGACGAAGTACGTGCGTGGCTTGCTGGATGTCGGCGTACAGCTGGACACCGCGTCGACGGTGGGTGGGCAGTCGGCGACTGCGGCGGTGTGGGCGTCGGACGTGGTGGACAAGGCGTGGAACGGGCACTACTCGGCCACGCTCGGCACGCTCAGGACGTCGTACGTGCGGCCGCGGTTCGACGGCTGGATCGCCTTTCAGGACGAGCTGTCCTCGCGGGTGCGGGAATTGCTGGGGAACGCCGCCGATGCCGCGACGGCGGTCGACCGGATCGAGGACGACTATCGGAGGGCGAGCCATGGATGACGGCCGGATCCGCTTCGACACCGACGGCGGGGTCGGGCTGCTGACCCTCGACCGCCCGGCCAAGCTGAACGCGGCGACCCGCGCGATGAGCACCGAGTTGCTCGAACTCATCCCACGCATCGACGACGACCCGTCCATCCGCGCGGTCGTGGTGACCGGCGCCGGCGACCGGGCCTTCTCGGTCGGCAGCGACATCGGCGAGCTCGACCGGTACGACGGTCCGTGGCATTTCCGCAACCGCCGCGACTACTGCGACGCCCTCCGCAGCCTGCGGACGCCGATGATCGCCGCGATCAACGGCTACGCGTACGGCGGTGGGCTCGAGCTCGCGTTGTCGTGCGACATCCGGCTCGCGGCTGCGCACGCGAGCTTTGCCGCCGCGGAGATCAAGCTGGGGTGGATCGGCGGTGGGGGAGTGACCGCGCTGCTCGCCGCGAGTGTGGCGGCGAGCGACGTGGCGATGATGCTGCTGACCGGCGACCCCATCGACGCCGCGGAGGCGTTGCGGATCGGACTGATCAGCCGGGTGCTCCCCGCCGACGAGTTGTTGCCCGCGGCCACCGAGTTGGCGCACCGGATCGCCCAGCGGCCGCCGGTCGCGGCCCAAGCGGCCAAGGCCAACCTCCGGGCAGCCCTCTCGATGGGCCTCGAACCAGCCATCCAGTACGAGCGGGAGCTGCAGGCGGTGGCTCTCGGGACCCGCGACGCTGCCGAAGGCCGGGCGGCCTTCGCGGAACGTCGTACCGGAACCTTCGAAGGACGGTGAGCGATGCCGACCCAGATCGCCCCAGGGATCCACCAGTTGGCGACCGACTACCCGCACGTCTGCGGACTGCCGTTGTGGTTGCACGTGATCGACGCCGGCTCGGAGTTGGTGCTGCTGGACGCTGGGATCGCTTCCACCCCCGAGGCCGCAACTGCTCCGGAGTTGGCGGCGCTCGGACTCGGGCTGGGTGACCTCACGCTCGTGGTCAACAGTCACGCGCATCCGGACCACATGGGCGGGAACGCCGTACTGAAGAAGCACAGTGGCGCGCGGTTCGCCGCGCCTGCGCTGGAGGCCGGCTGGCTGGAGGACAACGAGAAACTGCTGACCGAGTTGTGGGGAACCGATACCGCCGCGCTCGACCTGTCGGAGGGCGAGCGGACCGAGATTCTCGGCATGCTCGACGACCGGGTCCGGGTGGACATCCTGCTGCGTGACGGCGACCATCTTCCGGCCGATCGGCGTTTACAGGTAGTCACGACCAGCGGGCACAGCCCCGGACATATCGCCGTACTCGACGAGCCCAGCCGGACGCTGTTCACCTTCGACGACGTGCAGGGCCGGGGCCGGCCGTTCCTGGACAGCGAGACCTGGCTGGCGCCGCTCTACACCAACGTCGGCCAGTACGTCGACGGCCTCAACCGCCTGCTCGAGTTGGATTTCGACGCTCTCGTGCCCTCGCACGGCGACCCGCTCGACGCGGCCGCCGGACGCGCTCGGATCACCGAGAGTGTCGAGTGGGTGAGCGACGTCGACAGCTTCACCCGGCAGCTCCTCCGAACGCGTGGATCGCTCACGGTCCGTGAGCTTGCGGGTGAGATCGGTACCCAGTTGGGTGACTTCGGAGGGCTCTGCCTGCAGACCGTCCAGATGGCCCGGGCCCACCTCGAACTCCTGGCCCGTGAGCGCCTCGCCGAGCCTCGGTGGCACCTCAGTTAACCGAAAAGACCCACCGCATGACCTAGCGCGACACGCCGAGACGCGATATCAACGTTGTAATGGTAAGCGCTCTCCAACGGTGGAGGGCGGCGTCCGGCAACGACGCAGGGAGTGTCGCGTGGCTCGAACAGACGGAGTCCTCAGCCCGCAGATCGACCAGTCCACAACCATCGACCGAGCCGGTGTGACCGGCTCCGGACCCCCGGGCGCCGCCCTCGGGGGATCCGCCCCACCGAGGCGCGGCGGGCAGCTGACCTGGTGGGGACGCGTCCGCCGGGACAAGGTGCTGCTGCTGATGGCGGTGCCCGGTCTGGGCCTGATGCTCGCCTTCCACTACCTGCCGTTGCTCGGCAACCTGATCGCGTTCCAGGAGTACCTGCCGTTCGTCCCGATGGGACGCAGCGCCTGGGTCGGCCTGGACAACTTCGCGGTCATCTTCAACGGGGACGCGGAGTTCCTGAACGCGCTGAAGAACACGCTGCTGATCACGCTGGTCCAGGTGGTCTTCGTGTTCCCGGCGCCGATCGCGCTGGCGCTGCTGCTGAACAGCCTGCTGTCGGAGCGGATCAAGCGCGTCGTCCAGTCGGTGCTCTACCTGCCGCACTTCCTGTCCTGGGTGATCGTGATCGCGATCTTCCAGCAGATCCTCGGCGGCAGCGGCATGATCAACAACATGCTGCGGTCCCGCGGCATCGACACGATCGACTTCCTCGGCAACCCGGACAGCTTCATCGCGCTGCTCACCAGCCAGGTGATCTGGAAGGACACCGGCTGGGGAACGATCCTGTTCCTGGCCGCGCTGACCCAGATCGACACCGGGCTCTACGAGGCCGCCCGGGTCGACGGAGCCTCCCGCCTGCGGCAGTTGGTGCACGTCACGCTGCCGGGGATCCGCGGGCTGATCATCCTGCTGCTGATCCTGCGGCTCGGCGACTCGCTGACCGTCGGGTTCGAGCAGATCATCCTGCAGCAGAGCTGGGTCGGCAGACCGGCCAGTGAGGTGCTGGACACCTACGTCTACAACAACGGCGTCCTGGCCGGCCAATGGGGAGTCTCGGCCGCAGTGGGCCTGGTCAAGGGTCTGGTCGGCGTCGCCCTGGTGATCGGCGCCAACAAGATCGCACACGTCTTCGGCGAGGCGGGGGTGTACAGGAAAGCATGAGCACATCAACGAATCTCTTGCGCTCCACTCGCAAACCGGAGCTCATCGACGCACCTGGGATTCCGGTCCGGGTGATCAAGGGCATCGTGCTGGTGCTCTGCTGCCTGGTCGTGATCGTTCCGTTCATCGGCGTGATCTCGACCAGCATCGCGAGCCAGGCCCACGTCACCAACTCCGGTGGCTTCGTGCTCTGGCCGGACGGCATCAACCTCGACTCGTACCGCACGATCTTCAACGGCGGCGTCGTACTGCAGGCGCTGTCGGTCAGCTTCCTGATCACGATCGGCGGCACGTTCATCAGCCTGGCCGGGTCCACCATGCTGGCGTACGCGCTCAGCCGGCCCGGTTCGGTCGGGCAGCGGCCGATCCTGATGATCGTGCTGTTCAGCCTGCTGTTCAGCCCCGGGCTGATCCCGAACTACCTGGTGGTCAAGCAGTTCGGCCTGCTCGACTCGCTGTTCGCGCTGATCCTGCCGACCGCGATCAGCGGCTTCAACGTGATCATCCTGCGGGCGTTCTTCATGAGCATCCCGGACTCGGTGGTCGACTCGGCGCGCGTCGACGGCGCCGGCGACTTCCGGATCTTCTGGTCGATCGTGCTGCCGCTGTCCCGGGCGGTGCTCGCGGTGATCGGCCTGTTCTACGCGGTCGGTTACTGGAACGCGTTCTTCAGCGCGATGCTCTACATCAGCGACACGGCGAAGTGGCCGCTGCAGCTGGTGCTGCGGACGTACGTCATCAACAACACCGAGCTCAGCAGTGGTGACCTCGGTGGCGCGGCGGCCGACCAGTTGCCACCGCAGGAGTCCATCCAGATGGCGATCCTGGTGATCTCGCTGGTGCCGATCCTGATCGTCTACCCATTCCTGCAGCGGCACTTCGCCAAGGGAATGCTGACCGGGGCGGTGAAGGGATGACGCTCAGCAGAAGAAGGTTCCTCGGCGGTTCACTGGCCGCCACGGCGGTCGCCGGCGGGTTGAGCGGCTGCGCCACGGTGACCAGGTCGACCGACATCGCGGCGTTGAACAAGCCGGTGCAGCTGCCGACGTACCGGCGGTTCGACGGGCCGAAGCCGGACCTGCCGCGGTCGCATCCGTTGATGCCGGACTGCTTCTACCGGTTCCCGGAGCAGCCCGGTCGGGTGACCGACGGCGTACCGGGGGACGGCAGCGACATGTCCGGCAGTGCGCCGACGTCGAACCCGATCCCACCGACCGCCGACCGGAACGCGTACTGGCAGGAGCTGAACAACCGGCTCGGCTCCCCGCTGGCGCTGACGATCACGGCGGCCGCCGACTACGACGACAAGTTCGCGACCTCCGTGGCCGGTGACACCCTCGGCGACCTGTTCAACGTCGAGGGTGGGTTCTCCTACCTGCCGCAGTTCCTGGAGGCGCGGGCGCAGGACCTGACCGAGTACCTGTCCGGCGACGCGATCCTGGAGTACCCGTTCCTGGCCAACCTGTCCACCGAGTCGTGGCGCGGGTGCGTGTACTCCGGGGGAATCCGGGCTGTCCCGATCCAGCGCGGAGTGATGTCGACCGACCTGCTGTTGGCGCGGCAGGACATCCTCGACCAGCTGGGTGTCGAGCTCGAGTCGCCGAACCTCGACGAGTTGATCAAGGTCGGCAAGGCGGTGACTGACGAGAAGAAGAAGCGGTGGGCTTTCGCCGTACCGCCTAAGTGGGCGCTGTGCGCGATGCTCGGGTTGCCGAGGGACTGGGAGGTTCGCGACGGCCGGCTGGTGCACAGCTGGGAGCTCCCGGAACACAAGGAGATGCTGACGATCACCCGGCAGATGGTGGTCGACGGCCTGATCCATCCCGACGGTGTGGCCAAGCCGAACCAGAAGGTCTGGTTCAGCCAGGGGTCGGCGGTGCTGACGCAGGACACGTACTCGTCGCTCCAGAGCTTCTACCGGCGCAGCGTGGTGAAGAGCTTCGCCATCGGGATCCCGGTCGTGCGTGATCAGTCCGGGAAGGTCGGCCGGGTGCTGCTCGGCAAGCCGAACAACTCGATCGCCGCGATCAAACCCAGCTCGCCGGAGCGGACCAAGATGCTGCTGCGGGTGCTGAACTGGATGGCCGCGCCGTTCGGGACCGAGGAGTACCTGTTCCGCAAGTTCGGGCTGCCCGATCGCCACTACACGCTGAAGGGCACCGACCCGGTGCTGACCGAGGCCGGTCAGAGCGAGGTCTGCCTGGGCGAGTTCCCGATCCAGTACCTGGCCGACGGCGGCTACCCGGTCTACTTCCCGGGGCGTCCCGAGGCGGTCGACGTCGCGTACGGCCACCTCAAGGCGGTCCTGCCCACGGCTGTCCTGCCGCCGGTCTACGGGCTCTACTCACCGACCGAGTCCACCAAGGGCAAGGTCTTCACGACCCGCTTCGACGCCCTGACCAAGGACATCCAGCTGGGCCGGGCCAAACTCTCCGCCTGGGACGAAGCCGTCACCGAATGGCGAAAATCCGGCGGCGACGCCATCCGCGCCGAATACGAACAAGCCATGTCAATCCAAGGCCGCAAGTAACAACCAGTCGCGGACCCGCCGCGCGCACCGCCCCCCGGGCGGTGCGCGCGGTGGTTTTTAGTTGCAGCGGAGGGTTTCTAGGTTGGCGGCCTGGCCCATGGCGTGGTTGCCGGCGTCGTTGGGGTGGAGGCCGTCGCCGCCGTCGTACGCGGACTGGAGGCGGGTGGGGTCGGCGGGGTCGCGGGTGGCGGCGTCGAAGTCGACGACGCCGTCGAACTCCCCGCTGGTGCGGATGAACGTGTTGACGGCCTGCCGAGCCGCCTCCTTCTCCGGCGAGTACACGAACGACCCACCGACCGGCGTGATCGTCCCACCGACGATGCAGCGCCCGGCCGCGTGCGCCCGCGCGATCAACTGCCGATACCCGTCGATCAGTTCGTCCGCAGTCGCCCCGGCATAGATGTCGTTGATCCCCTCCAGCACAAGAACAGTCTGTACGCCGGGCTTCGTCAGCACATCCCGGTCGAGCCGGGCCAGCGCGTTCGGCCCCGCACTACCCGCCTTCGCCACACCGTTCAGCACCCGGTTCCCGGAGATCCCCTCGTTGGAGATCGCGAGCCGCCGATGCTCGGGCAACTGCGCGTACCGGTCGGCGAGCACGTCCGGCCACCTCCGGTTGGTGTCGATCGTCGTACCGACCGACGAGGTGATCGAGTCGCCCAGCGTGGCGACCGAGTCGACCTGCCGCGGCGCCGAGACGATCGCGGCGTTGACGAAGAACCACGCCGACGACTCGGTCTGGTACGGCGTCGCCGACTCGTCGGCCGCGTGGTCACCGGAGACCGACTTGTAGCTGTGCTGCATCGCGCGGTTGTGCGCCGTGATCACACCGGTCTGCCCGACCACGTGCAAGCTCACGGTCAGGCTGGTCTGCGCCGGCACCGGACCAGGCAGCGGATCACTGATCGCCAGCCCACCCGGCGGGATCCGCACCGACGTCTTCCCGCCGAACGTCAGTCGCCGACTCGTTCCCGGTACGACGCTCGCGCCGTCCTGATGTCGCCCGACGTACACGGAATCGGTCACCAGCGGCTGGTCGCCGTACGCGTTCGTCAGCCGGATCCGCAGGTCCGACCCGCCGACGCTGGTGCGCACGATGTTCCGCACCGTCATGTCGCTCAACGTCCCGCCCGCGATGTCGTCACTGGCGCCCCAGGTCGTCACCAGTTGGGTGCCACCAGCATCGTCCCCACCATCCGGAGCCGCCGGGTCCACCAGGCCCGCCACCCCCACCGCCATCACCAGCAAACTCGCGCCCACACGGCGCCACGAGGAAGTATTCATTCTGCCAAGTCATCCCTGAATAGATATAACCTCAACGCGTTGCAGTTGTTGCAGCGCCGAACGGCCCCTTCCCCGAGCCCAGCGGTCGCTCGAAAACCGTGAGCGCCACGACACCCGCCTTCGGGACAATCAGCCGCATGCTGCTCGTACCGCAGGACCCACTGAACCCGCGCCGGGTCGACCCACACTTCGCCGGACAGGCCGCCGCCGCCCGCGAGCGGGGGATCGCCGTCGCGCGCATCGACCACGACGCGCTCGGCGATCCGGAGCGCGCCGTCCAGGGAGTGCCGGCTGCGGACCATGCCGTGTATCGCGGATGGATGATGTCGACGAGCGAGTACGACGGATTCGCGAAGGCGCTCGCGGATCGTGGAGTGACACTGCGGACGTCAGCCGAGGCCTACCGGACTGCGCACGAGTTCCCTGGCTGGTACGACGCGATGAAGTCGGTCACACCGGAGTCCGTGTGGACCACAGGTGACGACGTGGACGAGCTGACAATCGCGGCTCAGCAGCTGGGAAACGGCCCCGCCGTACTGCGGGACTACGTGAAGTCGATGAAGCACTACTGGGACGAGGCTGCCTACGTGCCCGAGCCGGCCGCCGTAGAGCGGGTGGCCCGCAGGTTCCTGGAGTTGCGGGAGGACGCGTTCACGGGTGGGTTCGTGCTGCGGCGGTTCGAGGAGTTCGCCGGGCCGGAGGTGCGGACGTGGTGGGTCGGTGGGCGGTGTGTGCTGGTCACGCCGCATCCGGACAGCCCGGACGATTTGCCGGCGGGGGTGGATCTGGTCGAGGTCGAGCCGCTGGTTGCCGGGCTCACGCTGCCGTTCGTGACTGTTGACCTGGTCCGGCGGGCCGACGGGGTGTGGCGGGTCGTCGAGCTCGGGGACGGACAGGTGAGTGATTGGCCCGCGTCGCGGGAGGCGGGCGACCTGGTCGCCGCGCTGTTCTGGTCCGTAAGGGACAATGGGTTGCGATGACGCTGACTGAGAATGTTCCGGGGACGACCGACGCCGATGCCCTGTACGACGCCTTCGCCGGGTGGGTGGGGGAGCAGGGGATCTCGTTGTACCCGGCGCAGGAGGAGGCGCTGATCGAGGTGATGACGGGGTCGAACGTGATCCTGTCGACGCCGACCGGGTCGGGCAAGAGCCTGGTCGCCACCGGGGCGCACTTCGCCGCGCTGGCGAACGGGCGGCGGACCTTCTACACCGCGCCGATCAAGGCGCTGGTGTCGGAGAAGTTCTTCGCGCTGTGCGACGTGTTCGGGGCGGACAAGGTCGGCATGCTGACCGGTGACGCGTCGGTGAACGCCGGAGCGCCGATCATCTGCTGCACCGCCGAGGTGCTCGCCAACGTCGCGCTGCGCGAGGGCGCCGACGCCGACGTCGGCCAGGTCGTGATGGACGAGTTCCACTTCTACTCCGAGCCCGACCGCGGCTGGGCCTGGCAGGTGCCGCTGCTCGAGCTGCCGAACGCGCAGTTCGTCCTGATGTCGGCGACCCTCGGCGACGTCGAGCGGTTCAAGATCGACCTGTCCCGGCGGACCGGCCGCCCGACCGCGATCGTGTCCAGTGCCGAGCGCCCGGTGCCGCTGATCTACAAGTACGTCACCACCGCCCTGCACGAGACGCTCGAGGAGCTGCTCACCACCCACCAGGCGCCGGTGTACGTCGTTCACTTCACCCAGGCCGCCGCCCTCGAGCGCGCCCAGGCGCTGACCAGCATCAACGTCTCCTCGAAGGAGGAGAAGGAGAAGATCAACGAGCTGATCGGCAACTTCCGGTTCAGCAAGGGCTTCGGCCGGACCCTGCAGCGGCTGGTGAAGCACGGGATCGGCGTCCACCACGCCGGCATGCTGCCGAAGTACCGCCGGCTGGTCGAGCAGCTCGCGCAGGCCGGCCTGCTCAAGGTCATCTGCGGCACCGACACCCTCGGCGTCGGCATCAACGTCCCGATCCGGACCGTCGTGCTCACAGCCCTCAGCAAGTACGACGGACGCCGGCAGCGGATCCTGAAGGCGCGGGAGTTCCACCAGATCGCGGGCCGGGCGGGACGGGCCGGGTACGACACGTCGGGGACGGTCGTCGTCCAGGCGCCGGACCACGTGGTCGAGAACGTGAAGGCCCTGGCGAAGGCCGGCGACGACCCGAAGAAGCAGCGCAAGGTGCAGCGGAAGAAGCCGCCGGAGGGGTTCGTCACCTGGGGCGAGGACACGTTCGACAGGCTGGTCGCGGCCGAGCCGGAGGCGCTGCAGTCGAGGATGCGGGTCAGCCACGCGATGCTGCTGAACGTGATCGCCCGCGACGGCGACGCCTTCGCGAGCATGCGGCGGCTGCTCCGCGACAACCACGAGGACGCCCGGACCCAGGTCCGGCTGATCCGCCGGGCGATCCAGATCTACCGGACCCTGCTGACCGCGGGCGTGGTCGAGCGGCTCGACGAACCGGACGAGTACGGCCGGACGCTGCGGCTGACCGTCGACCTGCAGAAGGACTTCAGCCTCAACCAGCCGTTGTCGACGTTCGCGCTGGCCGCCCTCGACCTGCTCGACCCCGAGAGCCCGGAGTACGCGCTGGACGTGGTCTCGATCATCGAGGCGACCCTGGAGGACCCGCGCGCGGTGCTGTGGGCGCAGGAGCACCACGCCAGGGGCGAAGCGGTGAACGCGATGAAGGCCGAGGGGATCGAGTACGAGGAGCGGATGGAGCTGCTCGAGGACGTCAGCTGGCCGAAGCCGCTGAACGAGTTGCTCGAGGCAACGTTCGAGATGTACCGGCAGACGCACCCGTGGATCGCCGACACCGGGCTGTCGCCGAAGTCGGTGGTCCGGGACATGTTCGAGCGGGCGATGACGTTCGGTGAGTTCATCGGGTACTACGGGCTCGCGCGGTCCGAGGGGATCGTGCTGCGCTACCTCAGCGACGCCTACAAGGCGCTCCGCCAGACGGTTCCACCGGACAAGGTGAACGACGACCTCACCGACATCGTCGAGTGGCTCGGCGAGGTGGTCCGGCAGACCGACTCCAGCCTGCTCGACGAGTGGGAGGAGCTGACCAACCCGGTGCCCGAAGAGGTGGCGGAGGTCGCGACCCCGGCCGGGCCGCGCCGGATCACCTTGAACAGCAGGGCTTTCCGGGTCCTGGTCCGCAATGCGATGTTCCGCCGGGTCGAGCTGATCTCCCTGCACCGCTGGGCGGAGCTGGGCCAGCTCGACACCGAGGCGGGCTGGGACGCCGCTCGCTGGGCCGAGGCCGGTACGGCGTACTACGCCGAGCACTCCACCCTGAACACCGGCCCGGCGGCCCGCGGCCCGGCGCTGTTCATGGTCGAGGAGCACCCCGGCTACTGGGAGGTCCAGCAGATCATCGACGACCCCGAGGGCAACCACGACTGGCGCATCACCGCGTCCGTCGACCTCGCGGCCTCCGACGAAGCCGGCGATCTCGTCCTGGAAATGGCGTCGTTCAAGCCGCTGTAGTCACCGGCGTCTCGAGCGTGCGCACCTCCCGGACGAACATGGGCAGTGCGGACAGCGCCATACCGATGGTGCCGATCGCGACCGCGGCGGTCGTGCCGAACGCACTGCCCAGCACTCCGCCCAGCGCAGCGCCGATCGGGAGCACGCCGTACGTGAACGTGCGGTAGGCGCCGTTGCTCCGGGCAAGGGATGCGCGGGGGATGAGCAGCTGGCGGATCGTCACCGACAGCACATTCGCACTGCCCAGCCCGATACCGCCCGCGAACTGGACGAGCCCGAGGAGGACGCCGTACCTGACTCCGCGACCGGGGAGGAGCGCGGTCAGGAGCGGCACGCCGGTGGACAGCACCATCGAGGCGAGGAACGCCCGGCCGTACCCCAGCCGCTTGGCGAGCCGCAGCCCGATCATCGCTCCCGCGAACGCGCCGGCGCCGCCCGCGCTCAGCGCGATGCCGTAACCCCCGGCGGACAGGCCGCGCTCCTTCACCGCGAGGACGACGAGGTTGACGACCATGATCTGTGCGGACGCGTTGAACAGCGCCGCGTGGGCGGTCAGCGAGCGCAGGAACGGGCTGACTTTGATCTGCCGGACGCCTTCCCACAGGCCAGGCCGGTCGTCGGTGGCGTGCGGCGCCGCCTCCGGCCGCCGTGCCGACCTGATGCCGAGTGCGCTGGTGAGATAGGAGAGCGCGTCCACCAGGAGTGCGACGGCCGGCCCGAGTAGCTGGACGAGCAAACCCGCCAAGCCTGGCCCGCCGACCTGCGCGGCCGTGCTCGACCCTTGGAGAGCCCGGTTCGCCGACGGCAGCTCCGCTTCCGGCACGAAGTCCGGGAGGTAGGCGAACGATGCGATGTCGAAGACCACGCTCGCGGCGCCGACCAGGAAGGCCACGGCGACCAGCAAGGGCAGGGTGAGGTGACCGAATGCCCAGGCGGCCGGGATCGCGGCCACCGCGGCGGCCCGGATCACGTCGGCGGCGATCATGACACCGCGCTTTCGCCGCCCTTCGAGCCAGTGCCCGGCGAGCAGCGGCAGCGCAGCGCTCGGTAGGTAGGTCGCCGTCGCGATCGCGCTGACGCCTGCGGCGCCCGCGTCGAGGGTGAGCGCAGCAGTCAACGGCAGGGCGACCGCCGTGACGTGGGTGCCGACCGCCGAGACCGTCTGCCCGGCCCAGAACCGCTTGAAGTCGCTGTCCACCGTTACCAGTACCTCCGCCTCATCTAGTAACCGTTACCGGATCATGCCCCAACAGCGGTAACGTGGCAAGCGTGATTCAGCCCGGCGAGCGCAACCCAGCCCCTGAGCCGCTGGTGCTTGTCCAGGACCTGGTGAACACCGTCGACCTGGAGCTGGCGCGCGACGAGCTCGGCAAGCCCGCCGATCTGCGGACCTTCTGTGCCGACCACGGACTACCGGAGCTGCGGTTCGACTGGGCCGACCTCGCCGACGTGCTGGCGCTCCGCGAGGCGATCCGCGATGTCTGCCTGGCCCATGCCGGTGTCGACGTACCGGGGGAGTCGCTTGCGGTGCTCGACCGGATCCTCGCCGAGGCGCCGCTCCGGCTCGAGCTGTCGGCCGACGGAGGCGCGACAGTTCGTCCGGCGGACGGGCTCGTGGGCGCGCCGGGGCTGGTCGCCCAGCTGGCCGCGGACATCACCGCATCAGTTGCCGTCGGCAACTGGCAGCGCCTCAAGGCATGCGCGTCCGACAGCTGCCGATGGGTGTACTACGACCGCAGCCCGGCCGGCCGCAGTCGCTGGTGCACGATGTCCCTCTGCGGCTCCCGCAACAAGATGCGGCAATACCGCGCCCGGAACTAAGGCCAGGTGACGTCGACCTGGGTCGGCGCCTCGTAGTCGACCCCGGGTACGTCGAAGCCGTAGAGCCGCCGTACCTCGGCGAGGAACCACGCGGTGTCGGCCACGTCCGCGATGGTGTCCTGCGTTGCGGACTCCCAAGCAGCCCGTACGGCGGCCTGGACGTCGTCGGTCAGCTCCCACCGGTCAAGGCGGATACGGCCCTCCTCGTCGAGGTCCAGCGGGCTCTCGCCGGTCAACTGGTCCCACAACGCGATCGACTGCTGGATCGGGGTCTGCAACCCGTCGCCGAGGACCTTGTGCAGCAGGCTGACGTAGAGGCCGATACCGGGGATCGCGGACGACGCCTGGGTGACGGCGGCACCGTTCACCGACGTCATCGCCTGGACGCCGGCGTCCTTGCTCAGCGTCAGCGCGGTCTGCTCCAGGTCGGCCTTGGCGGCGCCGATCGAGCCCTGCCGGTAGATCGGCCCGGTGAGCTCGGAGCCGATGTAGGTGAGCGCGACCGTGTTGAAGCCCGGCTTCAGCAGACCCCGCTCGGACAGGGCAGCGATCCACCGACCCCAGTCCTCGCCGCCCATCACCTTGATCGTCTGCGCGATCTCGTCCTCGGTCGCAATGTCGATCCCGACCTCCTGCAGCACCGGCTGCCCGTCCTCGAAGGCGAGGCTCTTGGTGGTGTGCGCGGCGCCGATCGCCTTGAGTGCCGACTGGTACGTCTCGCCGTTGCGCGGGTCGACCCGGCGCGGCGCGGCGACGCTGTAGATCAGGTGGTCGATCCCGCCCCAGCGCTCGGCGATCAGGTCGAGCACCTCGGTCTTCGTGGTGTCCGCGAACGCGTCCGCGTTGACGAACCGGAAGTCGCGCCCGAGCTCGGCGGCCAGCGCAGCCGTCTCGGCCGTGCGGTACCACCCCGCGGTCGCCGTGCGGCGAGCTGTCGGCGCCTTCTCGAAGGACACCCCGACACCGTCGATCCCGTAGCGCGCCAGCCCCGCGATCGTCGCGGCCAGCCCGTAGCCGGAGCTCGACCCGATCACCAGCGCCGTACGGCGTTCGGGCGCTCGCCGCGCGACCTGCGCGGCCGCGTCACGGACCAGCCGGGCACACGCGGCCGGATGCGAGTCCAGGAAGAGAAAACCACGGCCGAGGGGCTTGATCACGCGCTCAGTCATGCGCAAGACCCTAAACCGGCAACTAGTTCCAGTACATCTCCGCGTCATCCGGTTCGACTGTGACGTCGGCCCCCAGGCGGCGGAGGTTGCCGGCGAAGTCGGTGTAGCCGCGGTGCACATGATGGGCGGCCGACACCAGCGTCTCGCCCTCGGCGGCGAGGCCGGCGAGGACCAGGGCCGCGCCGGCCCGGATGTCCGACGCCACGACCGGTGCGCCCGAGAGCCGCGGGACACCGCGGACGACGGCGTGGTGACCGTCGGTCTGGATCTGGGCGCCGAGCCGGGTCAGCTCCTGCGCAAAGGTGAACCGTCCCTCGAACAGGTTCTCCGTCACCATCGCCGCGCCGTCGCTCACCGCGTTCAGCGCGATCACGAAGGCCTGCAGGTCGGTCGCGAACCCGGGGTACGGCAGCGTGACCACGTCCACCGGCTTCGGCCGGTCGTGCATCCGGACCCGGAACCCGGACTCCAGCACGGTGATCTCCGCGCCCGCCTTGTGCAGCTTGTCGAGCGGCAGCTCGAGGTGCTCGGCGTGGCCGTTCGTGACCGTCACGTCGCCCTTGGTGATCGCCGCAGCAAACGCCCAGCTCCCGGACACGATCCGGTCCGGTACGACGACGTGGTCGGCCGGCCGCAGTGGCCCGGTCACGCCGGTGATCTCGATCCGCGGCGTCCCGGCGCCGTCGATCTGCGCGCCCATCTCAACCAGCATCGCGGCGATGTCCTGGATCTCCGGCTCGCGGGCCGCGTTCTCGATCACCGTCGTACCGCGCGCCAGCACGGCCGCCATCATGATCGTCTCGGTCGCGCCGACGCTCGGGAAGTCCAGCCACACCTCGGCGCCGTGCAGCCCCTGCGGCGCCTCGGCGATCACGAAACCGTGCTCGATGTGCACCTTCGCGCCCATCGCCTCCAGGCCGGCGACGTGCATGTTCAGCCCGCGGGAGCCGATGTTGTCACCGCCCGGCAGGGCTACCTCCGCCTGGCCGCAGCGGGCCAGCAGCGGCCCGAGCACCGAGATCGACGCCCGCAGCTTGCGGACCAGCTCGTAGTCGCACTGGTGCCCGACCTCACCCGGTACGGCGATCGTCGCGGTCCGCTCGTCCGCGTCGACGGTCACCTGGCAACCGAGCGTGTCCAGCAGTTGGGCCATGAAGGTGACGTCGAGGATGCTCGGTACCTGCCGCAGTAGCGTCGTACCTTCCGCCAGCAGCGCCGCCGCCATCAGCTTCAGCACGCTGTTCTTCGCACCAGCAACTTCCACGGCTCCTTCGAGCCGTGCCTCACCCGCGATCCGAAACCGTTCCACCAGCCGACTGTAGCGTTCTGCGCCTCGACCCGTGGACCCGGCCAGCCGCGAGCAGGTGCTCGGCGGAGTGCAGCGCAAGGCGGAGAGCGAGGCTCGGAGTGGGGTTCTCCGTGCCTCGCTCTCCAACGCGGCGATGTGCCCGCCGAGTGCCGCGCAGCGCGGCCGGGTCCACGGGTCGAGGCGGAGGGATCCGGCCTTTGCGTAGAGTCCTTGCCATGGCTGTGAACTTGACGCGGATCTACACCCGGACCGGTGACGCCGGCGAGACCCGCCTGGGCGACAACTCGACGACTTCGAAGACGGATCCGCGGCTGGCCGCGTACGGCGAGGTGGACGAGGCGAACTCCGCGATCGGAGTGGCCATCGCCGCCGGGCACCTGAACAGCACCCTGGTCGTCTTGCTGAACCGGATCCAGAACGACCTGTTCGACGTCGGCGCCGACCTGTGCAACCCGATCACGCCGAATCCGCAGTACCCGCCGCTGCGGATCACCCAGGAGTACGTCGACCGCCTCGAGGCCTGGTGCGACGACTACAACAGCCGGCTCACCAAGCTCCGCTCGTTCATCCTGCCCGGCGGCACCGAAGGCGCCGCGTACCTGAACGTCGCCCGCACCGTGGTCCGGCGGGCCGAGCGGGCCGGCTGGGCCGCCGTCGAGGCGCACGGCCCGTCGATCAACCTGCTCGCCCTGACCTACCTCAACCGGCTGTCCGACCTGCTGTTCATCCTCGGCCGGGTCGCGAACCTGTCGTCCGGCGGCGACGTCCTCTGGGTCCCGGGCGGCGAACGCACCTCGTGACGGTCCGCTGGCTCCGGCCGGGTTCCGCAGAGTACGAGGCGGCCCGCCGGCCGGCCATGCCCCGGTACGGCGAGGTGCACCCGGCCGCGATCGCCCAGTGCGCCACCCCCGCCGAGGTGGCCGACGTTTTGGCGGAGGCACGCCGTACCGGGCAGCCGGTCGTGCCCCGCAGCGGCGGGCACTGCTTCGCCGGCCGGTCGACCACGACCGGCATCGTCCTCGACGTCTCGCCGATGGCGTCGATCGACGTCACCGACAGGATGGTCCGCGTCGGCGCGGGCGTCCGGTTGCCGGAGGTGTACGACGCCCTCGACGAAGTCGGCCTGACCCTTCCGGCCGGGTGCGGCGAGACGGTCGGGATCGCGGGCCTGGTGCTGGGCGGCGGAATCGGTCTGCTGGGCAGGATGCACGGGCTGACCTCGGACAAGCTGATCGCGGCCGAGCTCGTGCTCGCCGACGGCCGCGTCGTACGGTGCGCCCCGGACGAGCACGCCGACCTGTTTTGGGCGATCCGTGGTTCGGGTGGCGGGCAGTTCGGCGTGGTCACCAAGCTGTGGTTCACCGGGGTGCCGTCGCCGAGTGCGCATCGGCTGCATCTGACCTGGCCGCGCGACCATGCAGTCGCCGTCGTCGATGCGTGGCAGCGCTGGGCGCCGTACGCGCCTGACGAGGTCAACGTTGCGGTGAAGGTGACGCCCGAGGGTGTTCATGTGTTCGGGCTCGTCGTCGACGACCTGGATCAGGTCGACCGGCTCGTGGTCGCGGTCGGCAGCGAGCCGGCGACGACCGCGATCGCGCGGATGCCGTATCGCGAGCTCAAGCGCTCGGTGGTCGGCCTCGGCGACGTGGAGCGTACGCAACCGCGGCTGGACGTCAGCAAGTCGGCGTTCTTCGCGGGCAGCGTTCCCGGCGGGACCTGGCGGGAGGTGCTGGCCAGTCTCGGCGATGCCGAGCTGAACCTGACGCCGATGGGCGGCGAGTACAACCGGCACGACGTCGACTGGAGCGCCTTCGCGCACCGCGACCAGGCCTTCCTCGTCGAGCTCGTCACCGGCGCGCCGCTACCTTCCGGCGAGGAGGCGCTGCGGACGACCGAGGCCGAGTTGCGGTCCGCGCTGGCCGGGTTGTTCCGGCCGCTCGAGCCGTTCAGCTCCGGCCGGGTCTACCCGAACTTCCCCGACCCCACGCTGCCCGACGCGTTGACGGCGTACCACGGCGAGAACCTCGATCGGCTGCGCAAGGTCAAGCAGGCCTACGACCCGGACGGCTTCTTCGCCTTCCCGCAGTCGATCACGCCAGCTGCCAGTTGAGCGGCATCCGCAGCAGGCCCTCGGGCGGCAGGCCCAGCGCGCTGTAGATACCGGTTGCCAGGCCGTCGAGAGTCAGCGCCTGAGCACGAACGGCCAGGTCGTCAGTGGTCGTGGGAGCGCGCAGGTGGTCCAGCAGGTTGCGGTGCGGGACCGTGGCCAGCCCGATGTTGTCGCGGTCCAGGCCGGCCCGGTTGCAGGCGACCGTCAGCGCGTGCTGGAAGCCGCCGAGCTCGTCCACGAGCTTGCGGCTGTGGGCGTCCGCGCCGGTCCAGACCCGGCCGCGCGCGAGTCCCTCCAGTTGCTGCTCGGGCAGCCCGCGGTCCTGCGCCGCCTTGGCGACGAAGTCCTTGTAGATGCGGTCGAGCGTCTCCTCCAGCCGCGCCCACTGCTCGTCGGTGAACTCCTCCTGCGCCGAGTACATCCGCGCGTTCTCGCCCTCCGACACGGCCTCCTGCGAGATCCCGATCCGCCCGAGCGCGTCCCGTACGACGCCCTTGCCGGAGAGCACACCGATCGACCCGGTGATGGTGCCCGGCTGCGCGACGATCACGTCGGCCGGCATCGAGACGAAGTACCCGCCGGACGCTGCCACCGTGCCCATCGACGCGATCACCGGACGCCCGGTGGACCGCAGCCGGAGGATCTCGTTCCGGATCGCGTCCGAGGCGACGTACGAGCCGCCTGGGCTGTCCACCCGCAGTACGACGGCCTTCACCTTCTCGTTGTCCGCGACCGCCCGCAGCGCCGCGCCGATGGTGTCGGAGCCGGAGCCCGGTCCACCGAGCGGGCTGTTGGAGTTGCGGCCCACAGTGATCCCGCCCGAGATCCGCACGACGGCCACCAGCGGCTTCTGCGGCCACGGCAGCTGCTTTCGCAGGTCCTCCAGGGTCCGCGGCCCGCGGCGGATGTACCGCTCGGCCAGGAGCCTGGTCGTCTCGCCGAGCCCCTTGCGCAGCTCGTCGTACACGTCGGAGCGGTAGCCGAGCCGGTCGACGAGCCCAACTTCAATCCCGGTCTGGGCAGGCAGCGGCGCGGTGTTCACGAGCTCCCGCACCCGCGCGGTGTCGAGTCTGCGCCGTACGGCGATGCCCTCGACGATCTGCTCGTACGCCGACTCGGCCAGCCGCGACGCCATCTCGCGGGCCGGCTCGGTCATCTCCTTCTCGGTGAAGGTGTCCGCCGCGGTCTTGTACTCCCGGCGCTTGCCGAACTGCGGGATCACCCCGGCCTTGTCCAGCGCGCCACGGACGAAGACGGCCTGCACCGAGATCCCGGTGATCGCGAGGTCACCGGACGGCTGCAGCCAGATCTCGTCGAACGCGGTCGCCAGGTAGTACGGCACGGTCCCTTGGCCGGTCTCGCCGAACGACTCCGTCCACGCGACGGCCGCCTTGCCCGACGTACGGAAGTCCGCGACGGCCTCGCGCAGGTCCTGCACCTGGGAGAGCGACAGCCGGTGACCGCCGATGTGGGCGACCAAACCGACGACATTGTCGTCGCGCGCCCCTTTCCGCAGCGCTCCCACCAGCTCCCGCAGAGTCGGCAGGTGCCGCGCGCGAAACGCAGCCACGGGCGAGGCGGGTGGCGTCTCCAGCACACCCCTGGTCAGATCCAGCTCCAGCAGAATCCCCATACACCGACCCTAGACGGTGCGCAAAAGAACTGCCCCGCCCGGCAGCGCCGAGCGGGGCGTCGACCGGCGGTGCCAGCTCAGCGGACGGTGCGGGAGGGCGGCCGGGGTTTCTCGTCGGTCCAGCCGGACTCTAGGACGACGGTGGCGCCGGGTTTCAGGCCGCGGTACGACGAGCTCAGCAGGCGGCCGGTGACCGGGTCGATGATGTAGCGGGCGCCGCCGCGGTGCATGAAGGTCTTGCCGGCGCTGGGCATCGACGGGTCCGGCGTGAAGATGATCTCGGTCCCGGACCGGCCGATCGGGTCCTGCACGCCGGTCCGGACCTGGGTGTCGGGCAGGGTGGCGAGCACGCGGAGGGCGGCGCCGCGGAGCTTCGGCGGGGACGGCATCTCGAACAGCAGGCGTCCGGCCGCGGCGAAGACGACGTACTCGCGCTCGCTCGCCGTCGCGTCGGGGTCGACGTCGGCCGACAGGACTGCGCGGAGCTTGACCGGGTCGGTGGGGAGGGCTGCTATCTGCTGTGCGGTCAGGGGTTTGTCGCCGGTCAGGTAGTAGCCGGGCGGGACCTGGTCGAAGCCCATCTTGTTCACCACCGGCTCGATGGGTGACTTCAGGTCCACCCAGCCGAACCAGGACTGCACGCCGGGCTTCATCGGCATCCAGCTCTCCGTGATCACCCGCCGAGTCCCGTTCACCTGCAGACTCCGCACCCGGAAGAACCTCCCGGAGACCTTCTCGTCCGTCTCCTGCAGTTGCGCAACCGCGATCAACACCTGACTGGCACTCGCCAACCGCGGCGCGCTCGGCGTAATCGTCGCCGGCGCCGCCTCAACCGTCCCATCCACACCGTGGAGAAGCGGCACCCCCAAACCGACCACAGTCACCACAGCAGTAACTGCAGTCAACGCAGTCCCCACCCATCCCGTCCGAGCGATACTGCGGAAGGCGTACACCCTTCCGCCGCCGTCACCGTCGGCCTCTCGGATCAACGCCTCCACCTGACGCCGTGCAGCGGCGGTCGCCTGGGCGGACGGCGCCTCGGCTTCGGGGAAGGCTTTGCGGATTCTCTCCAGTTCGTTCACAGCGGCTCCAGCGTGTCGCGGAGGATGCGGCGGGCTCTCGAGAGCCGGGAGCAGACGGTGCCGTACGCGATCCCGAGGGCTGCGGCCACCTCGTCGTACGTGAGCTGCCCGAGCGCCACCAGGAGCAGCACCTCGCGGTCCTTGGCCGACACCTTCGCCAGCGCGGCCGCCAGTTCACGGCCTACACCTTGCGCGGTGACCTGGGCGGCGATCCGCTCCTCGTCGTCGACGGACTCCACCGGCGGCGGGAGTTTCGCGATCGCCCGCCAGGCGCGCACCTCGTCGCGCCGGTGCCGCCGGATCAGGTTGGTCGCGATGCCGTACAGCCAGGCCCGAACCACTCCGTGCCGCCGGTCGAAGCGGTCTCGCTGCCGGAACGCGATCAGGAACGTCTCCGCCGCCAGGTCGTCAGCGATGTCGGTCCCCAGCCGGCGGGCGACGTACGCGTGCACCTGGCCGAAGTACCGGTCGAAGATCAGCGTGAACCGGTCCGGCTCCCGGACCGATGCCTCCAGCGCCCGGCCGTCCTCGTCGGCCTCCGCAGGTACGGCGGCTGCCGGCAGCCGGCCCGGGAACGCGAGCGTCGCCAAGGCCAGGTCGGGCGTCATGGAGCTCCCCACGTCTGATGTACCGGTCGACTCACCCTCTTCTTGTCCGATGTCCCCCAGCCCCTTCTCACGTCGGTGAGCTACCGGGAGGTGGACGCGCGAGAGCGCTCTCGGGAGGACAGCCAGGTGGAAGAAACCGTCAGGAGGCGTCGAGCAGGCCGCGGGCCGCGGTCTCGTCCTGCGGCCAGACGTAGACGGTCCAGCCGTCCTTGGTCCGGGCCGCGGTCGCCTTGATGCCGAAGTCCTTCAGCATCGACACCTTGACCCGGACCTCGTTGTAGGTGGGCATCGTCAGGATGGCGACCAGCAGTCCGAAGGAGTCCCGGTCGGCCGGCCGCAGGTCGACACGCCGTACCAGCGAGCCGCCCTTCGCCTTCGAGAAAGCCCAGCGGCACAGCAGTACCATCAGCCCGGCCAGTGCGATGGCCACGAGTGGAAACAAGAAGTACTGCTCGGCGAACACGCAGCTATTGTCTCGCGAAATAAATCGTCGCGAAGTCTTGGCAACCTTCCGGGTCTCCATGGAGTCTTTATCTCCACACGCTGCAGTGCGGCCGATGACTCGGGGGCCGCCAGGGGAGAGCGGAGGGCACGGACATGCTCGCACCGACCCAAGACAACACAACTGCACACCCGACCACACCCAACGTCGTACATCTGACCGGAATCCTGGACGTCCGTTCGGTGGGTGACGTCCGTCAAACGCTCAACCAGGTGATCGACAGCTCCGACGGCGACGTGATCGTCAACCTGGAGTCGGTCGACGCCGTGGACGCGACCGGGCTCGGCCTGCTGGTCGCCACGCACCGCCGGACCCAGTTGCTCGGCCGTCAACTCGTGCTCTGGCACCCGATGCCCTCGGTGATCCGCATCCTCGCGGTCACCCGCCTGCACCGCATCCTCAACGTCGAACGCACCCCCCTGCCGATCAGCGCTTGAAGCCGTGCCTGTGTGATCCAGACCCCTGGTGACACCGGTCACGAGCAGGGGACGCACAAAGGAACACAGTCCTACTCTCGGGTACATGGCGACCGAGAAGGATCGACCGTGGGTGATGCGGACGTACGCGGGCCACTCGTCCGCGGCGGAGTCGAACGCGTTGTTCCGGCGGAACCTGGCCAAGGGCCAGACCGGGCTGTCGGTCGCGTTCGACCTGCCGACCCAGACCGGGTACGACGCCGACCACGCGCTGGCCAAGGGCGAGGTCGGGAAGGTCGGGGTGCCGATCGCGCACCTGGGTGATGTGCGGGCACTGTTCGACCAGATCCCGCTCGCTCAGATGAACACCTCGATGACCATCAACGCGACCGCGATGTGGTTGCTCGCGCTCTACCAGGTCGCCGCGCAGGAGCAGGGCGCGCTGCCCGCCGAGCTCACCGGCACCACGCAGAACGACATCGTCAAGGAGTACCTGTCCCGCGGCACGTACGCGTTCCCGCCGGACGCGTCGCTGCGGCTGACCACCGACCTGATCGCCTACACGGTCGCGAACGTGCCGAAGTGGAACCCGATCAACATCTGCAGCTACCACCTCCAGGAGGCCGGTGCGACCCCGGTCCAGGAGCTCGCGTTCGCGCTGTCGACGGCGATCGCCGTACTGGATCGAGTTCGGGACGCCGGCCAGGTCCCGCAGGAGCGCTTCGGCGACGTCGTACAGCGGATCTCGTTCTTCGTGAACGCCGGGGTGCGGTTCATCGAGGAGACCTGCAAGATGCGCGCGTTCGTGCGGTTGTGGGACGAGCTGACGCTGCAGCGGTACGGCGTGACCGACGCGAAGGCCCGTCGGCTGCGGTACGGCGTACAGGTCAACTCACTGGGGTTGACCGAGGCCCAGCCGGAGAACAACGTCCAGCGGATCGTGCTCGAGATGCTCGGCGTGACCCTGTCGAAGAACGCTCGCGCCCGCGCGGTCCAGCTGCCGGCGTGGAACGAGGCCCTCGGCCTGCCGCGGCCGTGGGACCAGCAGTGGTCGCTGCGCATGCAGCAGATCCTGGCGTACGAGTCGGACCTGCTCGAGTACGACGACATCTTCGACGGCTCGCACGTGATCGAGGCGAAGGTCGACTCGTTGGTCGCCGGGGCGCGCGAGGAGATCGATCGTGTGCAGGCGATGGGCGGTGCTGTCGCGGCCGTTGAGAGCGGTTACTTGAAGCAGGCACTGGTTGCATCGCACGCCGAGCGCCGGCAGCGGATCGAGTCCGGTGAGCAGATCGTCGTCGGGGTGAACAAGTTCGAGAACACCGAGCCGTCGCCGCTGACCGCCGACCTCGACACCGCGATCCAGACCGTCGACCCGGCCGCGGAGGCCGCCGCGCTCGAGTCGCTGCGGACCTGGCGCGCCGAGCGGGACGGCAAGGCGGTCGACACTGCACTCGGCAAGCTGCGCGAGGCCGCGAAGGGCACCGACAACCTGATGCCGGTCACCCTCGAGTGCGCCCGGGCGGGCGTCACGACGGGGGAGTGGGCGGGGGTGCTGCGGGAGATGTTCGGCGAGTACCGCGCACCGACCGGGGTCTCGGGGTCCGTTGGCGTCTCGGCCGGCGGTGAGGCGATCGCCGCCGTACGGGAGAAGGTGTCGGTGACCGCTGAGGAGCTGGGCGGGCGGTTGCGGTTCCTGGTCGGCAAGCCGGGGCTCGACGGCCACAGCAACGGTGCCGAACAAGTCGCCGTACGCGCCCGGGACGTTGGCTTCGAGGTGATCTACCAGGGCATCCGGCTGACCCCCGAGCAGATCGTCGCCGCCGCCGTCGCCGAGGACGTCCACTGCGTCGGCCTCTCGATCCTGTCCGGTTCCCACATGGAACTCGTCCCCCAGGTAGTTGCCGGCCTCCGCGAAGCCGGCCTCGAAGACGTTCCCGTCGTCGTCGGCGGCATCGTCCCCGACACCGACGCCCGAGCCCTCCTGGCCGCCGGCGTAGCCGCCGTCTACACCCCCAAGGACTACGACCTCACCGGCATGATGTCCGACGTAGTAGACGTAATCCGCCACGCCAACAAGCTCTGAGGCTGTGGTGTGGGGTGGGGTGGTAGAAGGGGGGCATGGCTGATCAGGTGGTGCGGAGGTTGTTGAACGGTGCTGAGATTCCGGTGCTGGGGCTCGGGGTCTGGCAGGTTCGGGACGGGCGGGAGTGTGAGCGGGCCGTCGCGGCGGCGCTCGAGAACGGGTATCGGCTGATCGACACCGCGCAGGCGTACCGGAACGAGGCGAGTGTCGGCCGGGCGATCCGGAGCAGCGGTGTGCCGCGGGAGGAGATCTTCCTGACGACGAAGTTCTACCCGGGCAGTCGCGACCCGCTGGCCGAGGCGGAGCGGAGTGTGGAGCGGCTCGGGACGGAGTACGTCGACCTGTACCTGATCCACTGGCCGCAGGGTGGGCCGACTTGGGCGTGGTCAGGCATGGAGAAGGCCAGCGAGGCCGGCCTGGCCAAGGGCATCGGGATCTCGAACTTCAGCGCCGCGGAGCTCCAGGAGCTCCTGAAGGTGAGCCAGATCCCGCCGGCGGTCAACCAGATCCAGTTCAGCCCGTTCGAGTACCGCCGCGCCCTGGTCGACGCCTGCGAGGACGCCGGCGTGATCGCGCAGGCCTACAGCCCACTCGGAACCGGCCGCCACCTCGACAACCCCGTCGTCGGCCGAATCGCCTCCGCCGTCGGACGCACCCCCGCCCAGGTCCTGATCCGCTGGGCAGTTCAGAAGGGCCTCTCGGTCATCCCGAAGTCCACCCACCCCGAACGCATCCAGGAGAACTTCGCCGTCACCGACTTCCAACTCGACGCCGACGCGATCTCCGCCCTGGACGCCCTCGACACCACCAACCAAACCCCCGACGCCTTGTCCCGCTCCGACATGTGGTGGTCCTGACCAAACCCGCGCAGGCGGGTGTCGATCAGGCGATGCTCGCGGCGGAGGCTGTGAAGGTGTTGCAGGCGGACGGGTTGGCTGCGTCGAAGCCGCGGCGGGTCCATCGACTGTGGCTGGTGCTCTTGCCGTGGCTTCGCGTCGGGTTCCATTCGTCGCCGCGATTGCGGATCGTCCACAGGTAGCGCTGCAGCCAGGCGCCGGTGGCGGGGAAGTAGCGCCGATCCGCGCCGAGGTAGACGCCGCTGAGGCAGCGATGCCTGAAGTTCGATGCGCCGGCTCTCGGCGAGCGCGGCGTCCCCGGACAGGTACTGCGAACGCGCTGCGGAAGCGCCGCTGATCCCGGTCAGCCGCTGGATGTGGTGGCCGTACTCGTGGGCGACGAGGTGGGCCATCGTGGTGCGTGCCCACAACGGGTTGTCGTTGCGGTAGTTCTTCAGGTCGTAGGTCGCGTTCATGGAGATGACGCCGCCGCAGTACGCGGCTGAGTCGGTGACGGTGCACTGGGTGCGCGACCCGCTGGTGACGATCTCGACCCGCGGCGCCTGGAAGGTGAAGCCGGCCCTGCGGACCACCGGCGCCCACACCTTGTCGAGGCAGCGGACGAACTCCGTGTAGTACTTCCGCACGTTCGCAACCGTGGTCGGCCGGGCAGCGGGTTCCTTGCACCGCGACGCCGGCAGCCGACCCACGCGGTACAGCGGGTTCTGCATAACAGCCCGATTCTGCGCCGCGAGAACCTCGGCGCTCGTACGCACGCTCGGCGTACTCCGCGGTGTACTGCGCTCAACCGTCGGCGTCGGCGTCGGCGTCGGCGTCGGCGTCGGTGTGGGCGTTGGCGTCGGGGACGGTGTCACCACAGTCCCAGCCGTCGGCCGACTCTCACCGCCGGCAACCTCCCGCACGACGACAACCCCAACCGCCGCCAGCACAACAACGGCGACCCCAGCCACCCAACCCCACCTCATCACGGCGCGATCCTAGCCACCCCCCAGGTCGCAACAACCAGCCCGCGAACGCCGGCGGCGAGCCCGCCGGCGAGCGGTAGCACGCGTTGGTCGACCGCGTCAGCTGGCGGACTTTTCCTTGATGAGGTCTTCGACCGCCTTGGGGATGGTGGTTTCGAAGTCGAGGAGTTTAGCCCAGGTGAGGGTGACGGTGATGACGGCCATCTCGGTGTAGAGGCCTTCCACGCCGGCCTTCCAGTCCGGGTACTGGTCGTCGGTCATCACCTTGTGGCCGGCTTCCAGGTAGCCCTGTGGGATGCCCTGGACCAGTTCGACCTCAGCGGCGCCGCGGAGCAGGAGGACCTTGGGCGGGAAGGCGCCCTTGTCGATGGTGATCGCGACCTTGGGATTCTTGCGGAGGGCGGCGACCTTGGCGGCCTTCGGCGCGGTGGCGATCTGGAGGCGGTCGCCGTCGACCCAGAAGCCGATCGGGACCACGCGCGGGTCGCCGTCGAGGGCGGTGTAGGCGAAGCGGGCCGGTTCGGGGCCGGCCAGGAGTTGCTGGGCGTACGGCTTGGCGAGGATCTCGGCGATCTCCTGCTTGTTCATGATTCGCATCCTTTCGGTGAGCGGCTACTCACCAGGGGGACGAACCCGGTACCCGGTTCTCGACATCGGTAGGTTGACCACTTGTGGAGATCTTCGGATTCGGCGCAGGTACGGCGCACGTCGCCGACGACGGCGCGGTCGTGCAGGTGATCGATCCGGACGGCCGACAGTTGCTGCAGGACCACGAAGCGTGGGGCAAAGGCGTCGTACTCACCGGTCAGGACAGCCAGCGCTTCGACGATCCGGTGCTGGTGCGGTGGCGGCAGAGCGGGATCGACCTGCTGCATCAACTCGGCGCGCTCGAGGTCCGCATCGGCCGCCGGTTCGGGGAGCAATGGACCGAGACATACGAGATCCGCAACACGAGCACTGAGGCCGTCGAGATCGCGTCGCTCGCGGTCAGCACGCCGTACCGCGATGCGGCCAACCCCGGTCTGGCCGTCCAGATGCTCGAAGGCACGCCGTTCCGCCCCGACGAGAACGCCCTCGTCAGCACCGACGAGTCCATCACGTTGGCACCGGGGTCGTCGTACCGGTGGACCTGGCAGTTGTCCTGGACTGAAATTCCACCAGCAGTCCACGAAGGATAACTACCTGCCCCGCGAACCCTTGATAGCCTTCCCCACCCACCCACCTCAGCTCAGCGACGGCAGCAGTTGGCGCAGCCCGTCCATCAGATGCTTGTGCACGCTGGTGCCGTACGAGATCCGCACCGCACCGGCGGCGGCCAACTCGGCCGGCGTCGGCCCGCCGGGGGCTGCGTGCGCGTTGATCGGCCCGCCGATCCCCGCGACCACCTCGGGCAGTACGTCGACCGGCGCGAAGATCGGATACGTGCAGTCCGCCCCGGCCCGTCGGTACTCGCGGCCCCGCCGGACCGCCTCGGCGACGTCACGGGATGCGCCGGCGATGAAGCTGTCGATCCGGGCGTTGATGACCAGGTCCGCACCCGCGGTCGCGCGGACCTCGGCCAGATAGTCCGCCTGCTGCGCCGGATCGGTCAGCACGTCGTCGACCGAGTCCTCCAGGTTGCAGCCGACGGCTCCGGTCTCGAGCAGCCGCTCGGCGAACTCCTTGGCCGGCAGGCCATACCCCGCTTCCAGGTCGGCCGTCACCGGTACGTCGACCGCGCGAGCGATCCGCGCCACCGCCGAGAACATCTCGGCCGGCGGTGTCAGCTGGCCGTCGTCGTACCCGAGGACCCGGGCCATCGCGCCACTGCTGGTCGCGACGGCCGGGAAGCCGGCCTCGGCCACGATCCGGGCGCTGACCGGATCCCAGGCGTTCGGCAGCACCAACGGCGTACTGCCGTGATGCATGGCGCGGAAGAGTTCCGCTGTGGATGGCATGCCGGTCAGCTCGGCTTGTAGTGGCCGGGCTCCATCCGCCCGGTCACGCCGATCCGGGTCCATGCGTTGATCGTGATGATCAGCGCGATCAGCCGGGCCAGGTCCTTCTCGTCGAAGGCCGTGGCCGCGACGTCGTACACCTCGTCGGGGACGTGGTCGACGCTGATCAGGGTGATCGCCTCGGTCAGCTCCAGCGCCGCCTGCTCCTGCTCGGAGTAGAACTTGCGCGACTCCCGCCAGACCGGCAGCAGGGAGATCCGCTGCTGCTGGTCGTCGCCGAGCTGCAGCAGGTCGAGGGAGTGCATGTCGGTGCAGTAGGCGCAGCCGTTCAGCTGGGATGCGCGGATCCGGACCAGGTGCGCGAGCTTGGGGTCGATCCCGGTGTCGGAGACCGCGTCCAGCGCGATCATCGCCTGGTAGAAGTCGGGGGCCAGGTTGGCGAGCTTGACCCGCCGCGTCGTTGTGCTCATACCTCCACGCTAGGCGGAGATCGGCCCAGACTCGTGGTCCACTTTCCGGGTGATTCCAGGGGCCAATCAGTCCGCCGCGGACTGGGCGTACGCGGCGGCGAACTCCGGCGACGGCGGGTTCGGGGTGATCACGTCGACCAGCGTGCCGCTCGGGTCGACGGTCATGAAGTGCCGCTGGCCGAAGTCCTCACTGCGCAGGCTCAGCGCGATCTCGTGACCCGCCGCGCTGATCGTCTCGTGCACGGCGTCCACGTCGTCCACCTCGATCGACACCAGGACGCCGGCCGGCTGCTGCCGGAAGCGCTCCGGGACGCTCTCGTGCTCCCGCTCGACGATCCCGAGCTGCGGCCGGTTGCCGCTGGGCGCCTCGAGCTGGACGTACCAACCGCTGTCGAAGATGACCTTGAAGCCCAGGCGGCCGGCGTAGAAGTCCCGAGTGGCGGCCACGTCGTCGGCGCAGATGACCGGAAAGATGCTGGTGATCACGGCTGTTCTCCTCGTTCGGCGATGTCGTGTCACCGACGATGGAGCCTCCGGTCGCCGGAGGGTCAAGCCGGCGAGAGACCGTCGAGGATCAGCGTGAGGCCGAACTCGAACTCGTTGCCGAAGTCGTACCCGCCCTGGTTGGTGTACTCGGTCGCCATCTCGACCATGTGCGGGTACTCGCCGCTCGCGAACCGCGCCATGATCGCCTCCGAGACCTGGGCCACGCTGTCGGGACCCTCGAACGGCAGCGAGGCCTCCTGGATGGCGAACCCGTAGATGTAGCTGTCGAGCAGCGCGTAGGCGTGCGCGGTCATCTCCACCGAGAACCCCGCCGCCCGCAAGGTCCCGAGGACCGCGTTGTGGTGGCGCAGGGTCGCCGGACCCGGCGAGGTCCGCGACTCCATCAGGCCGATCGCCCAGCTGTGCCGGCGCAGCACCCGGCGGGCCGACTCCGCGCGCTTGCGCAGCTCGGTCCGCCAGTCGCCGTCGGCCGACGGCAGGTCGATCTGGCTGAACACGTAGTCGACGATCCCGTCGAGGATCTCCTCCTTGTTGGCCACGTGGTAGTAGACCGACATCGGCTTGACCCCGAGCTCCTGGGCGAGGGACCGGATCGTCAGTCCGCCGATCCCGCCTGCGTCGGCGACCGCGACGGCGGCCTCCAGCACCCGGTCACGGCTGAGCTTGGGGCGCTCCCGACGAGTGGGCCCGGACTTTTCCATCCCCGGACCATAGCAGTTTCGTACAAAGTACGTTACCGTTGCCGTACTAAGTACGAAAGGTGCGCACGATGACGATGACCACCACCACGATGCGAGCGATCGTCCAGGACGGGTACGGCGCGGTCGACGTCCTGCGCTCCGACCGGATCGCCCGGCCCGAGGCCACCCGGCTCGGCGACCACGACGTCCTGCTCCGGGTGCAGGCAGCCGGCCTCGACCGCGGCACCTGGCACCTGATGACCGGCACGCCGTACGCGATCCGCCTCGCCTTCGGTCTCCGCCGCCCACGGAACCCTGTGCTGGGCCGGGACGCCGCCGGCACGGTCGAGGCGGTGGGCTCGGCGGTGCGCAAGTTCGCGGTCGGCGACGAGGTGTACGGCGTCGCGCCCGGCTCGTTCGCCGAGTTCGCCCTGACCCGCGAGGCCAAGCTCGCCCGCAAGCCGGCCAACCTCTCGTTCGAGCAGGCTGCGGTCGTCCCGATCTCCGCGCTGACCGCCTTGGACGCGCTGACCGTCGGCCGGATCAAGTCGGGTCAGCACGTGCTGATCACCGGGGCATCCGGGGGAGTCGGCAGCTACGCCGTACAACTCGCCAAAGCCTTCGGCGCGGAGGTCACCGGTACGGCGAGCACCGCCAAGCTCGACCTGATCCAGTCCCTTGGCGCAGACCACGTGCTCGACTACACCCGCGAGGACTTCGCCGCGACCGGGACCCGCTACGACCTGATCGTCGACATCGCCGGCAACCCGACGTTCGCCCGGCTGCGGCGTGCGCTCACGCCGACCGGGACGGTGGTGATGACCGGCGGCGAGGGCGGCGGCAGCCTGACCGGCGGGATGCACCGGCAGTTGGGCGCCAGGATCCTGTCGCTGTTCGTCGGCCAGCGGCTGACCAGCTTCATCAACAAGGAACGCGGCAGCGAGCTCGAGCGGCTCACCGAGCTGATCGAGGCCGGGAAGGTGACGCCGAGCATCGACCGGTCCTATCCGCTCGAGCAGGCACCGGAGGCGATGCGCCAGCTCGACGCCGGCAAGGTGCGGGGCAAGATCGCCATCACCATCTGAGCGGCACGGCATAGAGTCCTGCACATGGAGGACTCGGGAGCGGATCTGCACCTGGATCTGACGGCGGCGCGCGGGCGCAACGACCTGGTCGGCGCGCT
The DNA here is from genome assembly GCF_040653975.1 of Kribbella sp. NPDC050820. Classification (NCBI taxonomy): domain Bacteria; kingdom Bacillati; phylum Actinomycetota; class Actinomycetes; order Propionibacteriales; family Kribbellaceae; genus Kribbella; species Kribbella sp. NPDC050820. The sequence continues at coordinate 42,448 of NZ_JBFAHB010000053.1, forward strand.
GCACGACTCGATCCGGAGCGGGCGGCTGCCGGCCGGGACCCGGCTGCCGTCGTCCCGGTCACTGGCGAAGGATCTCGGGATCGCCCGGAACACGGTCGCCGACGCGTACGGGCAACTCGTCGCCGAGGGCTGGCTGACTGCCCGCCAGGGGTCCGGCACGGTCGTCGCCAACCGGACCGGCCCGCCGCCGGCCGCCGTACCGCCGCTGTCGCCGTCGTTGTCGGAGGCAAAGAGCTTCCGCTACAACCTGAGGCCGGGCTCGCCGGACCTGGCCACCTTCCCGCGCAGCGAGTGGCTGGCCGCCGCGCGCAAGGCGTTGCCCTCGGCGCCCAACGAGGCGTTCGGGTACGGCGATCCGCGCGGCCGGATCGAGTTGCGGCGGATGCTCGCGGACTACCTCGCCCGGGCGCGCGGGGTCCGGGCCGATCCGGAGCGGATCCTGATCTGCTCGGGGTTCGTGCAGGCGCTGAGCCTGCTGAGTGAGGTGCTGAGGTCGCACGGTGGGACCACGCTGTCGGTCGAGGAGTTCGGGTACTCGCTGCACCTGGACGTGATCCGGTCGCGCGGGATCGAGCCGGTGCCGGTCCGGGTGGACGAGCTGGGTGCCTGTGTCTCCGGGTTGTCGGGTCACGGCGCATTGCTCACGCCGGCGCACCAGATGCCGACGGGCGTGCCGCTTGCGCCTGAGCGCCGTACGGCGGCTGTCGAGTGGGCGCGGGAAGCCGGTGCGGTGCTGATCGAGGACGACTACGACGGGGAATTCCGGTACGACCGGCAGGCCGTGGGGGCGTTGCAGGCGTTGGACCCCGAGCGGGTCGTCTACACCGGCACCGCGAGCAAGAGCCTCACGCCGGGGGTCCGGCTCGGCTGGATGGTGCTGCCACAGCACCTGCTCGAGCCGGTGGTCGAGGCCAAGCGCACTGCCGACTACCAGACCGCGACCCTCGACCAGCTGACCCTCGCCGAGTTCATTGCCTCAGGCCACTACGACCGCCAGGTACGGCGATCCCGCCTGCACTACCGGCGCCGCCGCGACCGCCTGGTCGAGCTGCTGGCGCAACGTGCGCCGGAGGTCACGGTCGCCGGCATTTCTGCGGGCCTGCACGTCCTCCTCGACGTCCCCGGCGACGCCGAGGACATCGTCGCCCGAGCCGCCCGCCAGGGCCTCGGCCTCAACACGCTCACCAACTACCACTTCAACCCCACGCCAGCCACCCGCCAAGCAGTGATCGTCGGCTACGGCACCCCACCCGACCACGCCTACCAAGGTGCCCTGGACCTTCTCTGCCAAGTGCTAGGTGTCTGACATGCCATCACCCATCAACAACCGGATCGGCGCCGTCTTCATCCACGTCACCGACATGCAGCGCGCCATCGCCTGGTACAGCACTCTCCTCGGCGTGCCCCAGCAGCAGACCAGCCACGAGGGCCTGATCTACGACGTGCCGATGGACGGGCCGACCCGTCTGACGCTCGACGGTCACGCGCACGCGCGGGGAGCGTTTCAACCCGGTGGACCGCTGCTGATGCTGCATGCGGACGACATCCACGCCGCGCATGCTTTCGCCGTCGGGCACGCCGAGGACGTTGGACCGATCGAGGACATCGGTAGCGTCAGCGTCTTTCACTTCACCGACCCCGACGGCAACAAGCTGATCGTCTACGCGGAGAACTGAGCCGCCAGAGCGCGGATGTCGTCGGGGCCGACTCGGCAGCAGCCGCCGATGTACGTCGCTCCGGCGTCGAGCCAACCCGCCGCGAGGGAGGTCGCGTCCGCCGCTTCTCCCGTCCAGCGGCGGCCGCCGGCGTCCCAGGACTCGCCGCTGTTGGGGTAGGCGATCGCCGGCTTGCCCGTGACGGCTACGGCTGTCTCGACGGCGTGCTGCACGTCTTCCGGGGCGCAGCAGTTGATGCCTACCGCAACCACCTGGTCGAGCGTGCCCAGCTTGAAGGCCTCCGTCAGGGCTTGACCGGCTCGGGTCTGTGAACCTGCGACGGAGTAGGAGAGCCACGCCGGGAAGTCGAGCTCCGCCAGGAGTTGCACCAGGACCTCGGCCTCGTCGAGGTCGGGAATCGTCTCGACGGCGAGCAGGTCGGGACCGGCTTCGATCAGGAGCTCCAGGCGGGGGCCGTGGAAGTCGCGGAGGGCGGCGGCAGACACGCCGTACCGGCCGCGGTACTCCGAGCCGTCGGCGAGCACGGCGCCGTACGGTCCGACGGAGGCTGCCACTAGGCGTCGTTCGCCGGGGAGGGAGTCGCGGACCTCGCGGGCGATGCGGACGCTGTCGCCGATCAGGCGCTCGGCCTCGGACCGGGCGACGCCGAAGCGTTCGAAGCCAGGGACGCTGGCCTGGTAGCTGGCTGTGGTCGCGACCATCGCGCCGGCTTCGTAGTACGCGCGGTGCACGGCAGCGATCTCCGTCGGCGCGTCCCGGAGCAATCGAGCTGACCACAACGCGTCGGAGAGGTCGTGGCCGCGGTCCTCGAGCGCGTTCGACATCCCGCCGTCGAGAATGACGGGCCGGTCAGATGTCATGGATGAGCTCGAAGACCTCGTTGGCGCAGCCCCAGGACAACGTCACGCCGGAGCCGCCGTGGCCGTAGCAGTGGATGATGGGCTCGCCGCTGGTCGTGCGGACGAGCTCGCAGCGGATGGTCGGCCGCGCCGGGCGGAGGCCGACGCGATGCCGGATCACCTTCGCCTTCCGAAGCTGCGGAACCAACTCGGCAGCCCGGTCGAGGATCTCGGAGGCCGTCGCCGGGTCGACCGCCAGGTTCCAGTCGCCGGGCTGACTGGTGCCGCCGACAACGACATCCTTCTCCCGCGGGATGACGTACGTGAGGTCGTTGGGCGCGCGATCGGCGATCAGCCAGTCGGTCAGCCCACACTGCTCGACCGTCATCACCTGACCGCGCACCGGCGTGACCGTCGGGTCGGACGCGGTCAGGCGCGCGCCGAGCCCGGTGCAGTTGACGACCACGTCCGCAGTCGTCGGCAGCGCCGACAGCGCGGCCCGCGTCAGCGTGCCGCCGGCCTGCTCGAGCCGCTTGACCAGCGCCTGCAGGTAGACCGGCATGTCCATCACCGGCGCCGTGAACGCCCACCCGTCCTCGAACCCGGTCGGCGGGGACGCCACCCTGGTCAGATCCGGCAGGACGTCGGCCCAGCGCGGATCCGGCATCCGGTGCACCAGGAACTCCCGACCGTGCCGCATCCGCACCGACGGCTCGATCTCGGCCAGCTTGGCGAACTCGTCGTACGACGCCCTGGACCATGCCGCGACGCGGTCCTCGGGCGCGGACAGGTACGGGTACCAGATCGCGGCCGCCACCGCCGAGGTGGTCTCCAGCGGCAGGTCGCGGGCGAGCACGGCCACCTCGTACCCACCTTCGGCCAGCCGGACGGCGCAGCTCAGCCCGATCACGCCCGCACCGACAACGATCACGCGCATTCACACATTGTTACCCGAGCGGCGCTGCCACGCCATGTGACGTCGGGTGACGTCAGTGCAGGTCGACTGCCAGCGAGTAGAAGCGGGTGATCTGGGTGGCGCCGTTGTTGTCGTCCGACAGCAGGTACAGCTGCCGCTTGCCACCGGGAAGATAACCGCCGAGCGCGAGCGCCTCGACGTTGTCCAGCAGCGGGTTCGGCTGCGGCTGCTTGGCGACCGCGCCCGACGGCGGGCAGTTCACCAAGTCGAACAGCAGCTCCTTCTGCAGGAACACCTTGTCCGGCGCGTCCGCCAGCGACGCGCGCGCAGTCACGTCCTCAGCCCGCCGCAGCGGCACCGTGAACACACGGATCGTGTTGCCTACCCCCGCGACGAACGTGCGCTCCATCGACACCAACGTCTCCCGATCGACCACGGCCAGCTCGACCAGCGAGAGGCCCGGGTCGGTCTTGTAGGCGTACTGCGCGACCGGACGGTAGTCGTGGCCCGGCCACCCGGCGTACCGGATGATGCGGTTGCGGCCGGGGCCGTCGGGGGCGAGCGGTCCTTCCATCCCGGCGTACAGCGACAGTCCGTCCTTGCTGACCGCGAGCGACTCGAAGGTCGCGTTGGCCGTCGCCTCACCGGCGGGCGCGACCTGGAAGCGCGCGGGCACCGGCAGCGAGCCGATCTGCACCCCGTCCGACAACCGGAACCGGCGGATCGACGGCTCCCGCTCGGACGTCGCGAGGATGGTCCGGTCGCCGTGCTCGACGACCAGTCCTTCACCGTCGAAGTCGGCGCCCGTGTACGGCGTCCCGTCCGGCCGGCGCAGGATCGTCATCCCGTCCACACTGACCGTCGGTTTGCTGCTGATCTTCAGGTCGAACACCCGGGCCGGCGTGGTCCCCACGTTGTCCACCAGCGTCACCGCGCTGTTGTGGCCGGTCACGTTCAGCGCGGACAGCCCGGCCACCGGCTGCCCCTCGAACGTGGTCTTGTCGAGCGCGTCGCTGAAGCCCAGGAGCTGCGCGTCCGGCGAGCACGCACCACCCACAGCGGGGTGTGCCGAAGCAGTGAGGGTGGTGGTGAGAGCAGTCAGGACAACAGCAGCGGCGAGCGGCTTCTGCCAGCGCATTCAAGGCTCCTTGATCGGGACGACAGACCGATCGAAACCTACCCCGGGCAACACCAGGTGAACATCAGCGCTCCAGACAGGGCCGCTTCGGGTCGAAGGCCCAGCCCTTCACCAGGTACTGCATTGCCACCGCGTCGTCCCGGGCTCCCAGACCGTGTTCGAGGTAGAGCTCATGCGCGGCCTGCAACGCATCCCGATCCAGTACGACGCCCAACCCCGGCGCACTCGGTACGGCGATCGCGCCGTCGACGATCCGCAGTGGCTCCTTGGTCAGCGCCTGCCCGTCCTGCCAGATCCAGTGCGTGTCGAGCGCGGTGATCTCACCCGGCGCCGCCGCACCCACGTGGGTGAACATCGCCAGCGAGATGTCGAAGTGGTTGTTCGAGTGCGATCCCCAGGTCAGCCCGAAGTCGTTGCACAGCTGGGCGACCCGGACCGACCCGGCCATCGTCCAGAAGTGCGGATCCGCGAGCGGGATGTCGACCGCGTCCATCCGGATCGCGTGCGCGAGCTCGCGCCAGTCCGTGGCGATCATGTTGGTCGCCGTCCGCAGGCCCGTCGCCCGCCGGAACTCCGCCATCGTCTCCCGGCCGGAGAGTCCTGCCTCCGCGCCACACGGATCCTCGACGTACGCCAGTACGTCGTCCAGCCCCGAGCACAACGCGATCGCCTCGTGCACCGGCCACGCGCCGTTCGGATCGACCGTGATCCGCGCCGACGGGAACCGCCGCGCCAGCGCGGTCACCGCCTCGATCTCGGCGGCGCCCTCGAACACGCCACCCTTCAGCTTGAAGTCGGCGAACCCGTACCGCTCCTGCGCCGCCTCGGCCAGCGCGACCACCGCAGCCGCATCCAGGGCCGGCTGCCGGCGCGACGCCGACCACCGATCGCCGAACCCGTCACCGGTCAGGTAGGGCAGATCGGTCCGCGCCGGATCACCAACGTAGAACAGGTAGCCGAGCACCGGCACCGACGAGCGCTGCTGCCCGTCACCCAGCAGCTCAGCCACCGGTACGCCGAGATGCTGCCCGAACAGATCGAGCAGCGCCGACTCGAGCCCGGTCACGGCATGAACCGTCGTCCGCAGGTCGAAGGTCTGCACCCCGCGCCCGCCGGCGTCGCGACCGGCGAAGGTCTGCGAGATGGTCCGCAGCAGTTGCCGGTAGCGCGAGATCTCCTTGCCCAGCAGGAACTCCGCCGCGTCCGTGATCGTCGCGGCGATCTTCTCGCCGCCCGGCACCTCACCGACTCCGGTGTTCCCCGAGCTGTCCGTCACGACGACCACGTTCCGGGTGAAGAACGGCCCGTGCGCCCCGCTGAGGTTCAGCAGCATGCTGTCGTACCCGGCCACGGGCACGACCTCGACGGACGCGACGGCCGGAGTCACTTGATCTTTCCGATCAGGTCGGTGAGTTGGGCGAGCTCGTCGTCGGCCAGGTTCTGCAGGGGTGGGCGGACCGGGCCGGCGGAGCGGCCGATTGCGGTGACGCCGGCCTTGACGATCGAGACGGCGTACCCCTTGGTGCGGTCGCGGATGTCGAGGTAGGGGATGACGAACTCGTTCAGCTTGCGGTAGACCGACGCGCGGTCCTGGGCCAGCACGTCGGCGTAGAAGCCGAGGGCGAACTCGGGGACGAAGTTGAAGATCGCCGACGAGTAGGTGCTGACGCCGAGCTGCAGCAGCGGGAGCGCGAACGTCTCCGCGGTCGGCAGGCCGCCGATGTACGTGAGCCGGTCGCCGACCCGCGCGTAGGTGCGGGTCATCATCTCGATGTTCCCGACCCCGTCCTTCAGGCCGACCAGGTTCGCGTTGCGGTCCGCGAGCTCCGCGACCGAGAAGTCGGTGAGGATCGCGTTCGCCCGGCTGTAGACGGTGACGCCGAGCGCCGTACTGCGGCAGACGGCGGACACGTGCTCGATCAAACCACGCTGCCCCGCCTCGGTCAGGTACGGCGGCAGCAGCAGGATCCCATCGGCTCCGGCGGCCTCCGCGGCCCGGGCCTGCTCGATCGCGGACGCCGTACCGCCGGTGGCGGGGGCGATCACCGGGACCTTGCCGTCGACCTCGGACACCGCCGCCCGGACGACCGTGTCGATCTCGGCCGCGGTGAGCGAGAACCCCTCGCCGGTCCCGCCGGCGGCGAACAGGCCGGCCACGTCGTACTGGCTCAGCCAGGACAGGTGCTCGCGGTAGCCGGGCTCGTTGAAGCTGAGGTCGGCGTGGAAGTGCGTCACCGGGAACGAGAGCAGTCCGGTCTTGAGTCGAGCGGCCAGTTCGGCGGGGGAGTAGTGGGTCACGCCGTCACGGTAGAAGTGCTCTCCGATGCTTGTCCAAGATCATCTTTGGATCCTTTGATGCTCTGAGAGCATCAAAAAACTGAAAAGCACCCGCCTACGGCGGGGTGGTGGGGTGGAGCATCGTGAGCACGCGGTGGAGGACCGGGTTGGTGGAGGCTTGGTTCCAGATTGCGTGGAGTTCGACTGGTTCGCCGGGGACGCCTAGGTCGCAGAAGGTGACGCCTTCGACGGCGAGGTTGCGTGCCGATGCGGGGACCAGTGCGACGCCGCGACCGGCCGCGACCAGCAGGATGACGGTGAGGATCTGCTGCACCCGCTGCTCGATCCGCGGATGGGCGTCGGCCAGGAACCGGACCGTCAGCTCGTGGAAGTAGCGCGCCTGCGTCGGCGAGTAGCTGATCACCTGCTCACCGCCGAAGTCCTCCGGCGACAACGGCCGGCCGAGGGAAGCCAGCCGATGGTTGCTCGGGACAACGGCACACAACGGCTCCCGGGACACGATCCGGGACCCGAGCACCCGCGCGTCGAACGGCGGCCGGCCCAGCCCGAGATCCAGTTCTCCCCGCAGCAGACCGTCGATCTGCGCAGACGTCACCCGCTCGTGCAGGATCACGTCCACCCCTGGCAACTCTTCCGAGAGCCGCCGCAGCAGTGGGCCGAGCGTCCGGATCGCCGACGTCGCCGTGAACCCCAGGCGGAGCGTGCCCGCGGCGCCCTGGTCGACGCGGCGGGCCAGATCGCCGGCGGTCTCGACGAGCGCCAGCACGCGGCGGGCCTCACCGAGGAAGGCCCGGCCTGCCTCGGTCAGCACCACCCGGCGGTTGTCCCGCTCGAGCAACTGGACGCCGACGGCCCGCTCCAGCTTCTGCACCTGGCGGCTCAACGGGGGCTGCGTCATGTTCAGCCGCTCGGCGGCGCGGCCGAAGTGCAGCTCCTCGGCGACGGCGACGAAGGCGCTCAGCTGGTCGAGCGAGAACATGATTCCCAAAAGGTATCACTCGATGCCTTATCGGCCTTGGACAGGCATTATCGGCCGTCCCTACGCTCACGCAATCGGCCGTCCTCGCGCTGCCGTCGGTCCGATCCGTCGTTCGGAAGAAAGTCGTCGCGGGAGAAGGAGTTGGTGTGAGCAAGGTTTCCAGGGTCGAGATCACGCCGGTCGCGTTCGCCGATCCACCGTTGCTCAACGTCGTGGGCGTGCACCAGCCGTTCGCGCTGCGTGCGATCGTCCAGGTGTGGACCGACGACGGGCTCGTCGGCCTCGGCGAGACGTATGCCGACGACAAGCACCTCGCTCGGCTGGGGGCGGTCGCCAGTGTGCTGCCCGGCCTCGAGGTCTTCGACCTTAACGGGCTTCGTCGGTGGGTGAGCGACGTCCTCGCGTCCGAGGGCCGGGCGAGTGTCGCGGGCAGGTTGAACCTGCAGGATCCGGTCGACGTGGTGCTGTCGCCGTTCGAGGTTGCGTTGCTGGACATCCAGGGCAAGGTGCTCGGCCGGCCGGTGGTCGACCTGCTGGGCGGTGCGGTGCGGGAGAGCGTGCCGTTCAGTGCGTACCTGTTCTACAAGTGGGCGGCGCATCCGGGCGGTGACGCGGACAGCTGGGGTGCGGCTCTTGACCCGGATGGAATCGTTGATCAAGCACGATCAATGGTTGATCAGTATGGATTCACCGCGATCAAGCTGAAGGGCGGTGTGTTCGAGCCGGCCGTCGAGGTCGAGGCGGTGCAGGCGCTGGCGGCGGCCTTCCCCGAGCACAAGCTGCGGATCGACCCGAACTGCGCGTGGACGGTCGAGACCTCGGTGCGCGTCGCCAAGGAGCTCGAGGGCGTCATCGAGTACCTGGAGGATCCGACGCCCGGGATCCCCGGTATGGCGCAGGTCGCCGCGCAGACCGAGATCCCGCTGGCGACCAACATGTGTGTGATCGCGTTCGCCCATCTGAAGCCGTCCGTCCTCGCGGACGCCGTACAAGTAGTGCTGTCGGACCACCACTACTGGGGTGGGTTGCGGCGGTCGCAGTTGCTGGCCGGGATCTGCGACGCGTTCGGGATGGGGTTGTCGATGCACAGCAACTCGCACCTCGGGATCAGCTTGGCCGCGATGACGCACCTGGCCGCGGCGACGCCGAATCTCACCTACGCCTGCGACACGCACTACCCGTGGAAAACCGAAGACCTGATCAAGCCGGGCGTCCTGTCGTTCGTCGACGGCAGCGTGCGAGTGCCGTCCGGTCCCGGGCTCGGTGTCGAGTTGGACGTGGACGAGCTCGGCCGGCTGCACGAGCAGTACCTGGCGTGTGGCATCCGCAAGCGCGACGACACGTCGTACATGCGGACCGTGCAGCCTGACTTCAGTCCGAATACCGCTCGCTGGTGAGGCGGTGCCGGGTGTTCGACAGGTGCACCCGGGCCGCCGCGCGGGCCGCGTCGGGATCCTGGCGGGCGATTGCGGCGTAGATGTTCTCGTGCTCGAGGACGACGCGGGTGAGGTGGGTCGCGTCGGACATCTCGTAGGCCGGGTCGAGGCGGGTCCGCGGCAGCATGATCATCATCGGGCCGAGCGAGTCGATCAGGTCGGTGTAGAAGCGGTTCCCGGACGCGGCCGCGACCTTGAGGTGGAACGCGAAGTCCGCCTCGACCGACCGGCCCGGGTCGGCCCCGATCCGCCGGAAGTCGTCCAGTGCCCGCTCGATCGCCTTCAGCTGGTGCTCGGTACGCCGTACCGCTGCCAGCCCGGCCGCCTCACTCTCCACCCCGATCCGAAAGTCCAGCAGCTCCAGCACATCCCGGTGCGAGCGCACCTGCCGCAACCCGGCCGCCCGCTCGGGAACCGCCAGCACGAACGACCCACGCCCTTGGAACGTCTCCACCAGACCGGCCGCCTGCAACCGCGAAACCGCCTCCCGCACCACCGTCCGGCTGACCCCGAACTCCTCGACCAAGCTGTTCTCCGCGGGCAGCTTGTCGCCGGGTGAGATCTCCGCGCTGAGGATTCGCCGCTTGAGCTCCTCGACCACGTCGTGGGCCAGCCCGCGCTTGCTCATCGCGTGCCGAACTCGCAGGCGTCGACGGTCCACGCCGCGCACTGGTCGCTGGTGGTGAAGCCGAGGCCGGGACGGTCGGGGACGAGCATGCGGCCGTCGAGGGTCTCCAACCGCTCGTTGAACAACGGGTTCAGCCACTCGAAGTGCTCCACCCACGGCTCGCGTGGGTACGCCGCAGCCAGGTGCAGGTGAATCTCCATCGCGAAATGCGGAGCCAGCTGCAGACCGTTGTGGTCGGCAAGCGCCGCCAGCCGCAGGAACGGCGTGATCCCGCCGATGCGCGGGGCGTCGGGCTGGATGATGTCGGCGGCCCGTGCCTCGATCAGTCGGACGTGCTCGCCGACGCTCGACAGCATCTCGCCGGTCGCGATCGGCGTGTCCAGCGCGGCCGCCAGTTGCGCGTGCCCCTCGGCGTCGTACGCGTCGAGCGGCTCCTCGATCCAGACCAGGCCGAACTCCTCCAGCACCCGCCCGAACCGCAGCGCGGTCGGCCGGTCCCATTGCTGGTTGGCGTCGACCATCAGCGGTACGTCGTCGCCCAGGTGCTCACGCACGGCGCGAACCCGGTCCAGGTCGATCCGGGTGTCCGGCTGCCCGACCTTGATCTTGATCCCGCCGATCCCGTCCGCCAGCGACTTCGACGCCCGCTCCTTGACCTCCTCGATCGGCGCGTGCAGGAACCCGCCGGAGGTGTTGTACGCCCGGACCGAGTCCCGGTGCGCGCCGAGCAGCTTCGCCAGCGGCAGGTCCGCCCGCTTCGCCTTCAGGTCCCACAGCGCGATGTCGATCGCCGCGATCGCCTGCGTCGCCACGCCGGACCGCCCGACCGACGCGCCGGCCCAGAGCAGCTTGTCGTACACCTTCCCGATGTCCGACGGATCCTCGCCGATCAGGTTCGCCGCGACCTCCTTGGCATGCGCGTACTGCGCCGGCCCGCCGGCCCGCTTCGAGTAGCTGAACCCGATCCCGTGCTGGTCCTGCGCGGTCGCGAGCTCGGCGAACAGGAACACGATCTCGGTCATCGGCCGCTGCCGGCCGGTCAGCACCTTGGCGTCGCTGATCGGCTGGTCGAGCGGGAGGACGACGGACGAGAGACGGACGTGACGGATCTGATCACTCGGCATCCGGTCATCATACAAGTGACATACCTGTACGACGACTCGACCGTTTGACCGCCGCGTAACACCGCGGATCCGGCCCTGAAACACAACCCGGATTAGCTGCAGCTCATCTTCTGGGGAAGGGGTCAGCGATGGATGTGTCGGAGTTGACGCACCGCCGGTTGTTCGACGCGCTCGACCAGGACGGCGACGGCCGGGTCTGGGCCTGGGAGCTGCTCAGCCCCTTGGGCCGCGCCGGGATCCAGCCGGGCGACCCGCGGGTCCGGGCGGCGCTCGCGGACCTGCGCGACCCGGACGGCAAGCCGCTCGGGATCGACAGCCAGCCGGTGCAGATCGACTACCAGCAGTTCGTCGCGATCGCGCAGCACGGCGACGGCATCGTCCAGCGTGCCCTGCAAGGTGACCTGGCGGTCTCGCCGGCCGAGTTCGCGGAGCTCGCCCGCGGCCTGCAACGGATCTACGCCGAGGTCGAACCGAACCGGGACGGCGAGGTCGCGCAGTACATCCCGACCCTGAAGGACGCGGATCCGGAGCGGTTCGGGATCGCGATCTGCACCGCCGACGGGCAGGTGTTCGAGGTCGGCGACACCCAGCTCCCGTTCAGCGTGCAGTCGACCTCGAAGCCGTTCAGCTACGCGATGGCGCTCGAGGAGCTCGGCGCGGACGAGGTGCACCAGTGGGTCGGCCAGGAGCAGAGCGGCGGCACCTTCAACGACTACAGGCTCTCGCTGGACGCCCATCGCAGGCCGCTCAACCCGATGATCAACGCCGGCGCGATCGGCACCCTCGCGCTGGTCGACTCGGGCAGCGACGAGTCGGCGCGGATGCGCACGGTCAAGGAGACCTGGACGGCGATGATGGGCCGGCCGCCGGGCTCCGACGTCGAGACCTTCCTGGCCGAGCGGGACACCGGCGACGGGAACCGCGGCCTGGCCAGCCTGATGGCCGCCGAGCAGATGCTCAAGGGAGCGAACGGCCGGGAGGGCGCCGAGCGGGCCGCTGAGTTCTACTTCCAGGTCTGCTCGCTCGAGGTGGACGCGTCCCGCCTCGCGGCTGCCGGTGCCACGCTGGCGAACGGCGGCGTCGCGCCGTACAGCGGTGAGCGGGTGTTCTCCCGGGAGACCACCGGCCGGGTGCTGTCGGTGATGGGGCACAGCGGGATGTACAACGACTCCGGCAAGTTCGCCGACCAGGTCGGGCTGCCGTCCAAGAGCGGGGTCTCCGGGAACGTGATGATGGTGGTGCCGGACAAGCGGCTCGCGGTGGTGACGTTCTCGCCGCGGCTGGACGAGGCCGGCAACTCGGTGCGCGGCGTCGAGGTGTGCCGCCGGCTGGTGAACGAGTTCGGCCTGCACCCGTACAAGGCGCTGGGCGCCGAACGCAGCCGGCAGGCCGATCAGCAGGCCGCCATCGCCGACACCGTGCGCCGGGCCCTCGGCGGCATGCCGACGCCGGGACGCGAGGGCGCAGCCGTCCAGGGAACCACCCCGGGCGCCCACCGCGCCGGCGGCGCCGGCCGCAACCAGTGGGGCCAGACGCTCTGAAAACCGCCGCAGCCCCCGTCGAGGAGAGCGGGGGCTGCGGCGTTCAGCGGGCGGTCACTCCACGGTGACGGACTTCGCCAGGTTGCGCGGCTTGTCGACGTCGTGGCCGAGGGCAACGGCCGCGTAGTACGCGATGATCTGCAGCGGGATGGTGAGCAGGATCGGGTCGAGCTCCGGCTCGTTCTTCGGTACGACGATCTGCGCCGCCACCCCGTCCGGCACGTCCACGCCCGGGTGCGTCACGACGTACAGCGGGCCGGACCGGGCGCCGATCTCGTGCAGCGCGCCGATGTTGCGGTCCAGCAGCTCGTCGTCCGGCACGATCGCGACACTCGGCACGTCCGGCGAGATCAGCGCCAGCGGGCCGTGCTTCAGCTCCGAGGTCTGGTACGCCTCGGCGTGCCGGTAGGAGATCTCCTTCAGCTTCTGCGCACCCTCGCGGGCGACCGGGTAGCCGCGGGTCCGGCCGACGAAGAACAGGCTCTCGTGCTGGGACAGCCGGCCGGCGATCTTGGCCAGCTCCTCCTCCTGGGCGACGATCTCGGCGATGTGCCCGGGCAGCTTCTTCAGGCCCTCGATCAGCCGCCGGCCGTCGGCGGGGGAGACGTCGCGGATCCGGCCGAGGTGGATGCCGAGCATCGCGAACCCGACCGCCATGTTGGTCAGCGCCTTGGTGGACGCGACCGAGACCTCCGGGCCGGCGTGCAGATAGACCCCGCCGTCGACCTCACGGGCGATGCTGGAGCCGACCGCGTTGACCAGGCCGATCACCCGGCCGCCCTTGCGCTTCAGCTCCTGGACCGCGACCAGGGTGTCCAGCGTCTCGCCGGACTGGCTCACCGCGATGTACAGGGTGTCGCGCTCGACCACCGGGTTGCGGTAGCGGAACTCCGAGGCCGGCTCGGCGTCGGCGGGGATCCGGGCCACCTCCTCGATGAACTGGGCGCCCATCTGGCCGGCGTAGTACGCCGAGCCGCAGCCGAGGATCTTGACCCGCTTGATCTCCCGGGCCTCCCGCGCGTCCATGTTCAGGCCGCCCAGGTGGACCGTGTGGAAGCGCTCGTCCAGGCGGCCGCGGATGGCCCGGCCGACCGCGTCCGGCTGCTCGTGGATCTCCTTCATCATGAAGTGCTCGTGCAGGCCGCGCTCGTACTCGTCGGCCTCCCACTCGACCGTCTTGGCGGTCTTGGTGGTCGGTGCGGCGTCCTGGGTGAAGGTGCGGTAGCCGTCGGCGCGGACGGTGGCCAGCTCGCCGTCGTCCAGGTAGACGACCTGGCGGGTGTAGCGGATCAGCGCGGCCGCGTCGGAGGCGACGTGCATCTCGCCGTCGCCGATGCCGAGGATCAGCGGGCTGCCGTTGCGGGCGACCACGATCCGGTCCGGGAACTCCAGGTCGATCACGGCGATGCCGTAGGTGCCCTCGATCCGGCGCAGGGCGGCCATCACCTTCTCCTCGAGCGTGCTGCCCTCGGACTGCTCGATCAGGTGCGCGAGCACCTCGGTGTCGGTCTCCGAGCGCAGCTTGACGCCGGCGTCCTCGAGCTGGGCGCGCAGGGCGCCGGCGTTGTCGAAGATGCCGTTGTGCACGACCGCGATCCGCTCGTTGCCGCTGACGTGCGGGTGCGCGTTGTCCTTGCTCGGGCCGCCGTGGGTCGCCCACCGGGTGTGGCCGATGCCGAGCTTGCCGCCGAACCGCTTGGGCAGCGACGCCTCCAGCTCGCGGACCCGGCCGGCGTCCTTGTGCACCTTCAGCTCACTCGACCCCAGGACGGCGACACCCGCCGAGTCGTAGCCGCGGTACTCCAGCCGCGCCAGTCCGTCCACCAGGATGGGCGCAGCCGGCTTGGTGCCGACGTACCCGACGATTCCGCACATGTGTTCATGCCTTTCGGAGGTTGTCGCTGTCTGAGGTGAGACCCGTCAGCCGTAGACGATCCGTCGCAGCTGCCGGGCGGAGAGTTCGGGTGAGCGGACCGGCCAGTGCCGGAGCTCGGAGCCGAGCCGGGCGAAGATCTCGTCGTTGCGGGCGCCGTAGGTCTGCAGCTCACGGTGCCGGCGCCGGACGTACTCCTCGGTCGTCTCGGTGAAGTAGGCCAGGACGTCGGCGACCACCCGGCGCGCGTCGTCCGGCGGCAGGCCGGTGGTGCGGCTGACCTGTTCGGCGAGTTCGTCGACCGGACCCGCCGCTGCCTCACTGATCACCCGTCAACTGTGCAGCGTTTCCGGGGTCAAAGCCAAGCTCCTGCCCGAAATCGGGCAGATTTCGCTGTTTCGGCGGGCGCCGGTCAGACCCCGGCCCGGGCGTGGACCTTACTCCTGTCCGCAACCGTGAGGGAAATCCCCACACCGGCGCGTGTGATCTTGCCGGTACGCCGGGCCGGGCGTAGGACTGGCGTTGGACGGGCCGGCTCTCGGGGCTGGGGTTCGGCCGACCCGGCGAAATTCCGCTCGACTGGGGAGGTCCCTGTCATGCACAGATCCCGTGCCGTGGCCGCGCTCGCGGCCCTCGCACTGGTCATCGCCGGCGGCGCCACCGCGACCGCCGGACCGACGGCCACCACACAACTCCGGGGCGGGTCCATCGCCCTGTCCGGAGCCGACGCCCGCGCCTTCGCCGTACCACCGGGGATGGTGGAACTGTGGTCGGCCAAGCGCGCCGACGGCGCTACCCAGACCCGATACCAGCAGATGGTCGGTGCAGCCAAGGTGCTCGGCGGCCAGCTGACCGTGCTGAAGAACAAGTCCGGCCGGACGACTGCCGTGATCGGGGCCTACTTCCCCGGCCTGACGGCGAAGAACAGCGCCACCATGTCTGCGGCCTCCGCCCGCGGTGTCGCGGCCAAGCGCGTCGGTACCGCGGGCAAGTGGTCCTCGTCGCTGCGAATCGATCCGAAGGACGGACGACTGTTCCATGAGGTCGTCAGTCAACGCACCGAGAACCGCTGGGTGCAGTGGGTCGACGCCACCACCGGCGCGGTCAAGAAGCAGTACGACGCGGTCGCGCACAATCACGGCACCGGCGTGAAGGGCGACACCAAGTCGCTGGAGGGGCTCACGCTCCGGATCGGCAGCACCTTCTTCCTGCGATCGCCGGACCGGCGCCAGGAGACCTATGACGCGGGGAACAAGGCAGTGCTGCCCGGCACGATCATGACCGACGCAGACAACCACTGGATCTCCAATCTGCCGAACCTCCGGTCGCCCAGCCAGGCGCCCGGTGTGGACGCGCACTACTACGCGAACGTCACCGACGACTTCTACGCCGACGTCTTCGGGCGCGACAGCATCGACGACGAGGGCATGACGATCGTCTCGACCGTGCATTTCGCCAACCGGTTCTGCAACGCCTTCTGGAACGGCGAGCAGATGACGTACGGCGACGGCGACATGAAGACCTGCCTGCCGCTGTCCGGCGGTCTCGACGTGGTCGGGCACGAGCTCACCCACGGCGTCACCGAGTTCACCTCGAACCTCATCTACGAGGACGAGTCCGGGGCGCTGAACGAGGCCTTCAGCGACATGATGGGCAACACGATCGAGTTCTACGCCGCCCAGCGGGGACTCGACCCGGCCGCCACTCCGGACTGGCTGATCGGTGAGGACGTCATCCTGACGCCCGACGCCGCGCCTGGCTTCCGGAACATGGGCGACCCGCAGGAGGACGCCGACCCGGACCACTACAGCGAGTTCATCGTCACCGAGGCGGACAACGGCGGCGTGCACTCCAACAGCGGTATTCCGAACCACGCTTACTACCTGGCCGTCAACGGCGGCCGGAACGCCGGCTGTGACACGGTCGGCTCCGGCGGTCATCAGCACACGCTGGACTGCAACGTGGTTGTGCCGGCGCTTGGGCTGGCGACGGCCAGGTCGGTGTTCTTCGACGCGTTCACCAGCCTGCCGGAGTTCGCCAACATGTGCGACGCGCGCAACGCCGTCGCAGCGGTCGGCGGAGCCTCGGCCGCGGCTGCCTGGGACGCCGTCGGCATCCACGCCGGCTGTACGCCGGGTGTGCCGCCGCCACCGCCGTGCGTCAGCGATCCGGACGCGGACATCCCGTTCGAGTCACCGCACCCGTACGGCAACAACGGCGACTGCACCTGGACCTACGACAACGGGACCGCGGGGTTCGCGTTCCACTTCAGCCTGCTCGACACGGAGAAGGACTTCGACTTCGTCACTGTGCTGGACGGGAACGGCAACGAGCTGATCAGCTACACAGGTCTGTTCCGGCGCGGCGCGACCTCGCCGTGTATCGACACCCCGACCGGCTCCGTCCGCCTGACCACGGACGGCAGCGTGGTCGCCCAGGGCTTCATCGTGGATGCGGTGGTCGCCTGCTGAACTAGAACAACCGCAGTACGTCCGACTCCATGCCGCGTAGCGCGTCGTAGTCGACGGTCAGGCACTCCAGGCCTCGGTCGGTGGCGAGGACCTTGGCCTGGGGCTTGATCAGCTGAGCGGCGAAGATGCCCCTGACCGGGGCCAGCATCGGGTCCCGGTTCAGGAGCTCGACGTACCGGGTGAGCTGCTCGACGCCGTCGATCTCGCCGCGGCGCTTGATCTCGACCGCGACGTGCCCGCCGTCGGCGTCGCGGCAGAGCAGGTCGACCGGGCCGATCGCGGTCGGGTACTCGCGCCGTACCAGGGTCCAGCCGTCGCCGAAGGTGTGGACGTGCTCGGCCAGCAGTTCCTGCAGGTGCGCCTCGACGCCGTCCTTGATCAGGCCGGGGTCGGTGCCCAGCTCGTAGGCGGTGTCGCTGTGCACCTCCTCGAGCGTGATCCGGAGCTCCTCACCGGCTTTGTTGGTGACGCTCCAGACCCCCTCCTCCTCGGTCAGCTTGCACGGCGGGGACATCCAGTTCAGCGGCTTGTACGAGCCGCCGTCGGCGTGGATCAGCACGGAGCCGTCCGCCTTCACCATCAGCAACCGGGGAGCCATCGGCAGATGAGCGGTCAGCCGGCCGGAGTAGTCCACGGAACAGGTAGCAATCACCAAGCGCACGAGAAAGCACCGTAGTCGACTCCTCACCGCGACTCCATGGCGCCGTGCCGGTGTTGGTGCGAAGCTGCCGGGTATGAGACCGGAGACCAGCCCGCGGGCGCGATCGGAGTACGACGCTGTCGCCTTCGCTCTGGAGTCGTCGGGCGTCGTGCCGGGCAGCATGTTCGGGATGCCATGCCTGAAGATCGGCCGCAAGACGCTGGCCGGGTTGTGGGGTGATGCGATGAACTTCAAGTTGCCACCCGAGCCGCGGGCGGAGGCGCTGGCGTTGCCGGGTGCCGAGCCCTTCGATCCCGGGATGGGGCGGCCGATGAAGGAGTGGGTGCTGATTCCGCTGGAGCACTCGGCTAGCTGGACCAGATACGCGGAGCAGGCGATGGAGTTCGTCCGCGAGTGACAGCTGGGCGGATCGGCCTACGCTGAAAGCATGAGCAGGACCGAGACCGATCTGCTGGTCATCGGAGCGGGGCCTGCCGGACTGTACGCGGCGTACTATGCCGGTTTCCGGCGGTACTCCGTCACGCTGATCGACTCGTTGCCCGAGCTCGGCGGCCAGGTGTCGGCACTGTACCCGGAGAAGGTGATCTACGACGTCGCCGGATTCGTCGCGATCAAGGGGCAGGACCTGGTCGACGCATTGGTCGATCAGGCCGCGACCGCGAAACCGCAGTACCTGCTGGGCCATCGGGCCGAGGAGCTTGTGGTGGAGGACGAGGTTGTCACGGTCACCACGCACCTCGGCGCCGTCATCGAGGCGAAGGCTGTGCTGATCACCGGCGGGATCGGGACGTTCACGCCGCGGCCGTTGCCGGACGCCGACGACTTCGCCGACCGTGGCCTGCGTTACTTCGTGAAGCGGCTGGCCGACCTGGCTGGACAGAAGGTCCTGATCGTCGGCGGCGGCGACTCGGCGTTCGACTGGGCGGTGAGCCTGGAGCCGATCGCCGAGTCGGTCACGCTGATCCATCGGCGTCCGGCGTTCCGGGCCCACCAGGCCACTGTTGCCGCCGTGCTGTCGAGCAGCGTCGAGGTGCTGACGCCGTACGAGGTAGCCCGCATCAACGGCAACGCCCGGGTCGAATCGGTGGAGATCTTCGACAACCTGACCGGCGAGCGGCGGACGCTGCCGGTGGACACCGTGGTCGCCGCGCTGGGTTTCACCGCCGACCTCGGGCCCTTCACACGCTGGAGCCTCGACCAGCGCAAGCGGCATATCCTGGTCGATTCGGCGATGCGGACGAACCTGCGGCGTGTCTTCGCGGCGGGTGACATCGTCGACTACGACGGCAAGGTCAAGCTGATCTCGGTCGCGTTCGGCGAGGCCGCGACCGCTGTCAACAACGCCGCGGGCCTGATCGAACCCGGAGCGAAGGTGTTCCCCGGGCATTCCACCGGTGCCGAAGGTGCGTGAGACTGTCAGCCGTGAATCTCATGTGCCCCGCGCGGATCCTGTTGTGGCCCGGGGATGTCGCGGAGGCGGTGGTCGATGAGCGGATCGCTCAGGTGTATGCCGGGCCGTTCGAGGCGGCGGGTGGGGCCCGGCTGGCGGAGCGGCTCGGCGTGCGGCTGACCGTCGTACCGGAGTTGGTGCGGCGGCCCGACGAGGAGCTGCAGGCGATTGCGGACCTGCATCGGGGCGAGACCGTGGTGGTGCTCGGGGTGGACCTCGGGCTGCACTTGCCCGCGATCGTCGAGCACACGGGCGACGGGTGGACGCGGGTGCCGACCAACAACGAGGTGACGCTGGCGACGTACGAGCAGGCGGCCGAGAAGTTCCGGGAGTCGATCCCGGCCGAGCCCAACACGCTGCTCATCGACCTGCTCGACGGAGCGCTCTCACCCGGCGCACGCGTGCTCGAGCTGGGCAGCGGGACCGGCCGCGACGCGATCGAGCTGGAGCGGCGGGGTCTCGTCGTACGGCGAACCGACGCCGCCGCGGCGTTCGTCGAGATGATGCGCGCGGACGGGTACGACGCCGAGCGGCTGAACGCGATCACGGACGACTTCGGCGGACCGTACGACGCGGTGTTCGCCGACGCCGTGTTCATGCACTTCGACCGGGCGCAGCTCACCGGAGTGCTCCGGAAGGCCGCCCGCGCCGGACCGGTTCTCGCCTTCACCACGCGGGAAGGCAAGGGCGAGGAGTGGTCGAACCGGAACCTCGACCTGCCACGGCACTTCGTCCTGTGGCAGGAGGAGCCGCTGCGCGAATTGCTCACCGCCACCGGCTGGACGGTCGAGCAGCTCAGCCGCGGTGAGACGCGGAACGGCTGGTGGTTCTACGTGCTGGCCAGGCGCTCGTGATCCGGGCCGGGATCGTGCTGCTGACGTCCGAAGGTCTGGCAGCGATCGAGCGGGTCCGCGACGGCACGACGTACCACGTGCTGCCCGGCGGTCAGGTCGAGGACGGCGAGAGCCCACCGGAGGCGGCCCGGCGGGAGGCGTACGAGGAGCTGGGGCTCCTGGTGAAGGTCCGCGGGCTGGTCGCGGTGGTGCACTTCGGGCAGAGCACGCAGCAGTACTACGTCGCCGAGCAGATCGGTGGTGAGTTCGGGACCGGTGACGGGCCGGAGATGGCCAGCTCGCCGGAGTCGGAGCGGGGGAGCTACAGGGCGGTCTGGCTGCCTGTGCGCGAGCTCGCCGTACGGGATCTGAAGCCGAAGCCGATCGCGGCGGCGCTGGACCACGCGCCGGATCCGCAGTGGCTGCTGGACGGGTGGCTGGAGTCGCCGGTGGTGTTCGAGGAGGTGTGAGGTTGGCCTCGGGGGTGACTCAGCTCATGGGCGGACCACTGGGCGGACTGGCATAGTTCGGGGCATGGCTCGGGAACTGAAGACGGTGGGTGTGGTCGGACTCGGCACGATGGGCGCCGGGATCGCCGAGGTGTTCGCGCGCAACGGGCTGACCGTGGTCGGCGTCGAGCGGGACGAGGCGGCGGCCGAGCGCGGCCGCGGGCACATCCAGCACTCGACCGACCGGGCGGTGAAGCGCGGCAAGCTGTCGGTCGAGGACCAGCAGGCGCTGTTCGACCGGGTCACCTTCGCCACCGCGCTGGAGGCGCTGTCCGAGTGCGACCTGGTGATCGAGGCCGTGGTCGAGCGGCTCGAGCTCAAGCGCGAGGTGTTCTCCGCGCTGGACAAGCTCGTCCGCGAGGACGCCATCCTGGCCACCAACACCTCCAGCCTGTCCGTCACCGAGATCTCGGTCGCCACCGAGCGCCCGCGCCGGGTGGTCGGCATGCACTTCTTCAACCCCGCCCCGGTGCAGGAGTTCGTCGAGGTGATCAAGACCGTCGTCACCGAGCCCGACGTGGTCGAGGACGTGCAGGAGCTGGCCCGCAAGCTGCACAAGGTCCCGGTGGTCGCGGCCGACCGGGCCGGCTTCATCGCCAACGCCCTGCTGTTCGGCTACCTGAACCACGCGGTCTCCATGGTCGAGTCGCGCTACGCCACCCGCGAGGACGTCGACGCGGCGATGCGGCTCGGCTGCGGCTACCCGATGGGCCCGCTGGCGCTGCTCGACCTGATCGGCCTGGACACGGCGTACGAGATCCTCGACACGATGTACAAGCAGGGCCGCAACCGGCTGCACGCGCCGGCCCCGATCCTCAAGCAGATGGTCACCGCCGGCCTGCTCGGCCGCAAGACCGGCCGCGGCTTCTACACCTACGAGGCGCCGGACTCCCCGGTCGTGGTCGACGACGAGCACACCCCGTCGACGTCGGCCGGCGCACCGGCCGTCCGTGCGGTCAAGCAGGTCGGCGTGGTCGGCTCCGGCACGATGGCGGTCGGCATCATCGAGGTCTGCGCCAAGGCCGGGTACGACGTCCTCTACGTTGCCCGCGGCACCGAGAAGGTCGACCGGGTCCGCGCTGCCCTGGAACGCTCGCTGGAGAAGGGAGTCCAGCGCGGCAAGTTGTCCTCCGAGGAGCGCGACGCGGCGCTGCGCCGGATTGTCGGCACGGCGAAGCTCGACGACCTGGCGACGGTCGACCTGGTCGTGGAGGCCGTGGTCGAGGAGCTGAGCGTCAAGCAGGCGCTGTTCGAGACCTTCGACGAGATCTGCAAGCCGGGCGCGATCCTGGCCACCACCACCAGCAGCCTGCCGGTGATCGACCTGGCGATGGCGACCAAGCGGCCGAGTGACGTGGTCGGCCTGCACTTCTTCAACCCGGCGCCGGTGATGAAGCTGGTCGAGGTCGTCAGCACGGTCAGCACATCCGCCGAGGTGGCCGACACGGTCGCGGCGCTGGCAGTTGCCGCTGGCAAGCACCCGGTGCGGTGCGGCGACCGGGCCGGGTTCATCGTGAACGCGCTGCTGTTCCCGTACCTGAACGACGCGGTCCGGATGCTCGAGGCGCACTACTCCAACGTCGACGACATCGACGCCGCGATGAAGCTCGGCTGCCGGCTCCCGATGGGCCCGTTCGAGCTCCTCGACGTGGTCGGCCTGGACGTCTCGCTGGCCATCCAGCGCACCCTCTACCTGGAGTTCCGCGAGCCGGGGTTCGCCCCGGCCCCCCTGCTGGAACACCTCGTCACCGCCGGCTACCTCGGCCGCAAGACCGGCCGCGGCTTCCGGGACTACAGCAGCTAGAACGTGACCAGCGGATCCCCGATGAAGTCGGCGATGAAGTTGACGAAGAAGAATCCGAAGAACAGGAAGTTCAGCAGCAGGATCAGGTAGTGCCACGGCCGCGGCCGGGCCGGCACCGGCAGCTTGCTGTTCAGGTACATCAGCAGGAACGGGTAGATCAGCGCGCCCAGGTTCGACATGTTCGCCGACCACTGGACCAGGCCGACCGGCAGCGCCAGGTGGATGATGACCGAGATCACCACCAGCAGCACGATCATGAACGGGTAGTAGAACTTCCGCGGGTCGCCTTCGATCCGGGCCCGCAGCCTGGAGCTGCTCGCGTGCGAGGCGTCGGTGGTGACCCGGACCATCGCCTCGAAGATGCCGAGCTGGGTGCTGAACAGGATCAGCACGCCGATCAGCAGAATGAGGTAGAAGACGAAGCTGCCGTACTCGTCGTTCAGTACGTCGGCCACGAACGTCGGCACCGTGGCCGAGGTCGGCCCCTCGCCGCTGAGCTCGACCGCCCGGGTCATCAGGATGGTCGGCAGCAGCATGCCGAGCATAGCGCCGGCGAAGAAGACCGCCCACATGTCGGTCAGCAGCAGCCGGTACCACCGCCGCCACAGGCCGCGGTTCTTCTCGTCGTCGGGGAAGGTGACGCCGCTGGCGAGCACCTGCTTGCGCTCGCCGCGCATCCCGGCGAGGTAGCCGGCCCGGTGTCCCATGCCGTAGCCCTTGTCCCGGTAGTGCCCGAGCACGTACCAGTTCAGGCCCGACGCGAGTGCGGTGAAGCCGGCCAACGCGCCGAGCTGCGTCGCGGAGATCCCGTCCGGTGGTGCGGCCGGGGTGAAGAAACCGCTGATTCCGTCCCACCAGATCCGGCCCGGGACCAGGACGATGTCGACGATCAGCAGGGTCAGGAGGATCACGCTGATCATCACCCAGTTCGCGAGCTCCAGCGCGCGGCTGATCCGGCGTGCCGCCGCGGTGATCGCGAACACCAGGATCAGCAGCAGGATCGCGTAGATCCTGGGTTCCTCGGCGTCGGTGCTGGGGGCGGTCCGGCCGTGCACGAGTGCGTACACACCCTGTCCGGCCGACGCGGCCCAGCCGCCGGCGATGAACGCGAAGATGACCAGGAACACCGAGGCCGGCACCCAGAGGAGCCAGCCCGGCGGCACCCGGCCCCAACCGATCACGGGCACCTCGCCGGTGGCCACGACGTACCGGGCGCACTCGACGTTGTAGAACGTTTGCAGCAAGGCGGACACCGTGATGATCCAGCCGACCCCGACGAACCCGTACTGGCCGACGCTCAGCGGGCCGAGCAGCCACTCGCCGCTGCCGATGGAGATGCCGAGGGCGATCAGGCTCGGGCCGATGGCGAACTGGATCAGTTCGCGGGCGCCGAGGCGCTTGATCTTGAAGACCTCCTCCGGCGTTGGCAGGTCCTGCACCGCGAGATCGGGGCGGCTGACGCCGAGTGGGTAGTTCTGCTCTGACTGAGCGATGTCGGCCATTGTCCTTCTCCTCTGGCCTCGGACGGGGGCGAACGTCCTGTTGACCCGATCGTCACGCGCGATGCGGGGGTTGGCAAGCCCTAGTGCACCGGTGCTCTGGAAGACTGCCGGGGCATGCGGAGGATGAGGTATCAGCGGGACCTGGTTGGGGTCTGCGCGACGCTGTTGCTGGTGTTCACCGGGATCGGGCTGATCGGGATGCCGGGGGTCATCGGGGCGGAGTGGCCGGGCTGGTCCTCGTTGATGTTCCTCGTCGCGGTCCTGGTGCTTCCGGTGGCGTGGGTGCTGCTCCGGATCTCCTCCGGTACGGCGACGGTCGCTCGGTGGATCGCGTTGGCCGCGGTCGGCGCCGTACTGGTCCGGCTGGTCTGGTCCGCGTACGACGCGGGGCCGGCGATCGTGATCGCCGTACTGCCGTTGCTGGCGATTCTCGTCCTTGCCGCGGTGGTGCTCGTGTACTCGTGGCCGCAGGCGACGTCGCGAGCGCTGAAGGACGTTGCCCAGCGCAACGGGTGGCGAATGCTCGAACCGCGGGAGCTGGACCTGCCGCCGCTGCCGTTGCCGGTCGGGCGGGCGTGGAGTGTGCGGAACGCCGTACAGACTCCGAATGGGACCGCGTTCGAGGTGCGGTGGCTGCAGTGGCACGGGCTGTTGTGCCGTCGGCGTCGGTTGTCGGTGTTCGTCGCGCCGCGGCTGCCCGCGGCCCTGCCGCCGATGGAGGTCCGGCCAGGTGGGCTGTCCCGGTCCGACATCACGCTGGAGAGCGCCGAGTTCAACCGCAGTTTCGATGTCATCGGCAACGAGGCGCGGTACCTGACCGCCGTCCTCCATCCGCGCACCATGCAGGCGCTGCTCGACGCTCGCCCCGTCTCGCTGGCGATCGCGAGCACCGCCCTGGTCCTGTACGACGACCAGCCGCTGACCCCGGAGTCGCTCACCCGCGGCCTGGCGAACCTCGAGCGGATCAGCATCCCGCGTCATGTCCTCGACGACTGGGGCCAGTACGCGGGTCAGTCCAGCCAACGCGGTCTCCGCTTCACCGGTCGCGGTTTCGACCTGTCGGCCGGTGCCCTGATGGCACGGCTGGGCGCGATGACCACCGGGCTGCTCGGCCTGACGCTGCTCACCTGCCTGGCCGCCGCCGCGACCGAGCCGGCCTTCGACCCGCCCCGACCGGTCAGCACTCTGCTCATCGCGGCCGCCGTCCTGCTGGCCGTCGCCGTAATTTGCGTGCTGGTCCCGAAGCGGAGACCTACGCTGGGCTGATGATCGAGCAGAGGCGCGCACCGCTTCCGCGGTCGTTGCTGCCCGACGCCGAAGGGCAGTGGGTACGGCGCTGGACCGGCGACGCCTGGATTGCCGAAGCGGACGCGTGGGTGCGGGAGCAACTGGCAGGGACTGCCGTCACCGGTGCGCCGGTGCCGTACAAGATCCGCTTCTGGGCAGCCGTCTGGTGCTACCCGACCGACCACGGGCTGTACTGGTTCAAGGAGAACAACCCCGGCCAGGCGTTCGAGGCCGCGCTCGTGGGTGCGATGGCCGAGGCGCTGCCGCAGCACGTCGTCGCCCCGCTCGCGATCGAGCCGGAGCGCGGCTGGTTTCTGACCGCCGACCAGGGACCGACGCTCGACGAAGACGACGTTGCCTGGAGCCGGCTCGTCGTCGAGTACGCGGCCCTTCAGCGCGACAGCGTCCCCGTGGAGAGCGCACTGCTCGCCAGCGGGCTCACGTCACTCGCCCCGGCTCACCTGCCCGGCGCCGTGCACCACGTGGCGGACTGGTTCGCGGACCTCGCCGACGACCACCCGCTGCGTCCCGGTCAGGCGACGCTGGACGGCGTACGGCGGGCCGCCGACACCTTGTCCGGGGTGGAGAAGCTGCTGCCGGGCGCCGTACCGATGGCTCTCGATCAGAACGATCTGCACGCGCGGAACGTCTTCCGGCCCGATCCGGCCGGTCCGTTCCGGTTCTTCGACTTCGGTGACGCAGTGTGGGGACACCCGTTCGCGACGATCGGGAGTGTGCGGGAGGACGTCGACGACGAGGTCGTGACGACGTACCTCGAGGA
Source organism: Kribbella sp. NPDC050820 (assembly GCF_040653975.1). Lineage (NCBI taxonomy): Bacteria > Bacillati > Actinomycetota > Actinomycetes > Propionibacteriales > Kribbellaceae > Kribbella > Kribbella sp. NPDC050820. The sequence continues at coordinate 68,194 of NZ_JBFAHB010000053.1, forward strand.
ATGGTCGGACCTGGCGCCGCTGGACGTGCTGCGCCGCGAGCTCGAGATCGCCGAACCGCTACACACGGTGCACCGGCTGGTGTCCTGGCACCGGCTGCTGGAACACGCGGACGAGATCGAGTGCGCCGCGTGGGTCGTCCACATCGAGCACTGGCTCCGCGAGCTCGTGCGAACCTACGGCTAGGCCTTAGGTCAGGAAGGGCGTCAGTACGGCGAGGAAGTCGTCGAGGCGCTCGGCGTGCACCCAGTGGCCGGCCTCGGGGACCTCGGCGTACTGGACGTGGGGGAAGTACGACGCGATCGTGGCGCGGTGGTCCTGCTGGACGTAGTCCGACTTGCCGCCGTAGATGAAGAGGGTCGGGCCTTCGTAGCTGCGGCCCTCCGCCTCGGCCGGCCAGCCGGAGATCGCCGGCAGCGCGGCCTCGATCACCGGGAGGTTGGGCCGCCACCGGGCCCCGGCCTGGTCGAGGATCAGGTTCTGCAGCAGGAACGCGCGAGTACCGGGGGTCTGGACCGCTTCGGCGAGTTGAGCGTCCACGTCGGCGCGGCGCTGGACGTTCGACAGGTCGGCGTCGCGCATCGCCTTGGCGTACTCGACGAAGGCCGGCGGGTAGGCCACCGGCGCCGCGTCGACCACGACCAGCCGCTGCACGACCGACGGGTGCTGGAGCGCGGTGAGCATCGCGGTCTTGCCGCCCATCGAGTGGCCGACCAGCGCGACCGGCCCGATGCCGAGGGATTCGATCGTCTCGCGGACGTCGTCGGCCATCTCCGGGTAGCTCATCGTGCCGGTGTGCGGCGAGGTGCCGTGGTTGCGCAGGTCGAACGCGAACACGCGGTGCTCGCCGGACAGCCGCCGGGCCGCGGTCATCCAGTTCCGCCCGGAGCCGAACAGGCCGTGCATGACCACGACCGGCGTGCCACTCTCGCCGTACGACGTCACCGGAAGCTTCATCAACAACCTCTCAGCGGCGGCGTTGCCAGCAGGCGGAGTGCCAGTGGCGTCGCTCGTCGAGGGACTGGGCGCCGCCGATCGCGGCGAGCAGGCTGGGGTTCTCCGGCCAGACCACGACATGCGGCGTGGCCGGCGGGATCAGCTGGTCGCATCCCGGGCAGCGGTACGCCTTGCTCGACGAGGACCCGGACACCTGCCGCACAATCCAGTCACCGTCGGACCGTGCTTGGCGGGTCTGGGAACCACCAAGCAGCGGCCGGTGGTTTACACGGCGCTGGCCCATTGAAATCTTACCGCGCGACAAAGACCA
>NZ_JBFAHB010000054.1:0-65153 GCF_040653975.1 Kribbella sp. NPDC050820
GAAGACGCACAGCAGCTTCTCGTCGTGCGGTACGTCGGCCCGCACCCGCTCGGCGTCGGCCGGCAGCGGCGTGTCCGGGCTCATCACCGCAATCTTTCAGGTGCTGGGCGGCCTCGGCATGACCTGGGAGCATCCGCTGCATCGCTGGTACCGGCGAGCCCTGTGGATCAAGGTCTTCGGCGCTTCGTCCGATGAGCACTGCAAGCGCCTCGCCCAGCACGTACTGGACTGATCGTGCTGACCGCACCGCTGCGCGGCCTGCGCGTCCTGGAGTTGAGCGAAGGCATCGTCGGCCCGTACGCTGGCCGGCTGATGTCGATGCTCGGTGCAACCGTAGTCAAGGCCGAGTGCGGTGGTCTCGACGTCAGCCGGCGGACCCGGATCGACGTCAGCGACACCGTCGATCCGAGCCCGGTCTTCGTGCACCTCAACACGGGCAAACGATTGGTTCGGCGGACACCGGACGCGGTCGCGCATGGTCTCGCCTGGGCGGACCTGGTCGTGGCAGACGGGCCGCCACGTGATTCGCAGACAGATCAACCTCTCTGGCTGCACATCACCCCTCCCCCGCACCCTGACGACGAGGCGCTGGTGCAGGCGGCGTCCGGGCTGCTGGCCGCGAGTACCGCCGAGGACGGAACTCCGCTCCGCTTCCCCGGGTGGCAGAGTCAGTACCTGGCGGGCGCATATGCGGCAGTGCTCGCTGCGGCGGCGCTGCTCGGAGGGCACAGAACGGTCCGGCTGCCGTGGCATGACGTACTGCCGCTCGCGTTCGAGGCCCAGGCTGCTGCCGACCTGTACACCGCGACGGCACCGATCCGATCCGCCGCCGAGTCGGCCGCGAACGCCGGGCATCTCGCGTCAACCTTTCCCTCTGGGATCTTCGCTTGCGCCGACGGATTCGTCGTGCCCGGAACGGTCCGTCCAGTCGACTGGACCCGGCAGTGCAGTGTGTACGGACGGGAAGATCTGGCGTACGACGAACGGTTCGTCTGGGCCAACCGATGGTCGAACCGCGAGCGGCTCCGTGAGGAGATCAGAGACTGGTACCGGGCGCGAACCAAGCACGAGATCTTTGCTAGCGCGCTGGATGCCGGTTGGGCGCTTGGGACAGTCATGACTTGTTCGGACGCGCTGATGGATCCGCACCTGGAGGCCCGCCGCTTCATTCGGCCGGTGATCGGCGGTGACGGAGCCCGGACCGCAGCACGCCCATGGCGCTCCCGCCGTACGGTGGGAGCGCAGGCGACGAGTCTACGGAGCGCCGGAGAGGACGACCGCTGGTTCGCGACGCAGCCGGCCCGATCGAGGCGTACCAACGCGCCTGCACCGACGCTGCCGCTGGCGGGGCACCGCGTCCTCGAGCTCACGCTGGCTTGGGCCGGGCCACTGACCGGCAGCATCCTCGGCGCACTGGGCGCGGACGTCGTACGGGTCGAGACCGGACGTCGCCCCGACGGCTGGCGAAGTCGACGCCGGCTCGGTGATCTCGGCATCACGGTCCCGGCGGGGACCGATCCGGACACCTGCACCTGGGACGCGTCCGCGCAGTTCAACAGCGTGAACCGCAACAAGCGCGCTATCTCACTCGATCTCGACGAGCCGGCCGGAGCCGCGCTGTTCGAGCAGCTCGCCGCGCGGGCGGACGCGCTCGTGATCAACGTGTCCGCCGATGTCCTCGACAAGCGCGGTCTCAGGCCGGCCGTCGAGCGGCTGGTCGAGCGTGGTCTTGTGGTCCTCGTGATGCCGGCCCTCGGCCAGACCGGTCCCGCGGCGTCCATGCCCGGCTACGGCAGCACGATCGAAGCGCTCGGCGGATTCGCCGCGCGGTACGGAAGACCTGAGGCGGGCGCGGGCATCAGCAAGACCTACTTTCCCGACGCGGTTGCAGGAATCCACGGTGCCGCGGCAGTTCTCTTCGGGTGGCTCGGGCGTGCCAGCGACGGTTACGGCGACTGGATCGACCTGGCTCAGCACGAGACGCTGTGGCTCCAGCTCGGTGAAGGTCTGGTGTACCGGAGCCGCGATGGACGCGAGCCTCTGCGGCTAAACGCGTCCGCGCCCGGCCGCGCCGGGCCCGTCACCTCCATCACCTCTCGCTGGGAAACAGGTGAGCTGCTCAGAACGGGTCGCGCGGAGTACTTCGCGCATCCTGTCGCAGGTCACCGTGCGTATCTGACCCTGCCCGGGACCGTCGGGCCGCACCGCCTCACCAGCCGTCGGCCAGCGCCCTGCTTCGACGAACACACCGACGAAGTGCTCGCCGAGTGGATCGACCTGGACGCGGCCGCGATCGAGCATCATCGAGCGTCCCGAGTCATCGGTACGTTGCCGAAGCAGCCGAGGCGGCGCCGCTCTCCGCGGTAGGTCAGCAGGTCTGCCGCAACGCAGCGGCCAGCTTCGAACACGCGGCCTCAACCCAGGTATCGAGGAGCCCGTCGAGTTGCGGCATGTCGTCCACCAGCACCGACAGCCCCGGAGCCGGAACGGTCGCGCCCATGGCAACGAGGAGCGGCGCCAGAGAACGGTCCACGGCCATCCGATGCCGCGGGTCGGCGGCAGTCATCACTGGTACGGCGACAGTCCGACCCAGACCGTCCCTCGGTACCAGATCCAGCAGGAGCTTCAGCATGCCGCTGAACGACTCGAGATACGTGGGCGATCCGATGAACAGCAGTCCCGGCCGGGTCAGCTCCGCAATGGCAGCCTGTACCTCGTCCTGCTGCCCGTCGAGCGCGATCGGACTGAGCTCGCGCACGTCTACCAACCGTGCCGGCTCGATGTCGAGCCCTGTCGCACTGAGCTCCCGGCAGGTCCGCTGAGCCAGCTGCTCGGTCACAGCTTGCGTCCGGGACTGCCGACGGGGACTGCCGACCAGCACCGTGCAAGGCACCACTGCGCTGCCGTTCGCGAATTCATGCTGCGGCCTCTCCCGACCTGGCGTCCGGGTGCCGGCCGGGGCGACGATCCCCGCTCGCGCAATGGCAGACATACGGTCACAGCCTCTGCAGCACGGTCGCGGCCCCCATGGCTCCGCCACAGCACACGCTGACCAGTGCCAGTTCGCCGTCAGTCCGGTGGAGTTGCCTCGCTGCGTGCATGAGTAGGCGGCCGCCGGTAGCACCGAGCGGATGCCCAAGTGCAATCGCGCCGCCGTCGACGTTGATCTCTTCCGGGCTGCGCCCATATTCACGGCACCAGGCCAGCGGCACACTGGCGAACGCCTCGTTGATCTCGACGATATCCAGATCCTCGATGCGCACCCCGGCTTTCCGCAGGCACGGCGCAGTGGCGACCAACGGTCCGGTCAGCAACTCCGCGGGCGGCGAACCGCGCAGCACCTGCGCCCGAAGCCACGCCAGCGGTTGCAAACGCAGCAGTTGCGCCATCCGGTACGACGTCCACAACATTGCCGACGCACCGTCGGAGACCTGGGAACTGGTAGCCGCCGTATGACGTCCACCTCGCAGCACTGGTGGTAGTCGGCTCAGTAGGTCGAGAGCCGCAGGGCGCAAGCCTTCGTCGACGGTCAGACCGGCAACCGGCACCATCTCCGCACGGAAGCGCCCCTGCTCGGTTGCCACCGCGGCGCGTGTCTGGGAGAGCACTCCGTAGCAGTCGAGCTCCCGCCGGCCGAGCTGCGCCAGGTCCGCCACCCGCTCAGCGCCACCGAATTGCACACCACGCGGATCGTCCCAGGGATGGTCGTCGAGTTTCAGCGAAGCTATTCCGGCCGGCACATTGCTACCGGCCGGTGCCCGGCTCATCGACTCCACACCGCAGGCGATTGTCACCTGCGCGGCACCGGCGGCGATCAGAGCTGCCGCAAGGTGTGCGGCTTGTTGCCCCGAGCCGCAACTTGCGTCGATGGTCGTACACCCAGGCGAAGGGTCGTGACCGGTGGCCAGCCAAGCGTTCCTGGTCACGTTCAGTCCCTGGTCGCCCACCTGCGTGACGCAGCCGCCGACGATCTGGTCAACCATCGACGGTGAGATCCCGGTCCGTGTCAACAATGCCTCGATGACGTGCCGGAGCAACCCGACCGGTTTCCAGGCCGACAGCGCTCCGCCGCGCCGCCCGAACGGTGTCCGGACACCGTCGATGAGCACCGGCGTACTGGGTCCCAATACGGGTTTGGCTCCCGGCGTCACCCACAGCCTCCCACTGTGTCGGCGTCGTAGCTCTGCACCTGAGACGGCACCGGATCGGCGGGTGCACCCGTGGCCAGCCACACGTCGATGAAGTCGTCGACACGGTCGAGACCCCAGAAGCGGTGATGGCCGACGCGGAAGTAGGGAATCCCGAAGATGTCGTCGTGGTAGGCCCGTACGAGGGACTCGACGGCCTCGTGGCGAAGATCGTCCGAGTCCGGCGCCGCGACGGCCTCCGCCGCGTTCCAGCCGAGCCGGGCACAGACGTCCTCGATGACCGGCCGTTCGCAGATGTTCTCGCCGCGCTCCCAGCGAGCGGCCATGAGGGCATCGAAGAACTGCTCAGCCCGCCCCTGCCGCCGGTACAGCAACCAGGCCAGATGCGGCAGTTCCCACCAAGGATCGATGTCGACCGGCCAGCGGATGGTGAGCCCTAGCTTCCGGGCCTGCGCCCGGGTGTCGTGCAATATGTACAGATGCTTGGCCTTGCTCATCTCGGCGTAGTGGAACTCGGCGTCGCGGGCCTCGAGAAGCGACCGGGTCCGCTGGTCGGGATCCCAGTACGGGATCAGTTCCAGGCGCGAGAACGCGTCCGGGACCCGGCGGCGCAGCATGATCGAGGCCATCCAGCTGTACGGACTGCGGAGCGAGAAGTGCATCCGCGGTCCGGGCCGGCTCATCGCGCCGCTCCCGTCAGCCGGTCAATGAGTGCCTGGTCGAGCGTGGCCAACCGGCCGGTGCTGGGGCCGTGGCTGATTGCGTACCCGTGCGCGATGGAGGCCTCGGCCACCAACGTGTCGCCGACCCGGCTCGTCATCCGGGCCGCATAGGCCTTGTCCTTCCAGATGTCGGTGACTGCGAACCGGGATTCGATCATGTCTCCCATCCGGGCCTGACCGCCGAGCGTCACCCGCACCCGAGATACGACCGGGATCCATCCCCGCGCCTCGAGGACATCGGGGATCGCCAGACCGACACTGGCCAAGTAGCGGTCGACTAGCTCCTCGAGCGCGCCGACGTACGCCGAATGCTGGACTCGGCTGGAGAACTGGCAATGGAAGTACCGTGCGATCCAGTCGTGCCGGAACGCGCCGTCATCCGCGACGCCGGCGAGCGGCTCCCGGTGCGGAACGACATCAACGACCGCGGCGACATCGGCCGGCGGAGCCTGCCCGGTTCCGGTCTCGTCGACAAGGCATACGCGCAGCCGACCCTTCAGTACCAGTTCCGGTCCGGACTTGTGTGGCGCGCTCATGCGTACCCGGAACTCCCCTGCGCCTCGGGCTTCGACCTCAGCATGGACCGTGTCGTCGACTGTCAGTACGGACGGCAGGACAACGGAGCTGTCCCACACGCTGAGCGCTAGACCATATGCTTCGTACAGCCGTTGTGGTCCCCGGCCGCGATCCCGGAACCACTCCAGTACGGCTTCCTCGGCGATCGACATGAACTGCTTGAAGCCAATCCAGGTGCCGATGTTCGCACTGCCGTAGCGAGGGCGGAAGGTGGCGGCCGACTGCCGCTCGGTCACGAACATGCAGAAACTCCTTTCCACGCGCTGATTTCGTGGCAGAGCACTGCGACCCGTCCGGGATCGGCCAGATGAAGGTAATGGTCCTGGTCCGGCTCGACGACCAGGCGCGCATTGGGCAGCGCTGCTGCCAGCGCCGCACACTCGCCGGCGCGTGCCCGCTCCTCGGCGCCGACCACGACGGCGACCGGGGCCACGACGAGGCGCAGGTCGAGTCTGGCGCTGCGGAGGTACTCGTCGAAGACCGCGACGAATCCGTCGGCACCGACCCGGTCCAAGGTTCTGCTCACGACGAGTTCCAGATCGTCGGCCCGGATACCGGCCCTCAAGCGTACAGCGATCCCGTCGCGGATCTGTCGCTCGAAGGCGGCACGGGCGGAATCCCAGGTCTGCCAGGTGGCCCGCTGGGTCTGGCGATGGAAGAAGGGCGACAGCAGCAAGGCGGCCTGGATCTGGGGCTCCCGATCGCCTGCCATCAGTTCGAGCACCGCGTTCGCGGCGAAGGAGTGTGCGACCACGAGATCGGGCGACTGGTCGAGTCGCGCGAGTACCCGGGCGATCCAGCCTCCCGGCGACGCGTCCCACCGCCAGCCATAGTCGTTCCCGGCACACCAGGGCAGCTCGGCGCTGACACAGGACCAGCCTCGGCCCAATGCGCGCGCGACCGGATACCAGCTCGTATGCACGTCCTCGAGACCATGCAGTACGAGCGCCGTTCGTGCCGCAGGGGGACTCAGTCGATGCAGCACCGGCAGGCTCGCAATCATCTGCCCGCCCCGGCTCGCACGGTGAACGAGCGGTACCCGTAGGCAGCTCCGCCGTCGATCACCTGAACCGAATCCGCCCGGCCCGCGTCAACGGCCTGGCCGGCGACCGCGCCCAGTACGACGCCACGTGCTCCGTAGGTCGCGCCAAGGTGTTCGTCGATGACCAGCACACCTCCTCGAACTGGTGCGTCCGGTGCCGCGAGTACAGCGTCCGCCGCTCCGATCTGCGGACTCCTGCAAGCCGTGACCGGTCCCATGCTGATCCCCCCGTTCGCTGCTTCCAGAACGACAGAGGCAGCGCCACCGAAGAGCTGCCGCGTAGGCTTCAGCAGCGCGTCCGTGATGTCGTCGCGTGGTTCTACTCCGACCACGACGGTGCGCCGGCACCGGCCGGTGCGGATGAGCCGGGCGGCAATTGCCAACGCGTCGGAACCGGACGTCTCGCCTGAGCACACCGTTAGGTTGGGGCCGGCGAACCCGAACCGAATCGCCACGCTTCCGGCGATGACATTGCTCGACAGGTTCGGTGCGTCGAGCGGACTCACGTCACGCAGGCGACCGCCGTAGGCGGCCCTGGTCACGGCGCACACCGTGGCCAGGTTGCCGCAGTTCGAGCTCACGACGACGGCCGTACCGGTGTCCAACGACTGGTCGCGTCCGCGAGGTCCACTGCCCGGCGGCAGTCCGAGGGCTCGATGCACCGCACAGAGGGCGAGGAGCGTCGCGGGCTCCTTTCCCAGCAGCCCTTTGCGTCCGAGCAGCTCGCGTGCATTCGCCGGTGAGCAGGACGTCGGGGGCACCCATCCGAGCAGATCGGTGTCTGACCCGAGACCTGGAACGTGCATACTCCATCCGGTCAGCGCGATCATCGGCCAGGCCTCGCCAACAGTGTCACGGCGTTCACGCCGCCGAACCCGAACGCGTTCACCTGCACAACGTCGACAGCTGTGCCACGGACCGGTGAGCCGACCACCAGCCGAACGCCGGCCGCCTCCAGGACCGGACGGTCGAGTCCCGTGATCGGCGGAACCTCACCGGCGAACGCCCGTACGGCCAGGTCCAGATTCACCAGAGCGGCAGCTCCGGACGTGTGGCCGATGGCGCCCTTTCCTGCGGTCACGAGTGGACCCAGCGTCGAACCGAACACCTCACGGATCGCGGCCAGCTCGGTCGGGTCGTTCAATGCGGTCCCGGTCCCGTGCGCGACGACCAAGTCGATATCCGCGGGGCGGCAGCCGGCCCGGCGGTGCGCGTCGCGGATCGCCCGTACGATCCCGTCCCTGGACGGTGCTGTCTCGTGGAAGGCGTCGCAGCTCAGTCCGGTGGCGAGGATCCGGCCCGCGACCGGGCCCGTCCAACCGTCCGCGACCACCAGAGCGGCGGCTGCTCCCTCGCCGAGTAGGACACCGGTACGGTCGATGTCGAACGGACGAATCCTGGTGGTCCGGTCCGAGCTGACCCGCCCGATCATCGCCAGCATCGAGGCGGCGACGACATCCGTGCCGGCCGCGGCAACCGCCTCAGCCTCACCACTGTCGACCATGTCCTGCGCGATGGCGAGTGCGTGCCCAGACGCGCTGCAGGCGTTGGAGATGGTTGTCACCGGCCACAACCCCGGCAGCTGCGCGGAGACCGCCCGCCCGAAGTCGAGACACTCTGTATTCATCTCGCCGGCTTCCAGCGCCCAGCGTTCGAGCGGTCGGATCTCGCGGAGCCCGGTACCGACGACCACCGGGACCGGCCCAGCGCAGTGGCCGGCGACTGCCGCGAGGCACTCCAGGAGCGGCTGGGTCGCCGACCTCGGCAAGGCGACGTCGGACTGGTAGCCGTGGGAAACGTTCACCAGCGCCGGATCGACGTCAAGCAGCGGTCGGGCCCCGCTCGCACCTGTCATCATGCGGGCGAAGGTAGCCTCGCCGTCGCCGAGGCAGGTCCGAACCTCGATGCCGGCTAGGAGTGCCATGTTGCGCCTCGCAGGACCGCGCAACCGACCGCGCCCTCGACGCTGGACGCGAACAGCAACCCGAACGGACGGACGACCGCCCCGGCCGCAGGCGAACTCAGTAGCTCGCTCAGCGCGATCAGCTGCCGCGCCGGGCGGGCCAACTGGTTGCTGTCAGCAAGATTTACGTCGGGTTCTGCCAGTCCGGGATCGACCAGCCACGACCAGGTAGAAGTCGCAGCCGCCTCCGCACGCTGCTCTGCGGTGAGCCCGACGACTGAACCGACCTCGGTGATGGAGGCCCCGGCGTCGGAGAGGGCGCGCAGCGCACACCGACCGAGCGCGTCAATCCGCGACGCGCTCGACGGTGCGAACCCGATCGCGACGCCACTCACCCACGGCCTACTCGCGCGATCCTCGCGTGCCGCACGGAGAACGAACAACGCGCCGCCCTCGTCGATGTCTCCGCTCGCTTCGCTCCGATACGAGACCCAGGCACTGACGGGGGTCAGCTCGTCGATGACACCTGCCACCAGCAGGTCAGCCTGATCGGTCTCGAACAGACTCGTCGCGTAGTGCAACACGGAGAGAAACGCCATCGGCCCGCCGGCGACGGTGGCGTTGACTCCGGTCAGGCCGAACCAGATCGCCGCCTGACCGGCCGCTCCGTTCATCACCGTGTTCGGGAACAGACCCGGATTGACGAGGTGCGGTGGGTGCTGAGTGAAGGTCGCTACGGAGTACTCGACCGAAGACTGAATGCTTCCGGCGGTGGTACCGAGAATTACGCCGGCCCGGGATCGGTCGATGCTGTCGAGGTCGATACCCGCGGCTCCGAACGCGGTGCGAGCAGCCAGCACCGTCAGCGCGGTCCGGCGGTCGAAGAAGCCGGTACCCTTTCGGCCTAGCTGTCGCCTGACGTCGAGATCGACTGCTGAGTACGCCGTACCTGGTGGGAACGGCGCATCCTCCCAGCGGGCGGCCAGCTCAGCGGCCGAGATACTGCGGACCGGTTCCTTACCTGCGCCGATGTCTCCCACCGTTCCGACGCCGAGGACCTCAAGGGCGGTCACAGTGCCTCCGCCAGGATCACGATGGCGTTGTTGCCGCCAAAGGCGAAGCTGTCGTTCTGGGCCATCCGGACCCGCTGCGGCCGGGCATAGTTCGGTACGGGGTCGATATCGGTGAGCTCGGGATCGGCAGTCCGCCAGTTGATCGTCGGTGGCAGGAATCCCGCCGAGATCGCGAGCGCGCAGGCGATCGCACCGAACGCGCTCGCCGCGCCCATCGTGTGCCCGAGCATCGACTTGATCGAGCTGATCGGTGGGACCTGCGCGCCGAACACTTCGCGCAACGCGGCTACCTCGGTCCGGTCGTTGGCCGGCGTACCGGTGCCATGAGTGCAGACATATTCGATCTCGTCGGGCGTGATACCGGCCCGCCGGTGGGCCAGACGCATACAAGCGGCGATGCTGGCCGCGTTCGGCGCCACCATGTGGGCAGCGTCGCAATTGAGGCCGTAGCCGAGAATCTCGGCGTACACCCGCGCACCACGCGCCTCGGCGCTTTCGGCGGACTCGAGTAGCAGCATCGCGCCGCCCTCGGCGGTCAGGATGCCGGTTCGGTCCCGGTCGAACGGCGCGCACACGGTCTCGGCCACGGCTCCCAGCCTGACGAAGCCGGCGTGCGCCCAGCGACAGACCGAGTCCGCGCCGCCGGCCAGCATGAAGTCGGCCCGGCCAGCGGCGATCGCATCGAAGGCGTGCCCCAGGGCATAGTTGCCGGCCGCGCACGCGGTCGCGATCGTCACCGACTCACCGCACAGGCCGAACTCCTCACTCACCGCTGCACTCAGCCGCGCGGCCGGCAGCTTCCGGGCCGCGGGTGCCCCCATCCGGTGATGACCTTCCCGCGCGACGCACTCGCCGAACTGGTCGACGATCTGCGACTCGCCGCTGGTCGTCCCGATCACGACACCGCAACCCTGTGCAACGAGCATCTCCCCGTCGGCTCCGCCGTCCTCGACCGCGAGCCGGGCCGCGGCCGTGGCGAGCAGACTGGAACGCCCCCACTGCCTCAGGTCGAGAGCGCGAACCAGGCCAACGCCGTCGAAGTCCTTCACCTCTCCGGCCAGGCGACGGGGAAAGCCCGACGCGTCGAAGCCTGTGATGGCCGAGATTCCTGAGCGACCACAGCGCAGGCCTTCGGTGAAGGCCGGTACGCCGATGCCGATGTTGGACACCGGCCCGACTCCGGTGATCACGACCCGCCGCATGAGCCGGTCCACCCGCTACTCGGACCAGCCCGCATGGCCGGCCGTGACGGTGTAGACGGCGTCCAGGTTCTCCATTTTCTCCAGCTCGGACTGCGGGATCTCAATGTGGTACTTCTTCTCGATCCGGGCGAGCATCTCGATCGCCCGCAGCGAGTCGGCCTCGTACTCCTCGACGAAGTTGCCGTTGCCGGTCAGCTCCTCGGGTTCGAGCTCGAGCACGTCGGCAACCAGTTCACGGAGTTCTTCGTAGTGGGTGGTCGACACCTCGGTCATGGTCGGTTCTCCTCTGTCGTTGTCGCGCCTCTCAGGTCGCAGGCGGGGGTCGGTAGCTCGGCCGGGGTACGGCCGACCGCGAGCAGCGAGTCGACTTGAGCCACGACCGTGCCTCGGACCTCGCTGGTAGCGCTAACCATCGCTGACGCCGGTCCGCGATGGTGCAGGGTGACCCGGTGCCGCAAGGCGTCGCCGGTCCAAACCTGCCGGAACATCCGGAAGCCCCGGACGACGGCCAGCATCGGGATCAGGTCGACTCCAAGCGTTGTGCTGGCCATCCACAACAGCACCGCCGCCTGCCCCATCGATTCCAGCACCAGAGCGGGCGGGTACGCCGCACCCGTGGCGAAGCAGGGTTCGCCGGCCCGAACGGTGTGGACGGCAACGAGGCTCTGTCCGGCGGCCAGCGACTCCACCCGGTCGACGAGCAACATGTCCGGCCCGTGCGGAAGCCAGCACGGGAGTTCCTCGAGTGGCGTCACGCGGGAGGGTTTCATCGCTGTGGCTCGATCGTAAGGCGCGCGGTGGCAACAACTCGACCGGCGCGAGTGACCCTTGACCGGACGCTGACCGCACGGCACCCAGGAGCGATCAGCTCGGACAGATTCCGCTGCGCACTGATCTCCAGGCGGTCGCCCGGGTATACCGGCGCCACCAGACGCAGCGCGCAAATCTTCGTCACAGCCCAGGGCACGGGGGTCTGGTCGACGAGCTCGAGCGCCAGCCGGCCGCAAAGCTCGGCCACAAAGACACCGGGAAAGACCGCGAATCCCGGGAAGTGGCTGCGCTGGTACAGACCGTCGCTGGGGACGTTGACTAGACCCACGACGTTGCCATCGGCAGCCGCGTGCTGGGTCACCCGGACGGTCGCGAGCGGCGAGGCGTGTCCGAGCCAAGGGCGGGTCGCGGCGGCCGTCACAGGACGATTCCTCCGTCGACTTGGATCACCTGTGCGGTGATGTAGCCCGAGCTCGACGACAGCAGGAAGGTGATCAATGCGCTGACGTCTCCGACTGCGCCGAACCGCGCAAGAGGGATCGCCGCCAAGGCCTGCTCGCGCTGCCGGTGCGACAACCCGGCGGTCATGTCGGTCTCGATGAATCCCGGTGCGACCGCGTTCACCCGTACTCCGAACGGCGCCACCTCCTTGGCCAGCGCTTTCGTCAGTCCGATGATCCCGGCCTTGGAGGCCGAGTAGTTCGTCTGCCCACGGTTACCCTGCACGCCGGCGGCCGACGAGACGTTCACGACTGCACCACTGCGTCGCTTGAGCATCCGGTACGTCGTCGACCGACAGACGTTCCACGTACCTGTCAGGTTCGTCTCGATCACCTCCGACCAGTGCTCCGGCGGCATCGTGACCGCGAGTCCGTCCCGGGTGATTCCCGCGTTGTTCACCACGCCTCCGATCGGGCCGAGCGTTTCCTCCGCCCGCGCCACGAACTCGTCGGTGCGGGACAGTTGCGCGACGTCGCAGCTCACCAGCAAGGATCGTGCGCCGAGAGTCCCGAGCTCGTCGGTGAGTCGACGAGCCGCGGCATCGTCGCGGGCGTAGCAGCCGCTGACGGCGGCGCCACGACGAGCCAGGTCAAGCGCGACCGCTCGTCCGATACCGCGACTGACTCCCGTGATCAGCACGTGGGCCGGCAACTGGGGATCGACTGTCACTGTGAGGCCTCTCGTCGGATGGCTCGTCGGCACGATTCCGGGCCCGCTCCTCGACAACCGTTGCGAGCAAGGCCCATTCGTTGGAGACCGTTCTCGCGAGCTTGGCGAGCACGAAGTCGCAGTGCGGCTCCAAGCCCGACAAGGCCTGTAGCCAGCCGTCCACACCCGAGGCTCGGCCGCGCAGCCAGCGGAGCAGGTGGCGCCCCGACTCGGTGAAACGCACCGACGGGTCGTTGCACAGCGTCTCCAGCAGTCGCCCCCGTTCGCATCCGTCGATGAAGACCTGCACCGGGTCCTCCGGCGCATCGTGGTCGGGCATCAGGTCCGGCGCCAGGTCCGCGTCGCCGGACACCGCGCCGCGGACGGCCCGCGGAACCGGGTGCGCACCTCGCCGCAACCGCTCCTTCACGTCCCTGGCCGTGCCGACCGAGATCCCCGCCGCGGCCGCCACCTGCCGCAGCGTGGCGTCGGGGTTGGACCTGAAGATCTCGCTGGCCTTCAGCCGTCGCGCGCCGCCGTCGGTCGGCCGTACCCTGCCGTCGCGGCCGATCCGTGGCTCTGGCCCGTCTGCTACCTGGAGCCTGCGACGCAGGTGCGCGACGGTCGACGCCGACAACCCGCAGACCGCGGCCAACCGGCGATCGGACCACTGCGGAAACGCGGTGAAGATCCGGACGGCCGCCGCACGGCGATCAGCGAGCGACAACGGCAGGCCGTGGCTGTTGTTGGCCTCGACCGCGAGGACGAATGCGACTTGCTCGTCGCCGTGGAACCAGAGCACAGCGATCGTTGTGTCGCCCCGCCGGCGAGCAGCCTCGACCCGGTGTTCGCCGTCGATCACCCGATGGGTCTCGGCGTGAACGACGATAGGTGGCAGTTCACCGCCGAACTCCGCGAGCAGCCGCACATGATCGGGATCGATCCCGCGCAACCGGGGTGAGTCGGACGCGGTGATCTCGGCCAGCTCGAGCTCGCCAGGCAGCAGGCGGGCGGTGGTCAGATTCGGTACCCCATGGCCGGCAGCCGGCGATTCGGGATACTCCTGTCCAGATTCAACCATCCATCCCCCTACAACTGAGCGGAAATGCCTGTCTTTGGACCCACACAGGAGAATATGCAGTCACTGTTCAACCGCAGATATCACACAGTTGAACACCGTCCGGAGTCACCCGCCCAGCGAATTGCAGGTTGTTGCAAATTCCTGGCGGGGCGCCGACAGCGGCTCAATCGCTCGCTATACTTACGGATTCGCGGATGCTCGACCGATCGCGGCCGCACCACTATTGCTCGCGGACGACCATCTGAAGCTCACGGATTCCGTTCATGAAGTTGGACTCCAGGCGCACCGGATCGGCACTGCGACCGAGCCGTGTCAACCACGGCCGGAACGCGCCGAAGAGTGCGACGGCTTCGGCCCGCGCAACACGCCAGCCGAGACAGAAGTGTGGCCCAACGCCAAATGCGAGGTGCGGATTCGGAGACCGTCGCGGATCGAATCTGTCGGGCTCGGCGAACGCACTCTCGTCGCGGTTCGCGGAGACGTAGTACAGCACTACCTTGTCACCGGCGGCGATCGGCTGCGAGCCGAGGACCGTGTCGCAGGTCGCGGTCCTGCGGAACTGCATGATCGGCGTCGACCAGCGGAGCAGCTCGTCGACGAACGTCGGCAGCAACTCCTCGTCCGCAGCTAGCCCACTGGCCAGCTCCGGAGCAGCTGTCACCAGCTCCAGCCCGGCCGAGAGCAGATGCCGCGTCGTCTCGTTCCCGGCGACGATGAGCAGGAGCCACAAATGGCAGAACTCGAGCTCGGTGAGGCGCCGCCCATCGGCCTCCGAACAGACCAGCCTGCTCACCAGGTCGTCCCCCGGCCGATCGAGCCGGTCAGCCCGGATAGCGGCCGCGTAGCCGAACGCGTCTGCGATCGCCTGCTTGAACACCCGAATGTCGCCGCCGCCGAAGGCCGGATCGTCGAAGCCAACGAGTGCGTTGCTCCATTCCATGAACAGCCCGCGGTCCTGCCGTGGCACGCCGAGAAAGTCGGCAAGTACCAGCAGCGGGAGCTCCGCGGCCACGTCGGCGATCGCCTCGAAGGCCCCGGCCCGTACGGCCCGCTGTACTACCGCCTGCGCGTGCCGCTCGATCGACTCCTGCATCGCGCGAACGGCCCGCCGGTCGAGGACCTGGGTTACTCGCTCGCGGTACGCACGGTGCTCCGGGGCGTCCATGCCGACCAGCATCCGGCGCATCCGTTCAAGGTCGCCGCGGGACTGCGGTTCGGGAAGGAACGGGCCTCGGACAGCCGACGAGAACAGCTCCGGCCGGCGCGACACCTCGTCCACGAGCGCGTGCGACGTCACGGCCCAGAAGCCGGGGCCTCGTGACGATCGGACCACATCACCCGATCGGCGCAGGACCGCCGGTTCCTCGATCCACGCGACCGGGGCTTCCCGCCGCAGTGTCCGGAAGAGCTCGTACGGCGGGCCGGTCTGGTACGTTCGTGGCTCGGCCAGCGCGTCGTACGACATCGATCGCCGCGCCGCGGTCATCCGCCACCACCCTCGGTCCCTACACCGGCGGGTTCGGCCGGGAGCAGACCACGCGCCCGGAGGATGGGCAGCACGCCCTCCGCGAACCAGTAGGCTTCCTCGAGGTGCGGCTGTCCGGAGAGGATGAACTCCGTCACGCCGCAGTCGTGGTACTCCTCTATCCGGTCGGCGACCTCGGTGTGCGAGCCGACAAGCGTCAGGCCCGACCCTTGCCTGGTCAGGCCTTGTCCGGCCCAGACTCCCGGGTGGATCTCCAAGTTGCGCAGATCACCGTTGTGCAGGGCAAGGTTGCGTTGCTGACCGTGCGAGTCGCTCTGCGCCAGTCGCTGTTGGGTCCGCTCGATCAGCGCCGGATCGACAGCTGCGAGGAAGCGCTCGGTCTCCGCCCAGGCGTCCGCGGATCGATCCCGGGTGATGACATGGAACCGGGTACCGAAAGAGATGTCGCGCTCGGCTGTGTCGAACCCGTCGACAATGGCCCGGTGGTCGCTCGGACGCTCGGCCCACGACAGCAGAACATCGGCATACCTGCGGGCCAGCCGGTGCGCAGCCGGCGACGAGCCGCCGACGTAGATCCGCGGCAGCGGATCCGGACGGCGTACGACGGTGGCACCCTCGACGTTCACGTACCGGCCGTGGACGTCCACCTTGCCGGTCCACGCTCCGGTCATTACCTGCAACGCCTCATCGGCCCGGTCGTACCGCTCGTCGTGCTCGAGGTGGTCGCCATACCGCCGCTGCTCCTCCAGATCGCCGCCGGCGACAACGTTCAGCAAAAGCCGCCCGTTCGACATCCGTTGCAGGGTCGCGGCCATCTGCGCGAGCAGCGTCGGACTCATCAGCCCGGTACGGAACGCCACCATCAGCCTCAGCCTGCGCGTCTCCTGGCTGAGCGCGGCGGCAACCAGCCACGGATCCTCGCAGAACAGACCGAACGGAACGAGTGCACCGTCGAACCCGAGCCGATCGGCGGCACGTGCCACCTCCACGAGGTAATCGAAGTCCGGATCGCGCCGCCGGTCGGCGGCCGCCGGACGGCGCCCAGGCACAGGGCGCCCTGCCGCTCGCCCGTCTCCGTGAGACGGGACGAACCAATGCAGACGGATAGGCACGCACTCACGGTAGGCGCGAGTCCGGTTCGGCCGGGACGACGCCCAACCCTGGCCGCACCGACGGACCGGGTTGCCCTCATCGAGCGACTTTTGCAGGCTGGGGGCCGGAGGTGCTGGATGCGTTCCAACCGATCAATGCCTGTCGACGTACTGATCCCTGTGCTGGGCTACCCCGACGTGTCCGAGGCCGTCGAGTGGCTGACGGCGGCGTTCGGTTTCAGGCTGCGCTGGCAGATAGCGGACCACCGGGCTCAGCTTGCCGTCGGCCCGACAGCCGGTCTCGCCATCGTGCAGTCCGACCCATCCGCCAGCGCCCAGGACGAGATGATGGTGCGCGTCGATGACATCGACGCGCACATCCTGATCAGTCGGGCGAACGGCGCCGAGATCACGCAAGAGCCGACAAACCACAAGTACGGAGAGCGGCAGTACGTCGCCCGCGACCACGCCGGCCGGACCTGGTGCTTCAGTGAGTCGATCGAGGACCTGACTCCGGAGTCCTGGGGCGCGAGCGAGGGGCCGGGTCTCCAGAGCTGACCCATCGGCGTCGCATTGCCTCCCGGGGAGCAACGGGAGGGAAGCAAGCATGCATGGCGCAGCGACGACGGAGATCGCGGTGCCGGCGTCGCCGGCGCAGCGGAAGTTCTGGCAACTGCACCGGGAGCATCCCCGTACCAACGCGGACAATCTCGTCGGTTCACTGGAACTTCCCGACGCCGCGGACCTCTCGATCGTCTGCGCGGCGATGAAGGCTGTGATCCGGCGGCATGAGGTGCTCCGCACCAAGTTCGACCTCGTCGGCGGCACGCTGGTTCAGTTCATCGCCCCCGAGGTGCCGTTCGAAGCCGCTGAAATCCGCCTCGGGGGAACTCCCGACCACGTCGCCCCCGACGCCCACCAAACCGACCTGCTGCGCGACATGCTTGATCGACCGTTCGACTTCGGGCGAGCGCCGGCGGTTCGGGCCGCGCTCGTCTGCTTCACCGGATCCGCCACCCGGATAGCTGTGATCGTGACGAATCACGCGATCGCGGACGGTTGGTCGTTCGGTCTCGTGCAGCACGAGTTCCGCGACGTCGTCGACGCCCTCTGCCGCGGCACCGAGCCGCGCCTTCAGCCGGTCAAGCAGTTCCGTCAGGTCGCTGCCGAGCGTAGTCCGGAGCGACCCGACATCGCGCGTCAGCTGGCCTATTGGACGAACCAGCTGGCCGGGGTCCGGACGACGTTGCCAGTGCGCACCCGGCAGGACCGTGCCAAGGTGTCCAGGGAAGACCTGCGAGATCAGCCGCTCGCGCTCGACGGCGGATCCTGGGACCAGCTTGTGCGGATGCAGCGCAGCGTTCGAGCCTCGTTGCCGATGCTCTATACGTCCGCGCTCGCAGCCAGCCTCATTGCCCGGCCCAGCCAGGAACTCGTCATCGGCACGGTGTACAGCAGCCGACGGCCGGTCGAGAACGAACACGTCGTTGGACTTCTCGTGAACGTATTGCCGTTACGGATCAGCGTCGACCGGTCCACGACCGTACGCGGTCTGATTGACCGGGTCCGGCAGGTGACGCTGGAGGCTTACGCCCACGCGGATGTTCCGATGGACCACGTGACGAGCTCACTGGGATTCGGGCGGCCGGTGCTCGGCGGCGGTCCGCCATTGTGGGAAGCCGCGATCAACATCACGCCGGGCCCCGCCACGCCGTCCATGAAACAGGTTTCCTCCGGGTTCTCCCAGTGGTTGTGGTCGATCCGGAGCCGACCATCGATGGAATGCTGGGACGGCCGCATCCTGGAACTGATCACCTTGGGATCGCTCCCCCACCAAGGCGTGATTCGCTACAACTCCGCGATCCTCCCGCCGCAGCAAGGCGCGCTGGTCGCAACGAAGATCATCACGTTCCTGCGCGAGCTGCCGGCAAACTTGGACCAGCCGGTGAATCGACTCTTCTCCGTCGGCGCCTGACGTGCGGGGGCCTAGGCTTCAACGAGTCGCCGCAGCAGCATCGCCAGATTCTCCGCATCGTGGTCGGTATACCTGCCGTAGTGCGACGGGTGCGCGAGGCGAAAGGCGCAGAACTTGAGGTTGCTGGCCCATGAGAAGCGTTGCAGCACATCCGAGTGCGCCATCTCGTCAGCCGTGATCGGTCCCTCGTCCAGGTAGGTCTCCAGGAACAGGTCCCGGCACCGGCCTGAGAAGAAGTCCGCCCAGAGCAGGACGTCCCACAGCAGTGGCGCGAACGTGACGGAACCCCAGTCGACAAGTCCGAGTTCACCCTCGGCGTCCCGAAAGAGGTCAGGCTCGTCGTTATAACAAGCTCCCCAGGTCACCTGCTCGAGGGAGCGAACCTCCGCAAAGGCGGCGGAGACGACGGGACGAACCTCGTCCTCGAACTTCATCCCCATGTCGAGGTTGAGATCGTCGGCTCTCCGCATCGGCCCATCGAAGTCCTTGCTCGCGCAGTGGACCTTCGCCAGCAGTCGGGCGAGCGGCCGCGCCAGGCTGTCGTCGACCATCGGCACCGGTTCGCCGTGCACTGGCTGCATGACGGCGAGCGGTCGCACCAGACGCCCGTACGGGGCCATCACCGACACCGCGCCATCGGCCGTGCGAAGTGGCGCTGACGTCTGTACGTTGGACCGCAGATTGACCCTTTCCGCCACTATCAGCCCGGCCTCGAATTCTACCCTGCCGGTCAGCGCCAATTTGGCCAGCAAGGGCGGCGAATCCGCCGGACGGACGTCGAATAACACCGAATTTCCGCCCTGCCGTGGAGCGAGTTTCAGTGTGATCGGATCGGTCAGTCCCCAGTGGGACCGCAGAATGCCCGGATATGCGTCGTCAATGGTCATGGAACCTCATCATTTAGGTCTTCGCCGCAGCTCGATCCGGTCCGTTTGACAACGCCGGAAGTATGTCACGACCGGATGTGCGGCCGGTGATGTTCAATCCCGAGGCGGATCCAGTAGCCAGCGGAGACCTTCGGCCATCCTGGCGGCAGCGGTCTCGAACTCGTGGCCCGTCGGCCCCAGGTCGGTCCGTACGTCGACCCCTCGCCGGGCCAGCTCAGCGGACAGCGCCAGGGTCTGACTCAGTGTCCCGAACTGTCCGTCGCCCTCGAACAGACCGGCCGCAAGGTAGGCCCGGTGCGGCAAGGCGGGCGCGTCCTGCAGCCAGGCCAGGGGCACCGGCTCACCCGGCGCGACAGTGAAGTTCATTGTCTGGTCGAGGTGGAAGGCACCAGACAGTAGAACGACCCGGGCGAACAGCTCAGGGAGACGAACCGACGTGGCGAGCGCTGCCTTCGCACCCGCACTGAATCCGGCCAGAACCACGGGCACGCGATCGTCCGGCGCAGCGGAGCCGACGATCTCCTCCAGAAACCTGGTGAATCGCCCGTCAGCGTCGGCCAGGTCGTGGAGCCGGCGGGCCACGCTACGCGCCGCGACGTGCAGCCCGAGAAATGGCACCGCGTCGGACTGCGCGTGCACATCGTCGAAGAGGACGCTTGGATCTCCCCACTCCCCCGAGCTCTCGACCAAGACCACCACTGCCTGCGGGCTCTGCGTGGGCAAATAGGTCGTCACCGCCACCTCGTGCGACAGAATTCCCGGCGCTGCGAGCTCAGTGCTCGCCACGCCGTGCCGGAGCGCGCCGTACCGCCGTCTGCCCATCAGTGCGACGGCTCCAGGAAGCTCGAGGACCGAGGTCAGGAAGAAGGTCTTGGCAACCGGGCTGCGCTGCAGCCGGGGATTGAAGGGATCGACCCGCCGATGCCGCAGGTCTCGCAGCAGGTGCGCAATGCCTTGCCCGGCCGACCGGCCGCTGTCGGGATCGATCGAGTACCAGTATCCAACCCTGGTGCCGGCCGGGAGCTCGACCGGCAGGACAAACGTTCCGTCGCCGGCATCGTGCATGTCGGCGATACCCTCCGGCAGCGCGGGGCAGATCAGCAGAACCCGCCGCGGTGTGAGCCGCTCATCGGCGAAGACGAAGGTGATCCGGTACCGGTGGGGGGTTCGCGCGAGCTCGACGACCGGTCCGCGCGCCGCGCGCGCGAGCTGCCGGTACCGGCGGCCGCCCGTTCTCTCCGGAACCTGCTCCGCAGACATTCAGACCTCCCGAACAGTGTTTCCCGGAAATGTACTGTTCGACAGCGATCGCGTCTCGCACCATCATGGAGCCGACAACGTGAAATCCCTTGGCACGGAACGCGATCGACGACATCCGTCCCGGAAAGGAAACGCGATGCCGACGCCTGCCATCACGCAGATCATCGTTCCGTCCGGAGCCTGCGCCTGGCACGTCACTGGCCATTCTCTGGCGCGCCGGCTGCTGGCCGACGAACGAATCGGAATGTCCCATCCCCAGCCCGCCAAAGCCTCCTGGTATTCACGCGACGACGTTTCCGGAAGACCACGCGGCGCTGCCGGTCAGGAATACGCCGACCACGCCGGCTGGCGTAGCGCGATGCTGCGCGTCTTCTCCACCACGCGATTCGTCGCCCGCCAGCCGGCGATCGAGGCTCAGGCGCAAGCTCTCTGCCGGCAGATCCACCGAATGGCCCCGCCGGTCGACTTCAACGCGGAGTTTTCCGTCCCGTACTGCTCGCGGGTCATCATGGAGTTGCTCGACGTCCCCGGCAGCATGATCGACGATGCGATGCGATGGACCGAGCAGGGTGCCACCGCAGACGACATCGGCCTGTCCCTGACGGGGATGCGCTCGCTGCTCGGCTACGCGACCGAGTTGGTCGAGCAACGGGGAACCGCTCCGCCACCGGACGTCATCGGGCAACTGGTCGCATTGAACGCAGCGCGCGAGCGGCCAGATCTCGGCGCGGTGATCAAGCTCGTGGCCGGCATGCTCGCGTTCGGCCGGGAGACACCCGCCTCCGCACTCAGCACAACGCTCGCTCTGTTGCTCGAAAACCCCACCGACTACGCCCGCGTACGAGACGACCCGCGGCTGCGGTCGAGCGCGATCGAGGAGGCGTTACGGATGTTCAGCCCACCGGCTGCGACACCGCACGGCCTGCTCCGGTACGCGCACACCGAGCTCGACGCCGATGGCACGGCGATCGCGGCCGGCGACATGATGCTCGTCGACATCGCCCGCGCGAACTTCGACGCCTCAGTCTTCGCGCGGCCCGATGTCTTCACTCCGGACCGGAACCCCAATCCGCACGTGACGTTCGGCTCCGGCTTCTATCTGTGCAACTTCGCCCGACTGGCCCGCATCGAGCTCGCCGCCGCGCTCGATGCTGTCCTGACCACCTTTCCGACCTTGCGGCTCGGCAAGCCGCTCGCTTACAACACGCGCCTGCGGACCCGCAGCGTGACCGAACTGGTCGTCTCCTGGTGATTGGACCAGGGGACGAGAACCAGATCGTCGTCTGGTCGCAAGGCCGACCTCCCCTGCGCCGCGGCGATCTCCGGCTGCGCGCAGCGCAACTGGCGCACCGGATCGGTGACCGCTCCGGTGAGCTGGTGTGGATCGCGACCGCCGATCCGCGTGCGACCCTGCTCGCGGTCACCGCCGCGATGGGTCGGTGCCGGCCGGCCGTCGTACCCGTGACCGTGCCGGCCGGAGGCCTACCTGCCCTGTGCTCCGGCGGGCTTCCTACTCTGGTCGTCCATGATTCCGCGTCGGTCGCGGCCGGCTGGGCCCGGTCCGCCGGCATCGCCACGCTGGACGTCGACGCGACGACTCCGGGACCAGACGTCGACCTCCGGGCCGGGAGCATCGGGCTGTGGACCTCAGGATCGACGGGGAGACCGCGGCTAGTAGAGCTGCAGCCGAGTCACATCGAAGCTGCCGTGACCGGCGTCATCGGCATCCTCGGTCTCAGCCCGCTGGACATCTCGCTGGGCATCGCGCCTCTGGACCATACGCTGGGCCTACTGACATCCGCGTTCGCGGCGCTGGCCGCAGGCGGCGGTGTCGTCCTGGCACCAGGCGGGTCGGTCAGTAGCCTTCGCCACCTCTGCGCACAGGCGCCGCCGACCTGGTGCGCTGCGGCCCCGACCGCGATGCGTCTGCTGCCGGCGATCGGCGACCTCCCCGCGCTGCGGTTCCTCCGCACAAGTGGCGCAGGCATGCCGCCGGACCTGGCCGAACGGCTCGAGAACCGCTACGGAGTCCCCGCAGTCAACGCCTACGCGATGACCGAAGCTCCCGGCGAGATCACATCGCAGCCTCTCGTCCGCGCCGCGTCCCGGCGGTCCGGATCGGTCGGCGTCCCGACGCTCAGCCGAGTGGAGATCCGACCTGCCGACGTGGCCGCCGGGCCGGATCCGGACATCGGTACCGTCTGGGTGTCCGGCTCGAACATCCTCACCGGGTCCGCCGACGGCAGGTTGAACACCGGAGATCTCGGATACCTGACGACGGACGGCGAGCTGGTTCTCACCGGTCGTCTGGACGATGTCGTCAACCGGGGCGGCGAGAAGATCTCACCGCACTGGGTGGAGACCGTCACCGCAGCTCATCCGGACGTCGCCGAGTGCGCGGCATTTCCGTTGCCGCAGGCAACGGGAGACACGCTGCTCGGGCTCGCGGTCGTACTCCGCGGACCCACCGACGAACGGACCGTCCGTCACTACCTCGCCGGCCGCCTGTCGCCTGCGGCCCTACCGCACCGGATCTACATCGTTCCTCAGCTTCCCCGATCGGCGCGCGGAAAGCTGACGCGCCGACTGCTCGCCGTACAGCTCGGACTCGTCGCCAGCACCCCGCCAGATCCACAGGCTCATCATCAGCCGCCCGGCCACAGCACCACCGGAACCCGCTCGAAGCCGCGGAAGACCTGACGCGCGGTCCGGACCGGATAGTTCGCCAGCTCGATCCGGTCGACTCGCTGCACGAGATGACCGAGCACCGCCATGGCCTCGAGCCGGCCGAGTTGCCCGCCCAGACACGCATGGAGTCCTCGGCCGAACGCCACGTGCGGATTCGGCCGGCGGGTCAGATCGAGTTCGTTCTGCCGGTCGAAGACGGTGCGGTCGCGGTTCGCGGCGGCCAGCAACAGGTGGACAACGCGCCCCGGACGGATGACCTGGCCGTCGAGCTCGATCCGCTCGACGGCCAGCCGGGACACGTGCTGGATCGGTGAGGTGTACCGCACGAGCTCGTCGATCGCAGTGCCGATCAGCTCCGGGCGAGTACGCAGCAGTGACCAGAGGTCCGGACGCACGGCCAACTCTCCCAACATCGAGCTGAGGAAGTGCACCGACGTGGTGAAGCCACTGATCAGCAGGAAGAGCAGGTTGTGGATCAGCTCCCGCCGCCCGGCTCCAGGAAGCCGGGCCAGCGCCGTGTCGGACTCGGTACGGAATTGGTAGCTGGGCGCCGCGGTGACCCGCTCGAGGTATTCAGTCAGCTGTACGATCGCCGCGTCCGTGGAAGCCTGCTCGGACTCAGCCAGCACCGTGGTGAACGCGTTCAGCGCGGTCATCCCCCACTCGGCGATCGGAGCCGACTCCGACCGAGGGATGCCGAACAGCAGACAGGAGATCTCGACCGGCACCCGCACGGCCAGGCGCTCGACCAGATCGATCTCGCCGTACCCGAAGGCCTCGTCGAGCAGTTCGTCGACCATCCGGCGACACTCCGCGGCGACGAGTTCCACATCGAGCCCGCGCAGGACTCCACCGAGCAGCCCGCGGAAGACCGCGTGGTCGGTGCCCTCCCGGTGCAGCACGATGTCGGCGATGAACTCGGACGTCGGTCCCGGCCCCACCCGCAGTTGCTGGAACTCCAGCGGCCAGTCACCGCGGAGGCCGCGATGTCGCAGGAGCGTGTCGACGGCTTCGTGCCCGGACGCGATCCACTGCAGCGAACCGTCCTTGACCAGCGGACCGGGCAACCGGGCGTAGAACTCGTACGGATCGGCGATGAAGCCGGCCGACATGGGCTGGAACAGAGCACCGATTGCCGTCAGCGGTGTCGACATGCTCAGCGGTCCCGGTAGTCGGTCCGGCGGCCGGCCGCGACGAACAGCGTGCTGCCGGCCTCATGCACGTCGCTCGTGTGCCACACGCCCCGGGGATTGACGAGCGCGTCGCCCGGCCCCATTCGGTGCGTGCGGAAACCGTCGCCGACCTCTTGCACGATGTCACAGGACCCGCTGAGAACGACCACCAGTTCATCGCCGTTGACGTGCCGCTCCCAGTGCCCCCACGACTCCACCATCGGCAGCATCCCGACCAGCCGACCCTCGTCGCGATCGCGCGCGAACCGCACCAGGTACCGGCGCACCGCGTCGGGCCGGAAACTGAACTCCGGAACAGGTATGACGGATGCGTCCAGCCCGAGGTGCGCGAAGGTGGTCGACAGGTCGAACGGCCCGGCGACATCATGCGCGCCTGCCGTCGGTCCGACCTCAGGTCCATCAGCCACGTCCATCATCCCCAATCAAGAAGACACTCGGTGCAGAGAAGGGCCAGACGCTCGGCGTCGCTGTCGGAGAACGCCTGCCGGTCCCATTGCTGCCACAACCCGAGGCGGCTCTTGCCGTCCTCGGCAAACCCGAAGTCCATCGGCCAGGCAGACGTATCAGTCTGCTCGTCCCAGACGTCGCCGGCCTCGTGCCGGTCGAGAACCGTGAAGAAGTGCCGGCCCGTCGGCAGGTAGTGACAGCGGATCGCCGGGAGGTTTGCCGGTTCGCTCACCTGGTGCCCAACCGTCCGGAGAGTCCGCAGTACGGCGGCCCGCGCCGCCGCGGCCGTCGATCGGAAGTCGCTTTCGACAGACAGCTCGATCGCTACGTCGGCACTGAAGTTGCCGAGCACCCCGGCAAGGTCGCGAGGCCGCCGGTCGATCGCGGTGGACAACGCGACATCCCTCGTGGCGAACTGGACGGCCACCTGATGGGCGGCCAGTGCGACGACAGCCATGAAGGGCGTCAGCTTCAGGGAGCGGCACAAGGCCCGGAAGCCGACGGTTGCGGCATCCGGCAGTACCCGTACGCGTTCGCCGTACCCGCTCTTCCCTGCTGCACAAACGGGGCGGACCGATCCGACCGAGCGGACGCCGACCGGCGTTGCCGCCGACGCGCTCTCGCCCGCTAGCTCGACATACTCGCTGAACCGGCCGACCACCGGAATCGACGGCGTCGCGAGCTGGTCCATCAGCGCGCGTCGCAGAAGCTGGCCCGAATGGGTGTCCAGCAACATCTCGCTCGCCACCACCCAGGCCTCGTCGCGTCGCTCGTCGTAGCCGAACCGCAGGAGGTCGCTGGTGCACAACCGATCACGGTCGGGCTCCGGAAGCTCGGCGGACGGTCCGATCGTCAGCAGATGCCGCTGATCGTCGTCCACCTCGCGCACCAACTGTGCGCCCACTGATCGGTAGGAGGTCCGAAGGATGTCATGTCCGGCGACCAGCCGGTCCACGGCTCCTTGGAGATCGACGGCTGTCGTCGTCGGCGGCACGCCGACCACCAGTTTCACAGCGCGTCTCGCGAACTCGTACGGACTGCGCCGGGCAAGCCTCCAGCCGCCAGCCTCCGCCACCGCCAGACCGGTCACAGCGAGACCACCCACCCGTCACCGGCCATCGCGTCCAATCCCATCTGGATCGCCGCGTCATGAGCGTCCTGAACGGTGTGGACGATCGGTTGACCGGCCGGGTTGTACGACGTGCAGGTCACACACGGCAACCCGGTCTGCACACCCACCGATGCCAACAGCTCGGCGTACGCGGTCCCGTCGTCGGGTACGACCTGTGGGCGGACCGAGTTGTCGACATGGGTCACACCGGCGAGCTGGCGGCGCCGGTCCGCGCGGACCCGCGCAGCGACCAGCATGTACGGCGAGGGCACGCCCTCGAAGCACTCGGACCAGCCGTCGCTGGTGACCGAGGGAGCGAGCGGCCGCCAGGACTCGCGGCCCTTCTTGACGTTGACCAGATCCCGGATCGCGGCCGGTCCGGGATCGGCTAGTACCGCTCGGGACCCAAGCGCCCGAGGCCCGAACTCGGCACGGCCCGCCACCCAGCCGATGAGCTGCCCGGCCTGCAGCCGCTTGGCCAAGGTCGGCGGATCCGCTGCCGAGACAATCGCGCCGTTCCCGTGGAGCTCGTCGACGATCGCGCCCGGAAGGAGTTCCGGTCCGAGCTGCGCGCCGAGCCGGTTACGGCACTCGGCCTGCCGGGCGCTGACGGCGACCGCGGCGCCGATGGCAACGCCGGCGTCATTCGCCGCCGGCGGCACCACCAGTGTGATCCCCAGATCTGCG
Organism: Kribbella sp. NPDC050820; assembly: GCF_040653975.1. Lineage (NCBI taxonomy): Bacteria > Bacillati > Actinomycetota > Actinomycetes > Propionibacteriales > Kribbellaceae > Kribbella > Kribbella sp. NPDC050820. The sequence goes on from NZ_JBFAHB010000054.1 coordinate 26,493, forward strand.
CATCGACGCGCGACCTCGCCGTTCATCGTGCAATTCAGCGCGGTGCCGCCGGACAGAACCAGCACGCCGGCCGGATCGGCGATCTCGTCCAGATAGGACAGCACCCGGTGCTCGAGCATCTGCTGCGCAGCCTGGGCGAAGTCCGCACGTTCGTTGAACGAAGCATCGCGGTTCAGCAGCCGGTAGCCCCGCCCGAGCTCGGCACGTAGATGCCCGCTCAGTTCGGAGCGCGAGCCCAAAGTGGGCAGTGGCCCGTCGAACCGTACGTCGGGCGGCGGTTCGAGGGTCCGCAGGCCCGCCCGGCCGTACGCCGCCAGACCCATGGTCTTGCCTTCCTCCCCCGGCCCGAAGCCGAGCAGCCGGGTGGCGACTTCGTACGCCAGTCCGAGCGACGACCGGTACGACAGGTGCCAGACCCGCCGGAGGTCACCGTCCTGGAGCCTGAACAGCGCCCCGGATGTCGACTCGCCGGCGCCGTCGAGGACCAGCCCGTCGATGCTCGCCCGGCTGAGATCGTCCGGAATGAAGGGGATCGAGCTCCAGAAATGCGCGACGTGGTGCTCTACGAATTCGATCCGCGCCTCCGGCCGGAGCTCAAGGCCCGCGGTGGCGAGCCCGGCCCGAATCGCCTCTCGCTCAGCCTCGTTGCCGGTCGGCAGGCCGAGGGCATCCGGCCACCATCCGTTGGCCACGACGTCTATATCGGCGGCCGTGATCCCTGCGATGGCCAGCACCTCGGCCACTGCGCCGAGTGGGCGCCGCCCCGGCGCGTGCCGGGCCCGGACGATGCGTTCTTCCTCGACCGCGGCCACCAGCGATCCGTCAATCACCAGAGCGGCGGCAGCGTCGTGGTCGGCACCCGACCATCCGTTGACTCCCAGCGTGATCATCCGTGTCCCCTGTCCTTCGGCGTAGCCAGTGCCGCACTGAGCAGTTCAGTTGCCGCCAGCGACTTCGGCGCGACCTCCACCGTCAGCTCCGGCGGGCCGAGCTGTTCCACCACTTGATCGACCAGCCTCGCGATCCCCAGCCACCGCTGGGCGACGCGAGCCGACGCCACCCGATCGGTCCGGCGCGCGAGGGCTCCCTCGATCCCTGCCAGCACAGCCGTCGGCCACTGGTCGCCGATCTGCCGGCGACGGCTCGGCGGACTCTGGCCGGTCAGATCGAGCCAGGCCGGCACCTCCAGCTCCGGGTCTGGCACGGAACCGATCGTGACCGCATTCCGATAGCCCTGCGGTCGATGAAGGCGCGGCGTCCACAGCAATGGGCCTTGCGGAGATACCACGGTCAGGACGCCGCTCGGATACTGCACCGTCACGGCCAGCTCGACCCGCGGGCCGTTGTCGGGCGCCAGCGGCTGGTAGGTGTTCTGGACCTGCAGAGTCACCGGCAGCTCGCCGAGCCGCGCTTCGATCCACCGCTGACCGGCCTCGCCCGATGTTCGCAGTACCGTCAACGGTCGAAGGGCTCCGGCAACCTTCGCGGCCGAGTCCAGCGCGGCCGTCAGCATCAGTCGGCTCGTCGTCAGCTCCAGATGTTCGGGTCCGTCCAGAGCGCGCAGAGCTGTCGTCGCTGCTAGAAAGCGTCGCATGACGGGTAGCTCGCCGTAGTGACACTGCAGCGCATAGGTCGCACCCGACCGAGCGGCTAAGCGCAACAGCCCGGCGATGTCGTCGGCGCGGACAGGATGCTCGTGCAGCACCGCTATTCCTCGGGTCAGCAGCCGCTCGGCCAACCTCCGGCCGTCCCACTGCTCTCCCACCACCACACAGACCAGATCGGTGTCCTCCGGAACACACATCGCGTCGGTCCAGCACGGTACGTCGTAGCGCCGGGCGCAGGCGACAGTTCGTTCGCTTCCCCGACCCAGCAGGCCGGCGAGCCGGAGCCTGCCGCCGGCTCTGGCGACAGCCTCCAAGTACGTCCGGCCGAAGTCCGACCCGGCGACAACCACCTTCGGCGCCGCCGATACGCCGGTCACAGCGTTCCTTCGTGCCAGTCCGACAAGCTGCCGGACCAACGCTGCGCGACTGGGACGCCCGATCGTCGAGCGACGAGCGCCAGATCCTCGACGCCGAACGCATCGCCCGCCCAGCCTCCGCTCCACTCCGACGGTTGGCTCAGGGTGCGTTCGGCGAACCAGCAGGCAGCACCGGCGGTGAGGACGTAGGTACTGATCCCGCCCAGCACGCCCGCAATCTCGAACCGACCGGCACTGGTCCGGCCGCTGACCTGGCAGGCCACGAACTGTGGCGACTCGCGACCTCCTAGATACGCGCTGACCCGACTCACCAACTGCTGTGCCGTGGGTCGCGGGCCATCCTCGTGCGCGATGACAGGGCTGTCCGGCTCATGGCAGTGGAACCAGCTGAGTTCGGCCGGCTGGGTTCGCGCGGCATAGGCCGCGAGCGCGGGTGACAGATCCGGGAGTCCGAGCATCGGCCCTGGTGTTCCCGGAATGCCGGCGAGCCACAGCGGCACCGCTGGCACTTCACGTCCGGATTCCCATCGCCGGGAGCGCGGACCCGAGTCGAGCAACTCCTGCGCAGCACCGACCGTGAGCGGCTCACGGGTAACGACGTACCCGGCGATCCTGGTGCCGGAAGCGCCGGCGGGCGTCAACCACGCGGGCATCATCTCGGCGAGCCCGGGAATCATCCCAGCCCCGAGCACCAGCGGAAGCCGGGCATGCCCGAAAGTGCCGACCAGCTCCCGCGGCGCCGGCAGGCCACCGACGTCGACCAGTCCCACCCCGGCCCGGACCGCCAGCTCGGCAAGCTCGATCCGGGGTCGCGGTGTGAGCGACGCGCAGTTAAGGAGCAACGAGCTACCGGCCACTGCCGATGCCAGATCGTCGGCCCTCCGGACCGGCCGCACCGGAACGTCTGCCGCCAGTAGCCGATGCCTGACCAAGGCACCGACCCGGCCGTCCGCGCCGACCAGGACGATCGGGCGGGCCGGCGGCCAGGCCGCCGTCACCCGTACCCCAGGAGTTCGCCGATCAGCGCTGCAGTCCAGTCGGCAGGAGCATCGTCGGGCCGCACGTGAACCCGCAGCTCACCCAGAACGGTGTCGTCGATCATCTCCATGTCCGCGCGGCTCGACCCATCGGTCACGAGGACGTCGACGTCACCGGCGTACGGCAACAGCATCCCGCCGCTCGGTCCGGGAGCAGGGTGCATGTGGTCGAGGACGAGGACCAACCGCTCCACCGAGCCCCCTTGTTCGCTCACCTCACGAGCGATCTCCTGCGTCAGCCAAACGTCCGACCCGGCACCAGCCAGGACGATAGCAAGGTGTCCGTCATCGAGAATCCGCGCCACCGCAGCGCCCACGCGGGCGTCGAGCAGCGCCTCCGGCTCAGCCGGTCCGGACCGATCGAGGGTCATGGTGGCGACACCGCTGCGGCGCGCCGCCGCGGCAAGTTCGGGCGCCGCCCGGCCGTCAGCTTGGACCAGGTAGCCGCGAACGCTCATGTCGAGATCGTCGACCGCGACGCCGATCTGGTCGGTCGCCCCTGTCTCGCGGGTAGTAGTAACCGACGCTGCAACAAGTTCGGCAAGCTCGGTGATCGACGCGTTCTCCAGCATCGGCCGAAGCAGGCCGTCGAACCCGATCCGGCCGAACTCCGCAGGGTGCTCGTCGTTCAGGGCGGCAACGATCTGAGCCGCCAGCAACGAGTCGCCGCCGGCCTCGTAGAATCGCTGACCACGACCCAGCGACTCCAGCCGCAGCAGCTGTTTCCACACCTCGGCGAGCCGTTCCTCGATAGGTCCTTGTGGCGGCTCGTCGGCTGTCGGCAGGACGGTGGCCTGCGCGGCGACCGTCCGCAACCCCGCCGCTGTGGCCAATCGCCGCGCTGGATCGTGAACATCGTCGAGTACGACGACTTTAAGGCCGGCCCACTGCCCCGGGAACTCGGCAGCGAGGGCCGCCGCCACACCGGCCGGATCGATTCTGGCCCGGTCCGACTTGAACCGGGCGGCGAACACCTGCATGCCGATCCGTTCGGTGACCGGATCCGCCACGGGGACGCAGCCGACGTCATCGGCACCGGTCGCGGCGAGCACCGTCAGCCATTGATCGGTGCTCAGGAAGAGCTGGTCGTTACCCGCACGCCCGTCGGTGAAGTGCTGCGAGGTCTCGTCGAAGAGGAACTCCATCGAGGTCATGATCTGGTAGCTGTCCCGGGTCGCCTCGATCATCAGGAGCCAGCCGCCCGGACGCAGGAGCTCGCGGAGCCTGCCGAGTGCGACGTCGACACTCTCGGCATAGTGCAGGACGTTCGCACAGATGATCACGTCGTAGGTGTTCGGCCGGTACCCGGCAGCGACTGGGTCCGTGTTCAGGTCGAACAGGCCGAAGCGCAACCGCGGGTCGTCGGCGAAGGTTCGCCGGGCATTGTTGAGGAAGAACTGCGACACATCGGTGAACGTGTACTCCAGCTCGATACCGGCGAGCTCTCGCACCACGCCGACCGTGGTTCCGCCGACGCCGGCCCCCACCTCGAGAACCTTGGGCACCGCGCCGCTCTGACCGGTACACAACCGGCGGGCGATGTGCGACAGCAGCTGGTTGAGGTACCGGCTGGTAAACATCGCCCCGTACGCGACTTCGTGGATCTCCGTCCGGGCTTGCGGGAACAACAGCTCCAACGGATTACGGCTGCCGTCGAGCAACTCCGGAAGCACGGCAGCGGTCGCGCGGAAGAACTCGATCAGCTCCGACCGGTTCTCGACAGCCGGGGTAGCAGCCTCGACCGCGGCCCACCCCGCGTCGCACTCGGCTGGCGACACGGCCCGCAGGCAACGGAATCCCGTCGCGGTGCGGTTCACCAGATCGTTCCCCACAAGGGCGCCCAGCCACCGCCGGACCAACCGGTGATGCGCCGGGGACACCCTGGCCGTGGACAGAATCTCCTCCAGCGTGTGCTGTGTGCCAGGATCGACGAACAGACCGCGCTCCGATAAGCACCGCATCATCTGCAGGAGGGCAGCCCGGTCCAGCGCGTCCGCGAAGCGGATCATTGCTTCGTCGTCGGCCGTCGCGCGGAGCGAGCGAGCCGAGTCGATCGCTTCGGCGGACAACTCGATTGCCGTCGGCTCGTCGACTCTGTCCGTGCCCGCAGCACACGCCGTGGCCTCCGCGAGCAGCGCAGCGACCGGACGGTCGGAGCCGGTCTCCGAATCCTCCAGCAGCACAGCGTCAGCCACCCCGGGCAGACCCCGAAGGTAGTTCTCGACCAGAGACCGGCGGAGCCTGTCAACGGACATCGACGCCGGCGGACTGATCCATTCATGGTCTCCGACGGCCCCCGGCCTGGCCAGGGACCGAATGTGCTGCGCGAACCGGTCGTGCATCCGTTCCAGCGCCTCGGCCGCCACTGCATCCACACGGTGATCCCAGTTGATTACCAGGCCGTCAGCGGTCTCCATCACCTGGCAGTCCAGCCAGACCTGTGGTGTCTGACTGATGCCGCCCCCCAACCGCAGGTACGTCATCCTCGCCGGCGCTGCGCCGGACCCTACGCTCGACGTGAACACCACCGGAAACATCGGGTTCGATCCGGAGTCGCGCTGCCGCAACTCACGGAGCAGTTCGACGCCCTCGAAGTTGCCGTGCCCGAGACCCTCCAGCAACCGGTTCTGCAAATGGGCCGCCCAACTGGCGAACGGAGCGTTACCCGGATCATCGACCGCCAGCAGCATGTTCCGGGTGAAGTCACCCACGACCCGAGTCATCTCGGCATCCAGATGCGAGCGATCCAGAACGGTCACGTTGAGCGCAAAGTCCGGGCTGCTCGCCGCCTCCCGGATGGCGTCGGCGTAACAGGTGAGCAGGACGGCGTTCAGTGTCAATCCGTGCCGGCCGGCCCGGTCCGCGAGCCGGTTGCGCTCTGAGGCCGTCAGGGACAGACCGAGCCGGGCGAAGCGTTTCGGTGCCGACGAGGCCGGGTGCGTCGGCAGGGCTGGTGCCGGAGGCAACTTTTCCGCCGCGGCGAGCCAATACTCCCGGTCCCTGGTGTACGCCGCTGACCGGCGGGTTGCCGCGACCTGCCGCACGTAGTCGGCGAACAGGGCGTCCGGACCGTCCGGACTCAGCGTTCCCGGTCTGAGGTACTCCGCTTCCAGCTCGGCGAGAATGATCTGCAGGCTGACGAAATCCGCCACCAGGAAGTCGATCGACAGGTGCGCGACATCGTCGCCAGGTGTTCGGGTCAGGTGCAGGCCGAACAGCGGCCACTCACCAGGTTGGTAGGTACGGTGGCTCAGCTCGTCGCGGACTCGGCTGAGCTCATGTTCGGCCTCGGCCGGCGTGCCAGTTCGCAGGTCGGCGACAGCAAGCACGAACGGCGGCCGATCGGGCAGCAGCTGCTGAGTACCGTGGGGATCGATCAGTGTGCGCAGCATGGGATGGCGGCCGATGACGACGCGGAAAGCTTGTTCCAGCCTGTCGGGCAGGATGTCCGGCGCGCTCAGCTCGCCGTAACCGTGGCACCCCACTCCGCCGAACGGCAACTGGTCGCCACGGCCGACGAGATAGGCGGACTGCATCGTGGTCAGCGCGAACGGCGCCGCCGGATCAGTACGGACGACCGGCCCGCTTGGCGCCTCGAGCACCTGCAGAAGCTCGGCCTTGTACTTCGCCAACTCGCCCAGCAGGCCCGGATCGAGCGCACCGCGAGGCGCCCGATAGCGCAACTGCCCGTCGTGCGCCCAGAGTGCGATGCCCTTCTCCTGGCACGCATCCAGCAGTGCCTGCGCCGGTGCATCCGACATCGTCATCAGCTTTCCTCCAGCAGGTACATCCGATGGTTCAGGTGCCGGCGCGACCCGTCCGGCGGCTGAGGCAGCTCGATGGTTCGCGACCTGGTGAAGCCGGCGGCTCTGGCCAGACGCCGCACGGTGGTGGGCCGGAGCACCGCTCCGGTCGGCTCGACTGCCCCGTCGGCCGCCCGCGCAAGTGGTAGGCAATGCAGGAGACTGCAGCAGTAGAGGAACCGTTCGTTGTCGTCGCCGTTCGGCCCGAAGACCTCGGCGGCGCGCGGTTCCAAGACGACGACCGCGCCGCCGGCGCTGACCAGCCGGCGGGCCGACGAGAGCACCGCCAGCGGATCAGGGGCCTCGTGCAACATGTCCAGGATGCAAACGAGATCGGCCGCTGGGAATTCGGCCTCGGTGATATCGGCGTGAACGAACCGGACTCGTCGCCCGACCTCACTGCCAGCTCGCTGAATGGCTGCCCGAGCCAAAGCTGGTCCATCGACGTCGACTCCGAGGACACTCGCGCCAGGCAGTCCTCGTGCCATTGCGAAGCTCGACTCGCCGGTACCACAACCGATGTCGACCACGCTCCCCACGTCCGCTACGGAGCGGCCGGTGGCCGCCAGCGCCGTGAGCAACCAGGGCAGGAAGTCGCGACGGAACAACGACGTGTTGAGCTCGCCGCCATGGAAATCGCCAAGCAGTTGCGCGTCCAGTCCGGTTCCGGAGCGGTACGCGCGCGCCAGCGCGGCCCGCAACCTGAACATGCCCTGCAGCGGCCGGACACACGCAGCGACTGCGTAGCTACTGCTGCCTGGCTCGAGAAGCACGTTGGCGTGACCGGGCGGGAGCCCGAACCCGCCGGTCAACGGATCGACCTCCACCACGCCGGCGACCGCCTGCTGTTCCAGCCATTCCCGCGCATAACGGCTGTCGATTCCCGCTGCGTCGGCCACTTCGCCGGACGTCCGCCGGACACCGTCGAGCAGTGGATACAGGTTCAGATCGAGGCCGACACCGATGAGCAACAGTTCGGCGGACCACAGCGCCTGCCGCTGAAGGCGACTGCCCAGAGCGGTCGCCGCCGACTCCGCGGCGCGCGCAATCATGGCGCGTCCTGTTCGTCGGACAGGCCCAGCCGCCAAGTCCCGAGCAACCGAGGCCCGTCGAGGAACGAGTACGGCCGGAGCATGCCGCCGGCCCGGACATCGCGGTATAGCGTCGCCAGCGGGTGGTCGGCCACGTAGCCGGCGCCGCCGACGCAGGTCAGCGCGCGATCGACTACACCGACGGCCAGTTGCCTGACTCCGAGGGAGGCAGAGCAAAGCGCTGCCTGGAGGTCGTCCGACGACCAACGGCCCGTGGTCGGCCCGGTGTCGACCAGACCGGTTGCCTGCGCGATGGCGGACCGCATCAGGAACAGGTCCACCTCGTTCCGGCCGAGCAACTCGACCGCCGACGACGCGCGCCGCCGGGCATGCTCGATGGCCAGCTGCTGCGCGCGCTCGGCGATCCCCAGGAAGACTGCCGCCGCCACAACCGTCCCGGTCGCTGAGAGCGAGCCCACGTGTGCCGGTGTCTCGCCCCAGGTTCCGAGCGGTACGACGAGACGTCGCTCGAGATCACAGTCGGCGAACCGCACCGTCCCGCTGCCGGAAGCCGCCATTCCCAGGCCGCGCCAGTCGTCGACCACCTGAACCCCCGGGGTCCCCCGGGGGACGAGGGCGATGCCGACGTCGTCGGTGCCGTGGAGCCCGGAGATCCGGGTCAGTACGACGAAGAGGTCGGCGGCAGGCGAGTTCGTACAGAACGACTTGGTCCCCGTGACCCGCATCCGTCCGCCGGACTCAATGGCGGTCGTTCGCGGCTCGGCCAGGGGGCGGCCGAGCTCCGAGATCGCCAGGCAGGCCACCATCCGACCACGAGCGGCGCCGCGCAGCAGGACACGTCCAGCAGGGTCGGAAAATAGCTGATCACGGAGGGCCAACCCGCTGCCCGCGGTGAGAGACCACATGACAGCCAGATGCATCGACAATCCCAACGCCGTCGACGGATCAGCACCGGCCACCGTGGAAACAACCACGCAGAGGTCATGAACGGACTGGCATCCAGGACCGCCGAACTCTCCAGGCACCGTCGCTCCGAGGAGGCCGGACCGGCGGAGCTTCGCCCAGCGCTGCTGAGGGAAGGATCGCTCGTGGTCCGGGTCGACGGCGACGCGCGCAAGGTCGTCCGCCAGTGCCCGCGCGGTCTGGGCGAGGGCGGCACCGACCGGTGTCACCGCCCACATCCCGCCCCGCATACCCGAGAGATCCCTCGCCGGCATGGCGGAAGCCGGGGTCGTCATGGCGCGCTCCGGCGCAGCAGTCCCAGGCACAGGTCGACCAAATCGCTGCGCGCTGTCTCGAGATAGAAGTGGTCGCCTTCGAAAACCCGCAACTCGAAAGCCGCCGCGGTGAGACCGATCCAGCCCGCCATGTCAGCCACCGACACAGTCGGGTCCGCGTCGCCGGCGCAAGCTACGAGCGGCATCTCCAGCAGCCGCGATCCAGGGCCGGCGGAGGCGGCCAGCCGGTAGTCGCTGCGCAGGACAGGGACTGCGAGCTCACGAAACTCCCCCGAGGAAACCAGGATCGGCGGCGTTCCGCCCAGCGCGACGACCTCGGTCCAGATCTCGCGATCCCCCAGCCTGCCACCGCGACGAAGGTGCGGGGCCTGTGGAATGCCGCAAGCCGACACGACGATAGCCTCCGGCGGCCGGGCGGCCACCAGGGCGACCCGGTAGGCCACCAGCGCGCCGAGACTGTGGCCGAAGTACACCTGCCGCCCGCCCAGTTGGTCGAGCTCTACAGCCAGTTCCCGGGCCAGCACCTCGATGTCCTCGCGAAGCGGCTCGTCGACCCGGTACGAACGCCCCGGATACGTCGCGGCAACCATGCCGGCATCGACGGGCAGCAGGTCCGCCCAGTCGCGGAAGTAGCTGCCGGACGCGCCCGCATGAGGGAACATGACCAGATAGGCGGGGTGCACCGGACTCGAGGTGAACGACGCCGGCATCAGACTGCCCCGGAGACCATGTCCGCCTCGGCCTGACGACCGCCGACCAGGACCGCGAGCCGATCCGCGGTGCGGCACCGCACGACCTCGCCCAGCCCGATCTCGACGCCGATCCGCCCATGGATTGCGGCCGCCGTACGCGCGGCGACCAGCGAATCGCCACCGATGTCGAAGAAATCGTCGGCGGCTGTCACCGGCTGTCCGAGCATTCGGCTCCACAGTTCCAGCACGAGCGTTCGGGTCTCGTCGTTCGCCACGCTGTGCGGGTGGTCGCCGGCAATCACGACCGATGCTTCCTCCCCCGGTACGTCGTGATAGGCCGTACCAGGCGTCAGCGGAACAGTTGCCGGCGGCCCCGGATCGCGCCCCGCAGCGAGGGCGTGCAGCTGATCCAGCATCGACTCGACCAGACCGTCGACATACTCGGGCGACAGCAACTGCTCCACAAAGTCGAACGAGATCAGCAGGCCGTCGCCGGACTCGAGGACCTGACAGTCGAGGACCGTCTGCGGTGTCTGCGAGACTCCCGAGGAGTACGTCCCGAACGACTGTCGCAGCGGTTCGCGCCGGCGCGGCAGGCCGACGGCACTGGTGAACACGACCGCCGGTCCGAGCGCCTGATCGCGCAACGCGAGCTCGGCCATCACCGCGAGGCCCGACATCGTGCGATGATCCAGGGCATCGGCAAGTCCCGCGGTCACGCTGGTCACGTCACGCGCGAAGTTGTTGCCGACGGCATCGAACGACAGCAGCAGGAGTTCGGTCCGGTCACCAACCGCCTCCCGGTCGCCGGGCTGCGACCCCAAGCTGTCGAAGGTGGTCACCACGATGGTCCCGGCGGGGGCTTCGCTGTTCACGAGGACGCAACGGCCGAAGGCGGTCAGCAGGACTCCGGTCGCGGAGCTCCCCAGCCGTGCCGCCGCGTCCTGGACCTGGCGCCACTCGGCCGGTCCCATCTGGGCCGATCGGCGCGCGAACCGCGGTCGGTCCACGGCCGCAGGCGACATCGTCGTCGGCAGCACCGGAGCCGGCGGAATCCCGAGAAGCCGGGACTCCCAGAAGGCCCGATCACCCGGCCGTACCCGGGCCGGAATGGCGATCGGTCGCGGGTGCTCGCCCACATCGGTTGATGACCCGGAGTAGATGTCGCCCAGGTCGTTCATCACCGTCATCGCGCTGACGGCGTCGAAGTACAGATGATCCAGGACCAGACCGACCCGATCGCCGCCCGCGTCCCGACACACGGCGACATCCAGCGGACGGCGTCGTTCGCCGGACCGAAGCTGTCGGGCCGCATCCTGCCAATGCCGGAAGCCGTCAGGATCGGTCACCAACACCGGCGCCGGATCCGGGTCACGATCCGGTGGACTAATCCGGAACCCCGTCTCGGTGATATCGGCGCGGAGCACAGGATGCCGGCGCACGACTGCGGCCACCGCACGTCCGAGCTGGTCCGCATCGACCCGCCGGATGCTGCTGAACTCCCAGCAGGACAAGGCGGGAATGCCACCAAGCCGGCTTCCGGACCGTTCGCCGGACAGATACGCCCGCTGGACCTGGGTGAGCGGAATCTCGGCATCGGGCCGTAGCTCCGGGTGTGCCGGGAACGCGGGCCTCGGTCCGAGGCTGAGGGATGCGGCGAAGTCCGCCATCGTGGCCGACTCGACCAGCCGACGAAGCCTGCCGCCGGTCAGGCCCCGTCGTTCGAGCAGGTCGAGCAGCCGGAGTGCACTCAGTGAGTCGCCGCCCAGCCGGAAGAAGTTCTCGTCCATCGCACCGCGCTGCCCAGAGACCTCGTGCCAGGCAGCCTTGACCAGAGCCAGCACCGGGTCGTCCGGCCCGCCGGTACTGCTCGGAGCACCGCGCAGCACCGCCGTTCCCAGGCGCACCAGCGCCGCCCGGTCGACCTTGTCGTTCGCTGTCCGCGGGAGCTCGTCGAGGACGACCATCCGCCGCGGCGCCATGTAGGCCGGCAGCTGGTCGCCCACCGTTGTGAGCAAACCAGCCGGATCGGGGGCGACATCTGTCCCGGTCACGAACACGACGATGCTCTGCTTGCGCTGCCCGGCAACGACAGCGGCAGCCTGAATGACTCCCTCGCACCGACGGCAGGCCGCCTCGATCTCGCCGAGCTCGATCCGGAAGCCGCCGACCTTTACCTGGTCGTCCCGTCGACCGAGAAACTCAAGCAACCCGCCGGTCCGGTACCGTCCGAAGTCGCCGGTACGGTACCAGCGGTCCGGCCCGTCGGTGGCGAACTTGCGGGCCGTCAGATCCGAGTCAGCCAGGTAGCCGTCGGCAAGGCTGTCACCACCGATCAGGAGCTCCCCGGCGACCCAGTCGGGGCAGTCGGTGCCATCCGGACCGACGACCCGGAACGCCTGATTCCGCAACGGAGCGCCGTACGGTACTGACATCCACCCGGACAGGTCGCTCGCGGTGGCGTCGAAGTAGTTGGACCAGATCCCCGCCTCCGTGGCGCCGCCCATCCCGATGATCCGGACACCGGACCCGCGGATCCGGTCCGGCAGCTCGGTCGCGATCCAGTCCCCGGACAGCAGGACGAGCCGCAACGACGGCCAGACCACGTCCTGCCCTGCCGTCAGCACCATGTCGAACAACGCCGGCACCGAATTCCAGACGGTGACCTCGTGGCGGACGCACAACGTGCGGAGCTCGGCCGGCTCCAGCTGCACAGATTCCTCCGGCAACACCAGCACGCCACCGGCCCCGAGCGTCGCGAAGATGTCGTACACGGACAAGTCGAAGTCGAGCTGTGAGAAGCCCAGCACCCGATCGCGCTGGTCCAGGCCGAACCGGCGGCGGACGTCGTCCAATGTGTTCATCACCGCGCGATGCGACATCACCACGCCTTTGGGCGGGCCGGTGGATCCAGAGGTGAAGATCACGTAGGCAGGCGCCCCGGCGTCGACCGCGCCGAGCTCGACGGACGCACCCGGCCGGTTGAGGAGCTCCGGTAGAGACAGTGGCACTACGGCCGCAGGCCAACCCGCTGCGCACCCGCCGCGGTCGGCGCTGACTGGCACGATCGCGATCCGCGCACCGGAAGCCCGCAGCATCTCGTCGCGACGCTGCACGGGCTGCCCAGGCGAGATCGGCACGTACGCCGAACCCGACAGCGCCACCCCCAGGACCGCGACAACCTGGTCGATACCCTTCGGCAAGCACACGGCCACCGGATGGGCGGGCGCCTCCGCCAGGCTGCCAGCAAGCCGAAGGGATCTCGCCCGGAGCTCGCCATAGCTGATCTGCTCCGAGCCGCACACAACTGCGATTGCCTCGGGGCGGACCGACGCCTGCCGGAGGAAGTCGGCGAACAGCGGACGGTCGGCCCGGGGTACCGCGGACCGCCTCTCGAGCCTGGCGGCCATCTGTTCGGCGGGAACCGCCACAGAGACCGCGCGTGCATCATCGGCCAATCCCTGGAGAGCGGTCACGAACGCTTCGAACATCGCGTCGAACACCTGGTCGGCGATGGCCCCACTGGCGGTATCCCAGTTGACCGTGAATCCGCCCTGGTCGTCGAGCACCTGGCAGTCCAGGAGCACCTGCGGAATCTGCGAGCTCGTCCAGACAGGATCACCGAGCGCGCCACGAACCTGCGGGCTGTACAGCTCGCCCATCCCGAGCATGCTAGTGAAGACGACAGGCGCGGTCACTGCCTGCCCCTCCCGCCTGCTGAGCATCCGCAGCTGCTGAGGCCCGGAGACACCGCGATGGCACAAGGCCGACAACATCCCGCCGTGCAGAGCACGGCAACGATCAGCGAAGTCGCCCAGGGCCAGGTCCACCGCCACCAGCGCGAAATCCGTGAAGTCCCCCACGGTGCCGGCACACTTGTCGCGGACGTCGCTGCGCAGCGAGACCGGGATGTTCAGGCTGAACTGCTGCACGCCGCTCCAGCGGGCCACGATCTCCGCGTACACGGTGGCCACCACCGCCGAAACTGTGGTCCGCTGCGCTGCCGCGAACTGCTCGAGCAGCTCGCGCCGGCGCGGTTCGATCCACACCTGGCGCCGGATCGGATCGGCGCCGGCCGGGGAGTCGGATGCACCGGACAGCAATGATGGTGGCAGCGGGAGCTTCTCGACGGTCTCCGACCAGAAGCGCCGGTCCATCTCTGTTGGTTGCCTTCGGCACCAGTCCGCAGCCTGCCGGAACGATGGCGGAACGGCGCCAAGACCAGCGCCGGGCTCGCGCACCAGCAGGCTCAGCTCGCCGAGGAGGGTGCTGAAGCTCTCCCCATCCGCGATCAGCATGTCGATCACTAGATGAACCCTGAGCCGATTCGCGGGCAGGAGGCTGACCGCGAGCGCGATCATCTCCCCCGCGCGGACATCCAGGACCCGGCGGGCCCAGTCCGCGCGGCGCTGCCGCAACGTGACGGCAAGCTGCTGCTGCGCGAGATCCCGTTCGTCGAAGACGTCGATCGTGGGCGCCCAGCCGGCCGATGACCCGATCTCCAGCCGGTCCGGTGGAACGACCCGCGCCCGGAGCAGTGCATGCCGTTCTCCCAGTCGGTGCACCGCAGCCCGCAACCGCTCCACGAATTGCGTTCCGTCGACGCAAGCCGCGCTTTCCGGTGCCTGGTCGAATTCGACATAGTATTGCGCAGCTTTTCCGCCGAGCGACAACTCCGGATCACGACCGAGCCAGTACGCCGTTTGCATTGGAGTGAACGGAATCAGGGTCTCGTCGGCGCCCTCGGCCGACGCGTTCACAGCTAGTCCGGACGGATTTTCTCCGGACTGGACCGCGGACGTGTGGTCGATCAGGCGGCACCACTCTCCGAAAGTACCGGCCGAGGACAGTTCGGCAAAGTCCGTCGCGTAACCGGCGGCCTGGAGGCGGGCGACCAGGATCATCTGCCGGAGCGAGTCGAGGCCGAGATCCCAGACCGACGAGTCCGGCTCCGCGGCCTCCGGGGGACGGCCGCTGACCTCCGCGACCAGCTCGCGCAGGACGTCGGCCACGGGCCGGTCCAGCGCGCTCATGCGTTGCCAGGCAGGGCCGGGCCGACGTTGGCGGCGGCCTCGCTCCTGGTCCGCAACTCACCCTCGACGTGGTCACAGATGTCGCCGACGGTGCTGATCGCGCGCGCCGTCGGCTCGTCGATCGGCTGCAGGTCGAACTCGTCCTCGAGGGTGAAGGCCAACTCCGTCAGCGCCAGCGACGAATACTCGAGATCGTCGACCAACCGCAACTCGTCCCGGAGGTCTTCGACCTGTCGCGGCGCAAGTTCGGCGACAATCGCACGAATCGCGTCGCGACCATTGCTGGACGAAAGCATGGCTGTTCCTTTCGACGTCCTGAACAGGCCTTTCCGATGGTTCTGAATTGCCAAGAAACCTGGCGTACGATTTCGCGGACCGAACCCCATCCCTGGCCCGACAGTAGCGCAGGGCAGCTGGAGACGACATGTATGTGAACGTGCTGACCCAGTGCACACCCGGGCCGCTCTTCGAAGGCCTCTGGCGACATCGTGGCGACGATTCCGGCACCGGATACCGCGAGCTCGCCCACTGGACCCGGATCGCCCGGCGGCTGGACGACGGCGGCGTCGACGCGCTGTTCTTCGCCGATATCACCGGCACCTTCCAGACACGATCCTCTGGCTTCGCGGCGAGCGTCCGGCACGCGGTACAGATTCCGGCGATCGACCCGCTGCTGGTGGTCCCGGCGCTAGCGGCCGCAACCTCGCGGCTGGGGTTCGCGGTGACCTACTCGACCTCGACCCATCACCCGTACGACTGCGCCCGAGTCTTCTCCACCCTGGATCACCTGACCGCCGGCAGGATCGCCTGGAACCTCGTCACCTCAGACCAGCGGCTCACTGGACCGACCGGCATGTCCGAGCCGGCCGACCACGACGAGCGCTACGACCGCGCCGAGGAATTCCTGCTGGCCGCGGTCGCCTTGTGGGAGAACAGCTGGGACGACGAGGCGGTACGACGCGACGCGGCGTCCGACGTCTTCGCCGATCCGGACCACGTACGGCCGATCCACCACCACGGGAAGTGGTTCGACCTCGACGTACCCCACCAGTGCGAGCCGTCGCCCCAGCGCACCCCGGTCATCTATCAAGCCGGGGCATCACCGCGGGGACAGCGCTTTGCCGCCACCTTCGCGGAGGTCGTGTTCATCGTCGCCCCAGGATTCCGGGAGGCCGCCGAGCAGGTAACTGAATTGCGCCGGTTGGCGGGCGTGAGCGGGCGCGCCGGACCTGACCTCAAGATTGTCCAGGGCCTGTCGCTGCTGCTCGGCAGGGACGATGCCGAGGTCAGGCAACGAGCCCGCGAATTCGCCCAGTGGACGAGTCCGGGCGGCCTTCTGGCGAAGTGGTGCGGCTGGACCGGGGTCGACCTCGGCAGCTACCCGCCGGACAAACCCCTGGCCGAGATCGACCCGGCCGACATGCTCTCGGTGAAACGATTCCTCGGAGGTCTCAGCGACGACCGGCCCTTGACCGTGTTGGATCTGATCGACCGGATCGCTACCCAGCGCCAACTGCATCGGTTCAGCCCGATGAGTCTCGTCGGTACCCCAGCCCAGGTTGCGGACCGGATGGAGCAGTGGCTGGAGCGAACCGGTATCGACGGATTCAACCTCTCCCCCATTCCGGGTACCTCCGGGGTCGACGATCTGTGCGATCTGCTGATGCCCGAACTCCGGCGGCGTGGACTGATCCGCACCGACGACGTCCCGATGACGTTGCGGGAGCGCTATCAGGGCAACCAGAGGTACAGCGGTCTGGGAAGAGCTGTCCGTTGACCGACCAGGTGCGGCGGCTGGCAGCATCGACGACGCAGCGCTCGCTGTGGGCGCTGCACCGTCGACGGGGAATGCTCGGGGCGCTGAACTATCCACTAATTCTCGAGCTCCGCGGCCGCGTTGACCCAGGTCTGGTGCGCGATGCCGTCGACGTCGTCGTCGCGCGGCACGAGTCACTCCGAACCGTCTTCGAGTCCCGCAACGGCCGGCTGGAGCAACGGATCGAGCCCCGGATGGAGGTGCTGCTACCCGCCGAGGCGATCGACGAGCAGGCGCTCGACGGCGAGGTAGCCCGAGAACGTGGCGAGCCGATCGATCCCGGCATCCGGCCCTGGCGGGCGCGCTGGCTCCGGGTGGCGGCCGAGCGCTCCTTCCTGTGCTTCACCTTGCACCACTTGGTCACCGACGCCTGGTCCACGAAGCTCATCACCGACGAGCTGGCAGCCGTTCTCGCCGGTGACCGGCCAGCGCGGCGGCCCTGGCAATACCGCCACTATCTCGAATGGCGGCGCCGTCAGACCGCACTCGAGGAAGGAGAACGCGACTACTGGGAGCGGCTGTTGCAACCGCTCGCCCCGTCCAGTCTGATCACCCCTGGCATGGAGGCGTGGGGACCGACCCGGTCGATCCCGATCCCGCTCGGGCTGGATCTGCGCCGTACCCGAAAGCACGCCGCGAGCCAGGGCCACACCGTCGTAGTCCTCACCATGGCCGCCTGGCTACAGGCCCTCGCTGAGATGCAGCCAACCACACCGCTGGTGTCCACGACCTTGTCCGTCATGAATCGTCCGAGGTCCGAGCTGCTCCAGGTCGTAGGTCCCTTGGCCAACCTTCTGATCATCCCGCTCGACATCAGCCCGGACGATGGTTTGCCTGACGTCTCCCGGCGGTTGGCATCGCGGGTGCGTGAAGTGGAGCCGTGGTCGGGGTTCAGCTACCCCACACTCCGCCCGCGGCCGGAGCCCGGCCGGCTCGACGACGTCGCCTTCCAGTACCTTCCGGCCTTGCCGCCGCCGCGCCGGTACGGCGCTGTCGAGCTGGAGGTCGTCACCCCGCGACTGGAGAGTCGGTTCCCCCTCGAACTCGTGATGATCGAGGACGCCACGACGGTCCGGTCGGTGCTTCGGTGGCAGCCTTCGGTCGTTCGCGACGACACCGCGCAGGCAGTGGCCTCCGGCTTCGCCCGGATTCTGGCGCGGTCAGTCCCAACGGACGACCAGACAATCCGGCGTCCGGATGAACACACTGGGACGGAACCCCACCGCGGACTCCGGCTGTAGCCGGAGCCGCGGGGCGCGCCGGGCCAGCTCGGCCAGTGCGGTAGCGACTTCGAGCTGAGCCGGTGCGTGTCCGAGACAGAAGTGGTCGCCGGCTCCGAACGTCAGGCTGACCGGGCCACCCCGGCCTGGCCGCAGTTCGTCGGGGCGCTCGAACCGGGCCGGGTCGCGGTTCGCGGCGGCCAGTGACACGAAGATCAGCGCGCCACCCGGAACCGGCCCGGACGGCAGCAGCAGTTCGTTGCGGGCCGCACGAACAGTCGCCATCGCCAGCGGCGGCTCCAACCGCAACAACTCCTTGAGGACGTCGCCACTGTCGTCGGACATCGCCAACAGCGAACCGTATTCGGCGAGCAGCCGGAACGCGGCCGCGCCCAGGAACGCCGCGGCCGTCTCCAGGCCGGCAAACAGAGTCAGAAAGAGGCTCGAAACCAGTTCGCGCCGGTCCAGGATCCGGGCCTCATGCGCAGCCAGCAATGTCCGGACACCCGACGGCCCGCGTTCGGCTCCGAGTACCTGATCGATGCGTGCAGCAACTTTTCGGGTGGCCTCTTCGACCTCACCCCGGTGCCACTGGTCCACCAGCGGACGGCTGAGGTCCGCCAGCTCAGAGGCCTCTTGGTCGGTCAGGCCCATGACCTTCCCGATCACGGCCTCGGGAATCCGGTCCGCCCAGACCCGGAGATCTCCAGTGGTCCGGCCGCACAGGAACCTTTCGGTCTGCTCGGCGACGGTCTCCTCGATGATCCCCCGCCAGTGCTCGACCGCAGTGATCCGCAAGGCGTCCGCGGAACATCGTCGCAGCCGACGGTGATCGGCGCCGTCACTGTTCAGCAGATGCGCGGAGACCGTCGGCCGAACCGTGCCACCCGCAGCGAGGCCCAACGCCGGCCGAATGTTCTTGATGACGTCGCCGGAGGTTAGCACCTGACGTGCGTCGTCGTACCGGGTAATCAGGACGCCGCGAGCGCCATACGGGATTTGGATCCAGGCGAGGGGATCGTCGGCCCGCAAGCGGTGCAGCACCGGATGCGGATCCTCGACGAAGTCGATGCCGAGCCGCAGCGGAGTACGGCGGTCACCTCTCATCGGTCATCGAGGCCGGCCAGCAGCGCGGCCCGGTCGATCTTTCCGATCGCAGTACGCGGCAGACTGCTCACCACCACCAGTTCGTCCGGGAGCTTGTACTCGGCGACCCCACGCTCGCGGAGCATCCGTCGCACGTCGTCGACATCAAGGCCGGCGGCGTCCGCAGCGACGAACGCGACCACCCGGTGCCCGAACAGCGGATCGGGCCGTCCCGCGACCGCGACATCGACTCCGATCGCGGCCCGCAACTGGGGCTCAAGATCCTCCGGCGCGATCTTCTCGCCGCCGCGGTTGATCAGGTCGTCGATCCGGCCACCGACCTGTAGGTTGCCCTCGGCATCGATCAGTCCGCGGTCACCCGTACGGAAGAACCCGGCCGCGTCGAAGTGGGTCGTGTTGGCCGGATGGTCGCCCAGATACGAGCGGATCGTGCTGGGCCCGCGGACCTCGATCTGGCCCCACGCCCCGACTCGGACCGGGCGGTGAGTGGCGTCGGTGATCCGGAACTCGTCCAGCACCGACAATGCTCTGCCCTCGTGGTCCAACCGGTCCGGCTGCCCGGGACGGGTGAAGGACAGCGGACCTTCGGCCATGCCGAACCAGCGGGTCACCACGCACCCGAGAGCGGCCTCCGCGGCCGCCAGCCGGCCCCGATCCATGGAGGCCCCACCGACCTCGACGACGGTGCCGGTCAGATCGACTTCGAGGTAGGCCGAGCACGCCGTCCAGATGTCCAGCAACGCGGGCATCAGCGTCGTGAGGATCGGCCGTCGCCGATGCCGCCCGATCAGCGGGAAGGCCTGGTGTGGCGCCGGACCGGGACTCAGGACCACCTCGCCGCCCAGCCGGAGCAGGCCGAGCACGCCCGGACAGCCGAGCGCCGCGTTGTGTGCGACCGGTACCGCGGCCAGATAGGTCCAGTCGCGGGTGACGCCTAACTGTTGGGCGGTGGCGCGAAGCTGGAACCCGTAGTCCTGGTGGGTCCTCGGGATGAGTTTCGGCCGGTCGGTCGTACCGCCGGACAGCAGTACGAGGGCGACGTCACCGGGATCGGCGGGCAGCCACTGGCGGTCCGGACCGTCGAGCTCGGAGAGAGCGACGAACTCCTCAGGTTCGCCGGCAACCACGACCGGAACCCGGAGCCCGAGTGACCGGGCGAGGCTGCGGTGGTCGAAGCCGTCGACGAGGCCGCCGATGACGAGAGCGCCGGCGTCTGTCGCGTCAACCAGCCGGCCGATCTCGACCGCTCGCAGCGACGGCATGGCCAGCACCGGAACTGCCCCGATCCGGAACGCCGCGACACACACGGTGACGAACTCGATCCGGTTGCCCAGCTGGACGACGATCGTGTCCCGGTCCCGGACTCCGAGCGCCCAGAGACCACGGGCGATCCGCTCGGCCTCGCGGTCGAGCATCCCGTAGGTCCAGCTGCCGCGGTCGGTGTGGACGGCAACGGCGGCGGGATCAATCTCCGGGCCGGCGAGCAGGCGGGACAACAAGTAGTCGTCCCAAACCTCGCCATACCGCTCGGATCTCGCCCGGGCGGGATCCGGCGTCGCGGGGTGCGGTCCGGTCATGTCATCGCCGCCTCAGCACCGATAGGCTCCCCGTCGGGGCGCCGGTGGACTCGTGGTCGGCGACGATACGCTCGGAGGCTGGGATGGTCGATCTTCGGACCGTACGGCGGATCGCCCTGAGCCTGCCCGAGGCGGAGGACGAGTCGGTCAGACGCAGCGTGCGGTTCAGCGTCCTCGGGAAGGCTTTCGCCTGGACGTACCTGCGGCGCCCCGCGGCGGGCGAGCGCCGCGTCCCCGATCCGTCCGTACTGGCGGTTCGCTGCGCCGGGTCGGAGAAGGAGGCGATCCTGGCCTCCGCGCCGACCAAGTACTTCACCGACGCGCACTACAACGGGTTCCCGGCGGTCCTGGTGCGCCTCGACGCGATCGATGCGCGCGAGCTGCGGGAGTTGCTCACCGACGCCTGGCGTTGCCAGGCGCCCAAGAAGCTCGCCCGGACGCTCGATGAAGCCGCCCAGTAGGTGTTCGACTGAGCATTTCGGACAGTTGAACAGCAGACCGATCATCCCGGCCGATGCTGCTTCGCCAGCAGCCGGAGCAGCACGTCACGCCGGCGAACCTTCCCAAGCTCGGTGCGCGGGATCGGACCGAAGTCGACAATCGCCGGCCGGAACGGGCCCTTCAACTCGCTCAGCCGCCGGGCCAGCTCCCGCGCGGCCGGATCCGTCGCCATGCCGTCGATCAGCACTGCGATGTCGTCCGACCGGCCCTGCGTCTCGAGGCCGACGCCAGCGAAGCCGATCGAGTCGCCGACTCGCCGCCGGAGGATCGCCTCAACCGCCTCGGGACTCAGTCGGCCGCTGCCGAGCATGATCATCTCGCGCGCCCTGCCCACCAGGCTCACCGAACCGTCGCCAGTCACCACCCCGATGTCGCCGGTTCGCGTCCAGCCGTCCAGGTGCCACTCCCGGTCCAGTTGCTGATCCGTGTACCGCGGGCCCGCGACCTGGCCACGGATCAGGATCTCCCCCGACTCCCCGGCTTTCACTGGGAGGCCCGACGAATCTGCCACCCGGATCTCCGTCCCTTCGGCCGGTCGGCCGATCCGGCCAGCCGCGCCACCGCCGACGTCGACGCAACAGGCCGCGCCACCCTCGGTCAGCGCGTAGACCGACACGCACCGAGCCCGCGGGAATCCGGACAGCAACCCCTCTCGCACCGCGTCCGGCGCCGCGGCTCCCACCAACCGGATGACCCGTACGCCGCTCGTCCAACCTGCGGCATCCGGATCTCGCGGCAGCGCACTCTGGACAGCCCGGGCCCCGAACGGAGTGAGGTGCAACTCGATCGGCTGCCAGTGGTCCGCGATCGCGGCGACCGCAACTGGCTCCGGCGCCTCGACACTCGTCACGCCTCGCAGCAGGTGGCTGAGAAAAATTCCGTGAACTCCTCCGCTCACGGCGAACGGGATCCCCGCGTGCACGACGGTACGGCGCCCTGAGCTCAGCAACATCTCCGGGCGGGCGGCGATCATCCAGTCCGCGTGGCTCGAGCTGACCGGCTTCGGACTGCCTGTCGTCCCGGACGTGAAAACGATGTCGAGCGATGCAGAGACAGCCGCTGGCGGATCCGCGGTCGCAGCCCCTCCACCGCCGGACGAGATCGCGCGGCTGGTCAGGTCTTCCCCGGGCCGTACGACCGGCCCTGGACCGGCGAGTTCCGCGGCCAGCGTCATCGTCGCACCGGCCTGGACCAGGATCGGCACGGCGCCTAACCACGTGATCCCGCAGTATGCGATGGCCAGATCTGTCCAGGCCGCGGACCGGGTGTCGAGAACGACCTTCTGGCCGGGCCGGACCCCGTCCGTAGCTAGGACGCGGGCCGCGCCGAGTGTTGCCGCAAGCAAAGATCGGCCGGTGAGCGCACGTTGCTCGTCGGCCACCAGTGCGACGTCGGCGCGGTGCGATGCGCAGCCACGCAGGAGGTCGGGGAGGTTCTTCCAGGTCGAGCTCATCGGCTGCTCCATCGCTGCGGAACCCTGATCTGCGGTCAACTCCGGCGTGGTTTGTGCCGATCGGAGTATGCCAGGGTGATCGCCCGAGCAGCAAAGGCCGGCAGCGCACCGGACCGCCCGTGGCGAAGGGGCTGAGATGACCGACAACCAGACTCTGCGTGGCCGACTCGTCGACTGCGACACACACCTCTACGTTGCGCCGGATCGCTTCGACGATGCCTTCGGCGCCTTCGGCCGTCGCTTCCAGGCCATCCACGACCGGACCTTCGGGTTCCAGGACGTGCTGAGCCGCGAGCGGCCCGTCGTCGACTCGTCGAATGTCTGGAAGGTCAAGGACTGGGACACCGCCGGCGGTTACGACTTCGATGACCGGATGCGGCACGTCGACCTGATGGGCATCGACCGGCAAATCTTGTTCCCGGACGGCGTCGTGTCCAAGGTCCTCAACTCCGAAATCCTTGGGTCCGCCGAGGCGGCAAGCGCCTACAACCGGTTCGCACTCGAGTGGGCCCGGCCGTCCGGCGGCAGACTGCGGCCGACGTCGGTGCTGCGCCTCCAGGACGCCGACGTGATCGATCGCGCCCAGGAACTGGCCGCGGACGGCGCCCACAGTTTCATGGTGCACTGCGCCCGGCCGCCGGGCGGTCTCTCGCCGGCCGACGAACGCTGGGACAGATTGTGGTCGATCATGGCGGACGCCGGAATCCCTTTGCTACTGCATTCCGGTGCCGACGAGGGCTTCCTGGACAAGGCCTGGACGTCCGGTACCACACTGGACTCCGGACCGGCCATGGGCGCGGAAGGCGGGCCGTTCGCGCTGGCGATGAGCCACCTCTCACCGCAGATTTTCGTGTCCTCGCTCGTCCTCGGCGGCGTGCTCGAACGGCATCCAGGACTCAGGGTCGGCGTACTGGAGTTCCTCGCTTCCTGGGTCGGTCCGCTCGGTGAACTGCTGGACCACAGCGAGCGGTTCTACTACGAGGTCCGGCCGCGGCGGCTCCCGCTCCGGCCGTCCGAGTACCTGCGTCGCCAGGTGCGCGTCACGCCGTTCTTCTGGGAACCGATCGGCGAGTACGTCGATCGGTACGGTCTCGCCGACTGCTACGTCTTCTCCAGCGACTATCCGCACGAGGAGGGCGGCGCGGACCCCGTCCAGCGGTTGCTCAAGAGCATTGCCGGGCGACCAGCCGGCCTGGCAGAGCAGTTGTTCGTGACCAACGGAAAGGCCCTCTGCCCCGATCTGGCCTGACCGCACTCAACTAGCGCGGACCACCTCCGGTGACGAGGCAAGGGCTGCCAGCCGATCCGCCAGGAGTCCGGCGCCCTGCCGGACCGCGTCGGCCGGGCGTCCCAGGGCGACGCGGAGATGGCTCGCCCCCTCCCCAGGTCGGGCCCAATGGAACTTAGTGCCGGGCAACACGTGCAGGCCTGCGTCTCGCAGGTCCGCGGCCACGCGCACCGCGTTCGCGGACCCAGGCAGCCGGATCCGCTGCACGCTGATCCGGCTGCCTGGGTCGCACCACGCGTCGTAGCCGACACCGGCCACCGTCTGCCGGAGGATCTCCCGGTTGGCCGCGATCGTCCGGTGCAGTTCGATCAGCCCGCCCCCGGACGCCGCGTCCCGGGTCAGCTCCAGGACGACGATCGAGATCATCGGGGAAACCCCGAGCAGGATGTCGGTATGGATCCGGCGCAGTGGTAGCGGCGAGTCCGCCGGGAACACCAGCAGCCCGACCTTGAGATCCAGCAACGGATAGAGCTTGCCAGTGTCCTCGACGACGAACCAGTCCGTCCCGGACGCTTCCAGGATCGCGTAGTGGTCGAACCAAGCTCGTTGGTCGAACCCACGGAAACAGGTGTCCAGCGCGAGGACCACGCCCCGGTCGGCACACCAGTCCGCCACCCGGGTCAGCGCCTCCGCATCGAGGACCGCGCCGGTCGGGTTGTTCGGCGACACCACGAACAACGCGTCCAGATCGGGCCAGGAGCCCGCAGCCGGATCCAGCAGGCTCTCCTCGGGGACCTCGAGCAACTCCAGCCCGACACCGGCGAGGATGTCTGGAATGTTGTCGAAGGTCGGGTGCACCAGGCCGACTCGGCGCACACCCTTGGAATACATCGCGCGGCCGGCGATCTCGGTGGCGACGGACGAGGAATAGCAACTCAGAACGCTGGCCCGATCAACCGCCGTGGCCTGGCCGAGCATCGACAGAAAGGCACTGTGCAGCGCCCGGTCGAGATTCGGGACAGACAACTTCGACGCCAACGAGAACAAAGCAGGCATTCGCTCGACGATATCTCGTTGCGAGACACTGAGAGCATGCCGTGCATGGCCGTCGGCGAGATTCAGTCCGGACGCCTCCGCCAGGAGTTCCAGCTCGGTGAGATTAACTGATGGAATACCACTGGCTGGCACTGGACGAACTCCTTCCACTGGGGCTTCGGACAATAACAAGCCGCGGTTCGCGGAGGCATTTGTTCAGGTCCGATCGATGGCCCGAATCGCCCGGAAGCGGGATGGAGAAAAGAGGCTGGAGCGCGATGAGTCAAGCTAGCGGGATCACCCTGAAGGGCCCCGGCCGCACGAGCACGAGCCAGTTCCGTCCAGACCCGGCGACGTTCTCGGCCGGCCTGCGGATCGGCCTCGCCGGGACGGCTGCGCTGGCCGAGTCCGCGGTGGCCGAGTGGTTCCGGATCCGCTCGTTCCCGTTCGGCCGGCTGGCTGGCGAGTTCGGTCTGGAGTTCTGCCTGACCGACCTATCGGCGATCCTGCACCGGAGCCTCCGTGCCGACGACCTGATCGTCACCCGCACCGAGCCCGTCGGCAGCCGGTACTTCACCGTCAGACTCTTCGCCGGGGCGGACGACGAGACGCCTATCGCCAGTGCCCGAGTGACCGTGGTCATGGTGCGAACGCCCGGTGTCGACGCCGTACTGCCCGAGGAACTGGACCCGCTGGCCGTCAGGACGATCGACGCGCTCGGCACCGCGGTAACGACCCATGATCCCCAGTTCGAGGCGCGGGATCTCGAGTCCAACGGCGTGCCGCCCGGCAGCTGGCAATTGCGTCGGCAGGTCCTCGCCGGCGACGTAGGCTACCGGGGGCGGATGCGGCACGTCGCTCACGCCCGGTTTCTCGAGGAGGCTCTGGACCGCTACCTGACCGACCATGGTTCGCCGAGCGCCACCCGGGTCCTGAACGGTCGCTACCTCGAGGTGCCTCGGTTCCGGGTCCGGATGCTCAACGACGCGATCGTCGGCGACACGTTGGTTGCCACGATCAGGCTCCACCAGGTGCTCCAGGACAGCCTGATGGACCTGCGGTTCGACGCTCACGCCGTCCGCGGCGACCGGAGGATCCCGGTGTCCACGGCCATCCTCGTCGCGGGGCTCGGTAGCGCCGACCCGGACGGATTCCGCCTGGAGCCGCTGGACCCGTGTCTTCGTCCCGAGATAGCGCAGTCCACTGCAGAGTCGTCGTGAGCGGCACCGGGCCGTGGTGGCAACGGGCGGGACAGGGCGACCTACGCAGGGATCTGATCGATCTCGGTCCCGGGTATCCGGACCCGTCCTTGCTCCCGGGCCCCTGGATCGCGGATGCGCTGTCGACGGCGATCAGCCGCCAGCACGATGTTGCCTTGGGGTACGGCGGGAACGCCGGCCCTGGTCCGTTGCGGGCCTTCGTCGCGGCGCGACTACCCCACTGCGCGACGGACGAGGTCGTAACCACCGCGGGTACCTCGGCCGCCCTCAACGCGATCGCGGTCGGCCTGCAACGGGCCGGGGCGGCCGTCATCACCGAGTTCACCACGTATGACCTGGCACTGAAGATCTTCGCCGATCGCGGTGTTCGCATCGACAGGTTGCCGGCGGCTGAGTCGGGCATCGATCCCGCTGCGGTCCTCCGGACCAGCCTGCGGGCCTATCGGCGCGACGGTGCCTGGCCGTCGCTCTACCTGGTGCCGACCTACCACAATCCGACAGGGCGGACGCTTGGGGCCGAAGTCCGCGCAGGCCTGATCGAGCTCACCACCACGACCGGCCTGCACATCATCGAGGACCTCGCCTATCTCGACCTTGGCTTCGACGGCGGCCCGGAGCCGGTCCCGCTTTGGTCCCAGGCCGTCGACAAGGGCCGGCACACCGCCCTGTACAGCTTCTCGAAGGTCGTCGCCCCTGGCTTGCGCCTCGGCGCCCTGGTGGCAGATCAGGCCCGGTGCCGGGCGATCGCCGACGACGGCGAGCGACTCAGCGGCGGCGGACCGGCGCATCTGACCGCGATGGGGCTCGCGAATGCCTCGCTCAGTGGAGCCCTGCAGGCTCATATTGCCCAAGTACGCGCCGAGCTGAAACGGCGTCGCGACACTGTCCAGCAGTCGCTGGTGGACAAGGTGCCCGAGGATGTTCGAATCGCTCCGTGCCATGGCGGGTACTTCGTCTGGCTGGAACTCCCGCCGAGACTGGACGAACTCGACGTCCGTCGGTCGGCCTTACGAGCCGGCGTCGACTTCGCCCCTGGACGGCGTTACGGGGATCCGTCCGGGGTCAGGCTGTCGCTTGCCGCGCAGCCGGTCGAACCACTGCGACGCGGAACCGAACTGCTGTTCAAGGTTCTCAACCAGAGCTGACCTCGACCGGACGGCCCGGCCGCAGCGTCTCGGCGTACGAGAAGACGTAGCCGTCCCCGACGGAGACCGGGGCCAGCGCGGCGAACTCCCCGAGCTCGCCGCCGAAGGTCAGGTCAGCGGATCCGGACCACGCCGCGCCCGTCTGCACGCCGTCGACACTGCTGCGGACGGGCTCGGTCCGGGGTGGGAGTTCCGGACCCCAGCCGGGATCGAAGCGGGTGTGGATCAAGGGCCGCGTCGCGAGCACCGGTGCGGGCGAACGCCCGCGGAGCTCGACGGACGCGGTGATCAGCCTTCGGCCACCCGCCGAGACGACGCCGTGGAAGCGCCCACCGGCGGATCGTTGCGCCGTAGCCCGGCCGACCGGAAAGGACCGGGTGAGAGCGACCTCGCCCGGGATCTTCGGCATTCCCTGCAGCCATCCCCGGACCAGCGGCACGGTGCTGTCCACCCAGGCCAGAGGGACCCGGCACACTGGCTCAGGTCCGAGCCGGGCGTCCAGAGCGATCATGCATTCACGGAACTGGGCCGTGGCGGGATCGGCAAGCTCCGTACCGGCGTCACCGCACCACTGCCAGTCATAGAAGCCGATGGCGGCATTCTTGGGCGACTCGACCGGCGTCAGCTCGTCGGGAAGAAACGCGGCCACCGCCGCCGGATCCGCCCGGTACTCGATCCAGAGGACATCACCGGAGAAGTGCCAGGGCGGCGGTGGGACCAGACTCCCGGTCCCGGCCGGCGTCAGCGGCAATGTGTATCCGCTCAGCTTGGCGGAACTTGGCCCGGAGTCGCTCACGCGACCGGCCGCACGACATAGGCTGTGTGCACCCGGCCTGACTGCACGGCGAAGCGCCCGCGGGCGTGCCGCCACCGCTCTGGGGAATGCGCCTCGGCCACGTTCGGCACGGAGACCGCGAATGTACCTGTGCCACCGGCCAAGGACACCACGACATCGCGGAAGTCCAGCCAAACTCCGGTCAGCGGAAACCACGCCTTGTAGAAACTCTCCTTGGCGCTGAACACGATCAAGGTCATCGAGCGCGGCTCTCCGGCGAGCCACTCGCGTTCGTCGATGGCAGCAACGTGTGCGACGGTGTCCGGCCCGATTCGGCTGTCGAGCGGCTCGACATCGATGCCCACCGACAGGCACGAGCGCCGCCTGCCGACGGCCGCAACGACGTAGTCACGGCAGTGGCTGATGCTTCCGACATACCCGGTCGGCCAGAGCGGTTGGCGCCGGTCGCCGCGTAAGATCGGAACCTCCGGGCTGTCGAGCAACCGAAGTGCGCGCCGGCCACACGCCCGGCCCCACGCGACCTCTCTGCGTCTCCCCGCGGCCGCGCCGGCTACCAGGGACTCCTCGGACCTCAGCAGCGGTGGCGGATCGGTGGCCGGATCAGCATCCGCGACCGCGATGTCGCCCGGCAGCAGGCTTCGCCAGATCGGGCTGGTCACCTCATGTCCGCCGTAGCGGCCCGGCCGCCGACCCAGTGCACGGTGGCGTCGCGTCCGTCGGCCAGCGCGGTCAGCAGCACTCGGAACCCGGCCAGCATGCTCGCGACTCGCTCGTGGGTAAAACGGCGCGGGTCGTACTGGAGCCAGATGGCGATGCGATGCGCGCTGTCCTCCGCGAAGCCGACCTCCAACGGCCATCCCGGGAACTCTGCCGGTTCGGCCCATTCCGCTCCGGCCGGCTTCGAGTCGAGAAGCTTGTGGTAGTGGTCGCTCGACGCAAGGTAGTGCACCCGCGCGGGCGCCGGCTCGACACCCAGCAACGATCGCAACTGCCGATGGTGGACGGGGTGCCGCAGCGCACCGAGCACGGTCCTGCGGGCCGAATCCACCGCCTCGGACACGCTGGTCGACGGCCCGGTGGCGGTCCGCAGTACGACGTTGCTGTTGAAGTTGCCGACGACCTCCTGGAAGTCGCCGGGCCGGAGACTGCTGGCGGTGGCGAGCGTGACCTCCGGCAGATCCCACAGGGCGCTGAAGACCACCGAGACCAGTCCGACCGCGGTCATGAAACCTGAGGTCCGATGCCGGCGGCAGATCTCACGGAACGTACCGGTCAACTCGTCCGGCAGGACCCAGACCCGTTCACCGGCCACGTCGCCGCTCGGGTCGGCGCCTTCGTCCGGAAGCGTCCCGCTCGCCGGCATGCCCTTCAGCGTTGTCCGCCAGTAGATCAGGTCGTCCGCAGCGACGTCGCCGGCGCGCTGCCGGGTCGCGAAGTCGCGATATGTCGGGCTCGGCACCGCGGCCCAGTTCGCCGGTCGCGCCGGCCCCCCGGGACCGCTCAGGTACTGGGTCACGTCCTGGTCGAGCCGGGCAGTCGAGCCGGTGTCGACGACCATCTCATTCATATCGAAGTAGAGCACCCGGCCGCCGTCAGGTCCCGGAGTGAGCCAGATCCGGACCAGGTCTTCCGGGCCCAAACGGTCCGGGTACAGCCCGTCCACCGGATACTCACACGCGTCGGCGCGGCGGATCTCATGGTGGAACGCCGGCAGCTCGCGCGCTACACCAATGCCATCGGCAGCTCGGTAGGCCGTCCGCAGAAGCGGGTGCCGCTGAGTCAGATCGTTGACCAGCCGACGCAGCGCGAGGTCACAGACCTCGTCTCGCAGGGGCACCCGCAGCAGCGCGCCACGCTTGAAGAACGTCTCCCGGTCGGCACCGAACTCCGTCCACGCCTGTTCTTCGTTGAACGACAGCGGCGCCACCACGCGCAGACTCACGAGGCGGCCCTTTTCTCGGACCAGCGCCGAGCGACGTCGCCGATCGTGTCGATCTCGAAGAACCAGTCGAGTTCGGGTTCGACCGCGAATTCCTGGGCGACCCAGTCGATGACGATCGCCATCGACAGCGAATCGCCACCTATCTCAAGGAAATGCCGGTCCGGCGGAACCGGATCAACGCCCAGGACCTCACCGACGATCTGCAGGAAACGAGATTCCGCTGCCTCGGAATCCAATCCGCCGTCCGCCCGAATTTCCGTAACCATCGAGAGTCCCTCCGGCCGCCGAACTGTGTCTTCAATACATTCTCCGGGGCTCGGGCAGCCGGCTCCAAGGGCCGACGTTGTCCGCAGCAGCCGGGCATGGAAAGACCCCGTCGCCTCGACCAACCTGTTCTGAATACCACCGGCGCGGGCTGCTGCTACGGTCGGCGGAATCCCTACGTGTTCGGGAGGCTGCTGCGATGGAAAACGACCCGGGCCGGCCACGGCGAGGTACCCCACGATGACCTTGCTGCGGATGACGACACCGGACGGACGCGAGGCCTGGCAGGCACGGTCCTACCGTCAGGTGTCGGACCTGATGGCCGACCAGCGACTCTCCCTGGCGTTGCCGAGCCAGGACACCGGGGCCTGGGCCAACGACTCACCGATGCACCGGGTGTACATCCGGTTGGCCCGGCGTCCGGTGGACGACGGCGATGCCAACGAGCTCGAACGGACCCGGCGTCGGGCCGTGGTGAGCAAGCTCTTCAAGCCGACGGCCGTCGAGACGACAGCTCGGGCGATGTCCGAGTGCGCCGATCGCCTCGCCGACGAGCTTGCCAGTCGGCAAGGGCCGGTCGACATCGTCGAGTCATTTGCGATGCCGCTCGCTCTGCATGGTGTGTGCAGCTTGCTCGCGATCCCCGTCGAGGATGGCGAGCTGTTCACCAAATGGGCGAAAGCCCAGGAGAGCCGGGTCTACCCACAGGCTGCCATCGCGATGCGCCACCTCAACCTCTATGTGAACACCCTCATCGAGTCACGTCGCGATCAGGACGCGGATGATGTTCTCACTCGGTTGATGCGCAGCATGCCGATGGACGATCTGCACCTCGGGCGCGCCGCGACCCTGGTCACCTGGATGCTCGGCCTCGGCTGGCAGTTGAGCGGCCATGCGATCAGCTACGGACTCTACTTGTTCCTCCAGAACCCGGATCAGCGGGAGTTGCTGCTCGCCGACCCGGACTTGACCGGTTCGGCTGTCGAAGAGGTACTGCGGTTCTTCAATCCCACTCCGGTTCGGGATATCGGCGGCACCGATCGCTTCGCCCTCGAGGCCTTCGAGTACGACGGCACGACGATCGACAAGGGCGACATGGTCGTCCTAGACGTTGGTGCTGCCAACCGCGACCCACAGGTATTCCAGCGGCCCGGTGAGTTCCACATCCGCCGTGACCCGAACCCGCACCTGACCTTCGGGCACGGTCTGTATTACTGCAACTTCAATCAGGTCGCCCGCACCGAGCTCGCGGTCGGGCTGGACACTCTTCTGCGACTGCCCGGCCTCAAGCTCGCCGTTCCGGACGCCGAGTTGAAGATGCTGCACTTCCCCGCCACCGGCTTCCGCGCGCTACCGGTGCGGTTGTGAGCAACCGGTAGCTGTTCAACTGTGGAAGTCCGCAGTCGAACAGGTGATGCGGACCCGTTCAGCGGTACGCGCGGGCCTGGAGTTCATACAGCTCGGCGTAGAGGCCGCCGGACGAGACCAGCTCGGGGTGCGAACCCTGTTCGGCGATCCTGCCCTTCTCCAGCACGATGATCAGGTCCGCCATCCGCACAGTCGTGAAGCGGTGCGAGATCAGGATCGTCAGCCCGGCCGAGCCACGTGCCGGGCCGGCGATGTCGCTGAAGATCTCGTACTCGGCCCGCGGGTCCAGCCCCGCGGTCGGCTCGTCGTAGACAGCCAAGCGCAGCCGGTCACGGATCATCGATCGCGCCAACGCGAGTCGCTGCCACTGACCGCCCGACAGATCGACACCACCGGGCCAGCCTGTCCCCAGCTGCGTGTCCAGACCGTCCGGCAGATCGTGAACGAACCCGCAGCGCGCGCGCTCCAGTGCTCGCTCCGTCCGCGCGCCGTCGTCGGTACCGACAGCACCGATGCGGACGCACTCGCGAGCCGAGAACTCGTAGCGGACGAAGTCCTGGAAGCACGCGGACAGTCGTGAACGGTAGCTGCTCAGGTCGAACTCGCGGATGTTCTGATCGCCGATCAGGATCCGGCCCGTCGTCGGGGCGTACATCCGGCTGAGCAGCTTGACCAGAGTGGTCTTACCTGCCCCGTTCTCGCCGACGATCGCGACCACACCGGAGCTGGGTAAAGTCAGGCTGACGTCACTCAGCACGTTTCCGGCGGCAGGAAGGTACGAGAACGAGACATTCTCGAGCCTGATCGGCTCTCCGGCAGCACCGTTGAGGTGTCGCGGCGACGGACCTGCCGCCCGCAACGACTCCGAGCGCACCTCGATCTCGTCGATCAGCGACTGGTGGCTCTGCGCCAGAGTCACCGCGCGCAGGATCACGCTCGACAGGCCCGTGTAGGTGTTGGTCGCGGCCACCAGCACGCCGGCCATGCTCAGGGTCAACGCGACGTCGCCCAACGAGATCCGGCCGGAGATGGCCAACCTGGCTACGAAGATCACCGACGCGATGAAGACAGCGGCCACGAGCAGGCTGCTGAGCACGCGGAGACCGAATCCGGCCGCCCGAGCCCGCGCTCGGTCTGCCAGGACATCGCCAGCCTGGGCGTCGTACCTCTTGAGGAGCTCGTCGCGGAGCTGGAACACCCGGATCTCCTTGCCTGCGTCCGGGCTCGACGCGGCGTTGAACAGGCCACTGGCAACCCGTCGCGCAGACGACACTCGCTCCTCGCTCGCCTGGTCGATCGCGGTTGCCCGGCGGTTCAGCCACAGCGCCGGCGCGATGACGACCGGCAACGGCAACAACCACGGACTGACCTGGAACAGCACGACCCCAGCAATGATCAGCTGCAGCGTCACGACCGGCGCCACGAACAGACCCATCAGGCCCTGCAGAACCGAGCCGAGATTGCGCTTCATGACCTGCAGCTTGTCCCAGTAGCCGGCTACCTCGAACTGCTCGACGCCCGGCGCCTCGGACGCCACCCGGATGATCTTGCGCTGCATCACCACGATGAGATTCTCGATGCTTCTGGCAACGATGTTCCGTTGCGCGACCGGAGTCAGCAGCATGACCACCAGGCCGATCAACGAGACCACGCCACCGAGCACCAAAGACCCGTGATCACGGGCCACCGCTCCGTCGATCAGGGGCCGGATGCCGATCGCCAGCAGCAGCGCCGCCGCGACATTCGCCAGGGTGACCGCGACGTGTCCCGCCAGCAGCCTGCGATCGGACTCCAGCATCAGCCCGAACATGAACTGCAACGCCTGCGCCTCACGCTTCATGCGCCGGCCCCGTCCGTCCGGGCGTCCGCGAAACTCTCGGCCTGCAGGGTGAAGAGCCGCGCATAACGGCCCTGCTCCCGCATCAGCTCGTCGTGCGACCCCTCCTCGACCACCTTGCCGTCGTCGATCACCACGATCAGCGACGCCCGCCGCACGGTCGAGAACCGGTGCGAGACCACCACGGTGGTGAGGCCTTCGGTGAGCTCGATGTACTTGTCGTAGAGAGCGGCCTCCGACCGCGCGTCCAGGTGCGCGGCGGGCTCGTCCAGGATCAGCACCTTCGCGCCGTGGGAGGTCGCGAACATCGCTCGGGCGAGCGCCAGCTTCTGCCATTCGCCTCCGGACAGATCGGCACCGTCCGCATACTGTGTCGACAACATGGACCCCCAGCCCAGAGGCAAGCGCTCGATTGTCGTCTGGACACCCGCGAGGACCGCCGCCCGTTGCAGCCCGGCGACATCGTCCGCGTGCTGGACCGCGCCGAAAGCGATGTTCGCCGCCGCGTCAACGTCCCACCGAACGCTGTCCTGAAACACGGCCGCGAGCTGCCTGCGCCACACTTCCAAGTCGAGCGTGCGGATGTCCGTTCCGTCGGCCTCGATCGAGCCGCTGGTGGGTTCGTACAGCCGGCACAGCAGTTTGAGCAAGGTGGTCTTGCCGGCGCCGTTCAGTCCCACGATCGCCACCGACTTCCCCGCCGGGAGAAAGAGGTCAACTCCACGCAGGACGTCGCGCGTCGAATTCGGGTACCGGAACGAGACATTCGAGAACCGGATACCGCCGTCCGGCCGAACGGCGCCGTCACCCCGCCGAGCGATCGCCGCGGCCATCGGCGCGGCGGCCATCGCCGCGCGGTATCGCTGATACGTCGTCATCGCCAGCTGGACCCGCGGGAGCAATCCGTCCAGAGCTGCCGCTCCCCCAGCCGCGATGACACCTGCCTGCACATAGACGAGGCACAGCGCGACATCGATCTCGCCCGCGGTCGCACGCCGTACCAGCCACACGATGAACCCGCACATGACCGCGACGAACAAGGACAGCGAGACGCCTTCCCGAACCGAACTGATCGACGTCGCGCGCCCCTTGGCCGCGGTCCAGGACGCGTTGAACCTCGCCAGGAGATATCCGGCCAGATCAAAGATCCGGACCTCCTTGCCCGCGGCGGGTTCGGTCGCGAGGTCGTAGCAGTACTCCGCCCTGCGGGAGTCCACCGACGATCCGTAATGCCGTTCCGCCGCCCGGGTGGAGATTCGCTGGCCTTCGTAGATCGTCCAAGCCGCCGTGAGCAGCGCCGCCAGTCCCATGGGCACCGAGGCTGTCATCACCACCACACACCCGCCGGTGACGCACAGCGCACCCGAGATGAGACCGCCGACGTCCGACGGAATCCGGCCTGGCTTGAGCCATTGGGAAAATCCGTCGCGGCCGGTCGAGATGAGATCAACGGTGTCCGGGTTCTCCAGATGCGCGATTCCGGCTGGCGCCATGACGCGGGCCATCAGATTTCGCTGCAGCCTCATATCGATCCGGTCGCCGAGCATCTCCCCGGCGACCTGTCCACCGACGGAGCAAACGGTCTGTACGAGGATCAGAACTCCGACCAACGCCAGCAGACCGACAATCCGCTCGGCCGCCGCGGACGGCCAGCCAGCGGAGATGGCATCCGGCAATCGGTCGAGCAACAACCCACCGGTGGCGGCGATACCGAACGGAGTCAGCGTGGAGAACAACGCAGTCAGGGCAACTGCAGCGCTGAGGAGCCGGCTAGTCCGCCAGGCCACCCATCCCAAGCCAAGTCGCTCGTCGGTTCGGCCGACGGTGGACGGGACCTGCGTCTCGCGTTCACCGACAGCCATACCCATGCTCCGCACCGTAATGCGGCCGCACGCGGCGGGTCAACGGCGCAGCAATACATCCGGCCGGACAACAGTGACCATAGTAGATCGGAGATAGACGCTCTTATGCTGCGAGAATGACTGTCAGCGATCGATTCACGGACAGGACCGTTGCTATCCGGGGAGTCGAGCCAAGGGTCGGTCCGATGTCGTGGTCACAGTTGTACATGTGGGACTGGTTGTCGCAGGTGCGTCCCTACGATCAGCAGTACAATGTGCGCGTTGAGCTCGACACAGTAAGTCCTGTCGCCGTCGATGACGCAGTGGATCTCGTGGCTGCTTTGGTCTCGCGTCACGAGACCTTGCGGACCCGCTATTACTCCGGACCAGACGGTACGATTATGCAGGAGACCGGAGGCAACGGAGCATTCAACATCTCAATCGCTCCTCAGATCTTGTCGACCGACCAGGTCGCCGCAACGGTCAATGGCAGGTTCGACAATTTCACAGGCCCACAATGCCACTTCACGCTGATCCTCGACGGCACCGATGTTCGCAAGATACTGCTGACGGCTTCCCATCTGGCACTGGACGGTTGGAGTGCCGGAGTTCTGCGCCAAGACTTTGCCGACCTCACGTGTGGACGCGCTCGAAAGATGCCTACCGACCTCAAGCACCCCGTCGATCGCGCCGAATGGGAACTGTCGTCGCAGGGGCAAGAAGCAAACCAGGAGGGCCTCGCCCATTGGCGGAGGACCTTGGCGCGTGTCCCGCGCACGCACTTCACGCGACAGATGACGTCCTCGTTACCGAGATACAGGCAGGTTCAGGTGTCATCGGTCGCGGCCGGCCGAGCAGTTCGAGCGCTTGCCATTCAGAACAGGATTCCGCGCGCGGCAGTCCCGTTGGCCGCATTCTCCCGTGCCGTAAGGTCGGTGACCGGCAACGATCAAAACGCCTTCTGGATCGTTACACACAATCGATTCAAGGGTGGATTCAGGAAATCCGTTGGCTGCTTCTTCCGTGACACGGTCGTATGCCTGGAAGAATCGCCTCAGCCATTGCTGGATACTGCCAGAAAGCTACTTGATTCACTTCACTGGGCAAACACCAATCCACGCGACGTCCGGCAGACTCTTCATAACGACGACCGCGCATCGTACCTCAGTGTGGCTCGCTCGCTCTATTACAACTTTGAAGCCCATGAGTTCCCGTCTGTGGCCGACTTTCCCCTGGACCGGCTCGAATGGACAGACGGAAAAGATTCCGAAAGCCAGATTCTGTATCTGAACGCGCGTCTCGAAGGCGAATGTTTGACAATGCGACTGATGACCGATACCTGGTGTGTGCCGCAGGGCGCCGCCGAGGAGATCCTGCAGACGTGCGTGCAAGAGGTCGTCCAGGGGATGCCTCCACTGCCGCGAGCGCATCAAGTGGACCCTGCCGTCACCCGCTGATCTTCACCCCAACATCGTCCTTTCTTCCGCGATCGACCGAGGGGGACCTGATGTCCACGATCAGGCTGCCGATCAGGCTCCAGCGGAGCTTCAACAACTACGCGAGTGGCGCCTTGTCACTGTGCGTGGTTCTTGGCACCGGCCACAATACCTGGTTCCAGGAACATTTCGTCGAGCTGCACTCATACCAGATCGACCGCGACGGCGGCGTCTTCTGGATCGACTTCAACGACACGTACGCGTATCGCGAGGTACTGGTTACTCATCAACTCGACCTCTTCGAGGCGGACCGGATAACAAAGGTCAGCAGCTACCTGATCGACGCGCTTGATGCAGGCAGCTATGTCATCGTCTTCGTTGATCAGAGCCGACTGCGTGCCACGCCCCAACCCTTCCTGCATGAGCTACTCATCTTCGGGTACGACGCACTTGACAACGTGTTTCTTGCAGTGGGGTTCGACGACGAACGGCCGATCAGGGAGCTCACAGTCCCGGCAGCCGCGCTGGACAGCGCATATCGCTCTGGTATCGAGCAGATCAAGTACTCCGCACGCTGGAACAAGATGACTGCTGTTGCTCAACGGCTGGAACCGTGTGTCGCTTCCGGAGCGCCGCTCAACGTCGCCGCCCTGCTCGAGCGAATGACGCGCTACCTTCGACCCGAATCGCCGACCGGATTCGACCCCTACGACGGGTATTGGTGGTACTCGCGCCGGTCGCAGGTGTCGGACGCTGTGCGCGTGAAGTATGGGCTAGAGGTTTATGACGATGCTCGCGCACACGTCCGCGCGGCACGGGACGGCCTCCTCCGCTACGACTATCGCCTGATTCACATCCTCGCTGAACACAAACGAATGGTGCTGGACAGAATGGGGCTGGCGCTTGCCGCGGCGGGCGCCGATCCCGGCACGGACGACCTGTTCAGCGCCTACCGGTCCTTGGTAGCTGACGTGAACCGAATTAGACTTGCTGGTCTGAAGTTCAGTACCCAGAACGCGCAGTTCCCCGATGGTCAAACCGCAGCGCTGGCTGCTGTAGCTTCAACCGAGGCGAAACTACTCAATGCCTTCATAGATGCCCACGACTGACCCAGTACCACGCAGACGTCGCCGCGACTTCCTCGCCTTATCGCTTCGTATGCGGAGAGAGTTCGTCGCCGATCGACGGGACCGGCTCATTCGCGCAGACGCGAGGACGCTCGTGATCGTCACCACTCGCGTCACAGATCCGCCGCTCAGGTCGAGGGATCCAACCGCGGCAACCTAGGCCGCAGTACGGCTACAGCGCAATCCTGGTGCTTCAGGGTCTGGCGCCGGACCTCTCCGGCCCCAACGATCTGCCGCCGATGGGGTTGGCGCGCAGACGAGGATGTCTTCCGCTCCTGCGTCATCTGTCCAGCACAATCTTGCGTCGCCTTTGCTCGGTGGAGGAGCTTCGACGCCTACCACCGAGCCCTCGACAGCTACGAACGCGTTGCGGCAGTCGGGGACCTCGGCGGCACTCCGCGGGGCTTGCCGACGTCTCGCTCGTCGGCATCCAACCCGCCGACGGGCACCTCTCCCGTCACTATGCGCAAGGTCTGACCTGACGCTCCATCACACGGCTCCACACCGAGTACCGGTCGGCACGGACGGTGACCTCAGGCTTGCTACCGGGTCGACGCGCTGGGTGAACCAGCGCCCCGTCTCGAGGCGCCATCTGAGACGAACCGAGACCGGCAACCAGGCGCAGAGTCAGCTCGACCTGTCGCCAACGACCGCGTCAACGCCTTCCTCCCCTACTTCTCGAACTCGGCGCCCAGGCGCTACGCAGTCAATGAGTCCCTTACCAGTAAGAGCCTTGACTCATCACCGACAGACCGCAATCAGCCCTCGGGGCGCAAGTTCAGCAGTCATAGGTTCGGCCCGAGACCAAGGTCGAGGTTGTCGACGGCAGCTGAAAACTGACCAGTGGGCGGCAACTGAAAATTGACCAGCTTCCCGGAGAGATCCTGGCTTGAACCGAGCCGGGGAGGG
>NZ_JBFAHB010000055.1:0-63583 GCF_040653975.1 Kribbella sp. NPDC050820
CCCGAGTGCGGCTGCACGTTCGCCGCCTCCGCGCCGAACAGCGCCTTGACCCGGTCGATCGCGAGCCGCTCGACCACGTCGACGTGCTCGCAGCCGCCGTAGTACCGGCGGCCGGGATAACCCTCGGCGTACTTGTTCGTGAGGACGGAACCCTGGGCCTGCATGACCGCCCGCGGCGCGAAGTTCTCCGAGGCGATCATCTCCAGCGTGGTCTGCTGGCGGACCAGTTCGAGGTCGACCGCGGCAGCGATCTCCGGGTCGAGGTCGGCCAGGCTGCGGTCGAGGACAGTGCCCGCCAACGCGGTGTCGTTCGTCGTCACGATCTTCTTCCTTCGGGTGCGCGGGGTGGCCGTCAGGTGTTCGGGTTGAGCGAGTCGAGGACCCACTGGTGGAACTCGGCGATGTGGTGCTCGCTCGGAACCAGGACGCCGCCGTCGGCGTACATCCGCGAGTCGGTGGCCGCCTGGCAGCGCTCGCACGCGTCGAAGTCCTGCTGGTTCACCCGGTGGAAGAGCTCGACGGACTTGGTCAGGTCTTTGCCTTCAGCAACGACATCGGGCAGGTAGAGCCAGTCGCACTCGACGACCGTGCGGTCGGGGGCGAGCGGGAACATCCGGTGGATGATCACGTGGTCCGGCACCAGGTTGACGAAGACCTGCGGGCGGATCGTGACCGCGTAGTACCGGCGGTCCTGGTCCTCGGAGACCCCCGGGATCCGGTCCAGGCCCTCGGAGCCGTCGACGGTGAAGCCCTTGATCTCGTCGCCGAACAGCGCGCCGTGGCCGACGAAGTACTGCGCGGCGAAGCCGTCGGCGAACTCCGGCAGCACCTCGGTGAGCTCGGGGTGGATGGTCGCGCAGTGGTAGCACTCCATGAAGTTCTCGATGATCAGCTTCCAGTTCGCCTGCACGTCGTACGTGATCCGGCGGCCGAGCTCGAGGTTCTCCACGCCGTAGTGCTCGATCGACTCGACGTCGCCGAGCCGGGTCCGGACCGCGCCGACGACCGCGTCCTCGAACGACGGCGCGTCGGGCGCCAGGCAGACCCACACGTAGCCCAGCCACTCCCGGACGTGGACCTTGCGGAGTCCGTACTCGACCCGGTCGATGTCCGGCATCTTGGTGAGGTTCGGGGCGGCGACCAGCTTGCCGTCGAGGTCGTAGGTCCACGCGTGGTACGGGCACTGGAAGGCGCGCTGCGTCTCCCCGGACTCCTCGGTGCAGAGCTTGGCGCCGCGGTGCCGGCAGATGTTGAAGAAGGCGCGCGCCTCGCCGCGCCGCGAGCGGGTGATCAGGATGCTCTCACGGCCGATCTGGACGGTCCGGAAGGCACCGGGCTTCGCGATGTCGCCCGAACGGATCGCGCAGAACCACAGCTGCTCGAAGATCAGCTCCTGCTCGCGGGCAAAGAGCTCGGGGTCCGAGTAGGCGGCGCCCGGCAGCGTCGGCAGAAAGCTCTCCGGGAGGGTCTGGTTCTCGGTGACGGTCATAGGGATGCTCCTTGCAGGCGTGGACAGGGCCCGGGTGAAGGTTCAGCCGCGGAGGCGGGTCATCGACGGGTCGAAGAGCGGCTCGGCCGCGACGACGGCCCGGACCCGGCGATCGAAGTAGCCGATCTCGACCGGGGTCCCGGGGGTGGCGACGTCGGCCGGCAGCCAGGCGTAGGCGATGCCCTTGCCGATCGTGTAGCCGTACGCGGCGCTGGTGACGTAGCCGACCGCGCGGCCGTCGGCGAACACCGGCTCCTTGCCCACGACAACGTCTGCCGGCTCGTCGACGGTCAGGCACGCGAGCGTGCGGGTCTGGTTCTCCTTCCGGCGCAGCAGTGCGTCCCGGCCGACGAAGTCACCCTTGTCGAGCTTCACTGCGAAGCCGACGCCGGCCTCGTACGGGTCGTGCTCGAAGGTCATGTCGGCGCCGAACGAGCGGTAGCCCTTCTCCAGCCGGAGGCTGTTGAACGCACCGCGACCGGCGGCGATGATGCCGTGGTCCTGACCGGCCGCCCAGATGGTGTCCCAGAGGCGCAGACCGAGGTCGGCTGTGGTGTAGAGCTCCCAGCCAAGCTCGCCGACGTAGGACAGGCGCATCGCGGTGACCGGGACGTTGCCGATGCTGAACCGGGCGGCCCGGAAGTACTTCAGGCCGTCGTTGGTCAGGTCCGCGTCCGTGAGCCCGCTGAGGACCTCGCGGGCCTTCGGGCCCCACAGGCCGATGCAGCACGTGCCCGGCGTGATGTCCGTGACCACGACCGACCCGTCCGCGGGCAGGAAGCGGTTGAACCAGTCGGTGTCGAGCGCGCCGTTGACGCCGGCCTGGTAGTGGTTCGGACCGAGGCGGGCGATGGTTACGTCGCTGCGGATCCCGCCGTCGACGTCGAGCAGCAGCGTGTAGATCACCGAACCGACCGTCCGGTCGACGTTTCCGGTCGTCAGGCGCTGCAGGAAAGCCGTCGCCCCCGGGCCGGTGACCGTGAGGCGCTTGAGCGCGGTCATGTCGTACATCGCGACGCCGTCGCGCGTCGCCTGCGCCTCGGCGCCGACGATCGGCGACCAGTACTTCGCGGCCCAGTCGTTCGGCTGCGGGACCTGGTAGCGGTCGAGGAGGCCCTTGTTCGCCTCGTACCACTGCGGGCGCTCCCAGCCGTTGGCCGGCAGGAAGAAGGCGCCGAGCTCCTGCTGCCGCGCGTAGTACGGCGAGGTGCGGAGCTCCCGCGGCGAGTCCATCGGCTGGAGGGGGTGGAGGATGTCGTAGACCTCGACGAAGTTCTGGCAGTCGCGCTCGAGGATGTACTCGGGCACGAGCTGGTAGTCCTCGAAGCGGTTCAGGTCGCACTCGTGCAGGTCGAAGCTCTCGCTGTGGCCGTTGGCCAGCCACTCGGCCACGGCGCGGCCGACGCCGGCCGAGTGCGTCACCCACACGGCCTCCGCGACCCAGAAGCCGGAGACCTCCGGCGACTCACCGAGCAACGGCATGCCGTCGGGCGTGAACGAGAAGACTCCGTTGATCCCTTCCTCGACCTTCGCGTCGAGGGTCGCGGGAAGCAGCGCCTGGGTCTCGTCCCAGGCCGGGGCGAAGTCGTCGGGGGTGAACTCGAGCACGGACGGCATCACCTCGGCGTACTCGACCGGCAGCAGGTCGTTCGCGTCGATCGGCATCGGCCGGTGGCCGTAGTAGCCGATGCCGAGCTGGTCGTACCGGTCGCGGTAGTAGAGGTCCGCGTCCTGGTGGCGAAGGATCGGGCGGACCGCCTCCTCGGTCTGGCCGGCCAGCGCCGGAATCGGCCCGGTCCAGGCGAGTTGGTGCGCCAGTGGGGTCAGCGGCAGGTTCATGCCGACCAGGGCCGCGACCTTCGGTCCCCAGATGCCGGCGCAACACACGACGACGTCGGCCGGGATCTCGCCGTGGTCGGTGACGACTCCCACGACCTTGCCGTCGGCGACCGAGATGTCGGTGACCTCATGACGCGGCAGGAACTTCACTCCGCGGCTCTTCGCGCGGTCGATCTGGGCCTCGACCGCCCACAGCGCCTTGGCCAGGCCGTCGGTCGGGCAGTGCAGGCCGCCGAGCACCCGGTCACGGTCGACGAGCGGGTGCAGCTCGACGCAGCGATCCGCGTCGACGACCTCCGCCTCGACGCCCCAGGACGTCAGCCAGCCGTGCCGGCGGTGGATCTCCGCCAACCGCTCCGGCGTCGTCGCGACCTCGAGGCCGCCGACCTGGAGGAAGCACGACTGGCCCTCGTGCTCCAGCGCGACGAACTTCTCGACGGTGTAGCGCGCGAGGTCGGTCAGCACCTTGGACCCGCTCGCCTGGAACACCAGACCAGGCGCGTGCGAGGTGGAGCCGCCGGTGGCCGGCAGGTCGCCCTGGTCGAGGACGACGATGTCGGTCCAGCCGAGGGCGGACAGCTCGTCCGCGAGCGCCGCGCCCACCACTCCGGCACCGATGACGACAGTTCGACGTCCCACCATCCTGAGGCCTCCCTGTTGCGTATCCTGCACTGCATTGCGACACAAGCAACAATGCAGTCGGGACAGCAATGCCGTCAAGACCTCCGAACGCCTTGATTCACAGGACAACCGTTGGGAGCGTTCGACTAGGGTCGACGGCGTGAGCGTGCCGGAGGGGAATCCGCGGTCGGACAGTGAGATCGAGCGGGTGCTGGTGGTGGTCGCGCACCCGGACGACATCGACTTCGGGGGCGCCGGGACGGTCGCGGGCTGGACCAAGGCCGGGATCGAGGTGCACTACTGCGTCGTCACCGACGGTCAGGCGGGCGGGTTCGAGCCGGACCGGGACCGGGCCGAGATTCCCGCCGTACGACGGGCCGAGCAGACGACCGCCGCCGAGCACGTCGGCGTCCGCGACCTGCACTTCCTCGGGTACGTCGACGGCCAGGTCGAGGCGAGCCCGGAGCTGGTCCGCGACCTCACCCGG
Source organism: Kribbella sp. NPDC050820 (assembly GCF_040653975.1). NCBI lineage: Bacteria > Bacillati > Actinomycetota > Actinomycetes > Propionibacteriales > Kribbellaceae > Kribbella > Kribbella sp. NPDC050820. The sequence goes on from NZ_JBFAHB010000055.1 coordinate 4,437, forward strand.
CTGATCCGGCAGGTCCGGCCGCAGCGGCTGCTCACCCAGTCACCCGAGCGCTGGTGGGCACGCCTGCCGGTGTCGCATCCCGACCACCTCGCCACCGCCGAGGCGACCGTCCGCGCGTTCTACCCCGCGGCCGGCAACCCCTACGCGTACGACGACCTGCCCGAGGAGGCCTGGGACGTCGGCGAGCTGTGGATGATGGAGCACCCCGAACGCAACCACTGGGTCGACATCACCGACACCATCGACCAGAAGATCGCCGCCCTGCTGTCGCACGCCAGCCAGCACCGCGATCCCGAGACCCTCGCCACCAACATGCGACGCTGGGCCCAGGACAACGCCCGCGACGCCGGCCTCCCGGCGAACCACTACGCCGAGGCCTTCACGGTGATCCGAATCGGCTAATCGGTTTGCGATTCGTGGTGCGAGCGGCGAGGGTGCGGCCATGACGATTGCGCATTGGGTGGTTGGGGAGGGTCCGGCACTGCTGCTGGTGCACGCCGGGGTGGCTGATGCACGGATGTGGGCTCGGCAGGTCGAAGAGCTGAGCCAGGACCACCGGGTGATCACTCTGGACCTCCGCGGGTACGGCGAGACTCCGCTCGAGCCCGGGGCGCAGTACTCCGACGCCGGCGACCTGCTCGCGGTCCTCGACGAGCTCGGCGTCGACACGGTCGAGGCCGTCGGGGCGTCGTACGGCGGCTATGTCGTGCAGCAGGCGGCCAGCCGGCACCCGGAGCGGTTCAGCCGGCTGGTGCTGCTCTGCGCGCCGGCCGACGAGGTGGAGCCGACCGACGATCTCCGGGCCGTCTGGGCAGAGGAGAACCGACTGCTGGACGCCGGGGACATCGACGGTGCGACCGAACTGACGGTGCGGAGCTTCATCGGCCCGGAGGCTTCTGACGACGCGCGCGCACTGCTCTGGTCGATGCAGAAGCGGGCGTACGAGCTTCAGTCCGCGGCCGGGGATGGTGGCAGCGAGGAGTGGCCGGTCGAGCCGGAGAAGATCAGCGCGCCCGTGAGGTTGGTCACGGGCGCCCATGACTTCGCCTGGTTCGGCAACTGCGCGGCCTACCTGGCCGAGCGGCTGCCGAACGCCGAGCTCGTCGAGCTGCCCTGGGCCGGCCACCTGCCGACCCTCGAACGACCCGCCGAGGCGCTGGGACTAATCCGCTAGCGCGCCCATCGGGTCCCACGCCGGCAGCACGATCGGCGCCTCGTCGAGCCGGGCCTGGAGCTCGGCCGGCAGGGCGGACCGTCGTACGGCGATCTCGAAGACGTGCTCGCCGAACCACGAGTCGTTCATGGTCCAGAAGCCGCTGTCCGCCTTCTCGTCACCCCAGCTGTTCTCCACCCGCCAGCGCCGCGGCTTGCCGTCCACCACGTCGACCCCGGTGAACAGCATCGCGTGCGTCATCAGCGTCTCGTGATGCAGCAGGCGGTCGGCCTTGTCCAGGGTGAACGCGGTGTCGTAGACCGAGCCGTAGTCGTACAGCTTGGCGTCCCAGTAGCCGAGGTCGGCGTTCATCTGCTTGCCGACGTCACAGCCGAACCAGACCGGCTCGCCGCCGACGATCGCGTCCTGGGTGAGCTGCTTCATCAGCTCGATGTCGACGTTCAGGTACACCACCGGCGGCGCGTCGATGACGTTGCCGAGGTAGTCGACGGTGAAGGTCTTGCCGACCGGGCTGGACGCGCGCGGGTCGTGCACCAGGCAGACGTAGTCGTCGACCGGCAGCTGCACGTACGCCGCGGCGAACTCGGTCGGCGTGGTCCAGCCGTCGCGGTGGAAGCCCTTGTCGCTGTCCTTCCACTGCCACAGGAACTTCTGCGGCGGCGTGCCGAGGTGGATGCTCAGCACCCGGTGCACGGCGGCCAGGATCTCCTGCTTGCGGTCGCGCTGCGCCTCGACGCCGTCCAGCGCGCGCAGGTCGCGGGCGCCCTGCCGGAGCAGCTTGCGCAGGGTGTCGTTCAGCTGGGAGGTCGACGACGAGCTCTCGGTCTCCGGCATCGCCGACTTCGGCACCAGGCCGTGCTTGCGGACCAGCGCGACGAACATGTTCCATTGGCCGCCGTCACCGATCGGGTCGGACAACAGGTGCGCCACGGTCCGGTCGTCGACGTCCCGGCCGGCGGTCTCGATGATCGCCTCCAGGAAGAAGTTCGAGCGCTCGATCTTGTCCCAGAACAGCAGGTAGTTCTGGGAGAACTCGAAGTCCTTCACGCCGAGCTTGCCGGCCGCGCCGACACGGAGCAGGTTCAGCCCGGCGAACAGCCAGCAGCGGCCGCTCTTCTTCTGGTTCGTCACCTTCCAGTCGTCCAGCAGGTGCGACACGGAGTGGTCGATCGAGGTGACGACCTGGCGGTCGAGGGCGATGGTGTTCACCGGCGTCTGCGTGACGGCGTTCTGCATCACCCGGTACTGCGGGTTCGACACGAACTCCTTCTCGAAGAGCGCGAGCTGTTCGGTTGTGAGATTCCGCTCCATAGCACTCGACGGTATAACAGCCGCCAAGCCCGCACCGCCTTCGCCGGGGTGGCGAAACAGTGCCCTGTCCACAAGGCGACACAGCAGCTATCCTAATTGAAAACGACATTCAACAAGGATGGAGTCCGAGATGCCCCGACGCCCGGCGCCGACCGGTAAGCGCAAACCCAAGCAGAACCCGCTCGACCGCGACGGCATCACCTACATCGACTACAAGGACATCGCGCTGCTGCGCAAGTTCATCTCCGACCGCGGCAAGATCCGGTCCCGGCGGGTCACCGGCCTCAGCGTCCAGCAGCAGAAGCAGGTCGCCCGGGCGATCAAGAACGCCCGCGAGATGGCGCTGCTGCCCTACACGTCGTCCAGCCGGTAGGTCAGTGCCAGAAGACCGCGATCCCCGCGTTCAGCAGGGTCAGACCGCCGAGGGCGAAGAAGGTGCCGCGGCTGATCGCCGGCCGCTTGCGGTAGGCGAGCACCAGCCCGGTGACGACCAGGACGACGACCAGCTTGACCGCGATCTTGGTGTTGTCGACGGTGAAGTCGTCGTCCTTCACCCCGGACGCCAGCCCGACCAGCAGCACGCCGGTGACCAGTTGGGTCAGCGCGCCGTGCAGCATGGCCGCGTTGACCACCGGTGCCTTCGACTTCAGCTGGGTGAAGAACCCGCCGAACAGGGCCGCGAAGCCGACCAGGTGCAGCAGGGTCAGCACGTCGTGCAGGAAGTCCATGCGCGCAACCCTAGTGCCACAGCGCTACCGGGCTCCCCGTGTGCTCAGACCAGGCGGCGGTCGGTCGCCCAGCGGGTCAGCTCGTGCCGGTTGGAGAGCTGGAGCTTGCGCAGTACGGACGAGACGTGGGTCTCCACGGTCTTCACGGAGATGAAGAGCTCGCGGGCGACCTCCTTGTAGGCGTAGCCGCGGGCGATCAGGCGCAGCACCTCGCGCTCACGCTGCGACAGCCGGTCCAGGTCCTCGTCCACCGAGGCGATGTCGATCGCACCAGAGAACGCGTCCAGCACGAACCCGGCCAGCCGCGGTGAGAACACCGCGTCGCCGTCCGCGACCCGGCCGATCGCGTCGACCAGCTCGGCGCCGCTGATGTTCTTGGTGACGTACCCGCGGGCGCCGGCCCGGATCACGCCGATCACGTCCTCGGCGGCGTCCGACACCGACAGCGCCAGGAACTTCACGTCCGGGTGCCGCTGGTGCACCTGCTTCATCACCTCGGTGCCGCCGCCGCCGGGCAGGTGGACGTCGAGCAGCACGACGTCCGGCTCCGTCTCGACGATCGCCTTCACCGCGCTGTCGACGTCGGCGCCCTCGCCGACGATCTCGACCGCGGCGCCGATCTCGCTGCGCACCCCGGCCCGGAACATGTCGTGGTCGTCGACGACGACAACGCGCCTCTGGCTCATCTGTCCATCTCCAGTCGCACTTCGGTCCCTGTCTCCGGATCGGACCGCACCGTCGCGCGGCCGCCGTGCCGTTCCATTCTGCCCAACACACTGTGCCGCAGGCCGAGCCGGTCCTCCGGCACGCCGTCGACGTCGAATCCCTTGCCCCGGTCCCGGACGAAGATCTCCGCCCGGTCGCCGTCCACCTCGACGAACACGTCGATCTTGTCCGCACCGGAGTGCTTGGCCGCGTTCACCATCGACTCGCGCGCGGCCCGGACCATCGAGGACAGCGGCTCGCTCAGCTCGCAGTCCCCGACCGTCACCACCTCGATCGGCACCCCGTGCGAGTCCTCGACCTCGGCCGCGGCCCGCTTGGCGGCGCCGGACAGGGTCTGGTCGGTCTTGTCGTCCTCGTCGTACAGCCAGGTCCGCAGCTCGCGCTCCTGCGACCGGGCCAGCCGGGCGACGGCCCGCGGGTCGTTCGCCTGCTTCTGGATCAGGGCCAGTGTCTGCAGCACCGAGTCGTGCAGGTGCGCGGCCATGTCCGCGCGCTCCTGCGACCGGATGCGCTCCGCACGCTCCGTGTTCAGGTCTCGGGTCAACCGGTGCACCCACGGGCCGGCGATCACGCCGATTCCGACGACGGCGAGCAGCAGCGCGACCAGTACGTCGCCGACCATCGAGAGCCGGCCGTTCTGGACCAGGAAGACGGTGACCGCGGTCCCGATCAGGATCAGGCCGACGGCGATCCGTACCAGCGACTTCCAGCCGCCCTTGCCGAGCACCAAGCCCAGGATCGGAACCCGGACCGAGTTGGCCCACTCGTTCTTCTGGCTCTCGTCCGCCTGCCGCCAGATCAGCGCCAGACCAGTGCCGGCGAACACCAGCGGCCAGAACATCTTCCCGGCGATCCCGAGCCCGGCGACCTGCAGCAGGAGCAGCACGCCGATGCCGACGACCACCAGGGCGGTCACCTGGCCGCGGCTCTTCTCCTTCTTGCGCTCCTTGGCCTCGGTCACCGGCTGCGGCGGCTGGTCCGTGCGGAGGCCACCCCGGGTGTGCGCCGCCAGCCCAGGCGCGGCCGGCATCGCGGGAGTGCCCAGCGGCATCAGGAACCAGAGCGCCGCATAGATCAGTACGCCGAACCCGCCGAAGACGGTGGCCGCGATCAGGATCAGCCGGACGACCGTGTCGGACACCCCGAGGTGGTCCGCGACACCGCCCGCGACCCCGGCGACCACACGGCCCTCCGTACGGCGGTACGCGCGACGGACCGGTGGTTGCTCGTTCGGCTGGCCTTGCGGAGCGCCGTACGGTGGCTGCTGAGGTCCGAACGGCGGTGCCTGCTGGCCGGCGTACGGAGCGTAGGGGCCTTGGTACTGCCTCGGGCCCTGCGGTCCCCAGCCCTTGTACTGCCACTGACCGGCGCCCTGGTCGCCACGGCCATGCGGTGGCCCGGGAGGGGTCCCCGGCGTGGGGGACCCGCCCGTGGGCGCGGCGCTGGCTGGCTGACTCATCCCCACGATCGTCACACGTGGACCGGGCCGACACCAGCAGGCTTGTCCCTAGCCGTCTCCTCAGCGCCCGCCGGGCGGGCTCAGGGTCGTACCGGGGAGAACCCCGAGCCGCGGGTCCCCCGGCGCGCGACCCCGGGGTCGCCAGAGGGGGATCCCCGATGTTGTCCGCGCGAGTACGGGGCCAGTATCGATGGCATGGAGCAGAACTCGAGTGGACCCGGTGGGTTCGACCGCGGCAGCCTGCAGAACGTGCAGAGCTGGCAGCGCAGCCGGTCGGACCGGATGGTGGCCGGCGTCTGCGGCGGTATGGGCCGCGCGCTGAACATCGACCCGGTGCTGATCCGCGTGGTGATGGCAGTGCTCATCCTCAGCGGTCCCGGGGTCATCTTCTACATCGCCGCCTGGGTGCTGATGCCCGACGAGGGCAGCGACCGCTCCGCGGCGCAGGGTCTGCTCGGCGACCGGGTCCGCCCGGACCACCCGTGGCTGTGGCCGGTCGTGATCGGCGTCTGCGTGTTCTTCGCGATCGCGATGATGTCGTCGTTCGACTTCGGCCGGTTCGTGCCCGGGCCGCTGATCGTGCTCGCGGTGATCTGGGTCGTCGCCTCCCAGCGTCGCCGGCTCCGCAAGAACCAGGCGAACTGGACGCCCAACGGCAACTGGAACGGACCGGCAGGTCCGCAGCAGCCTGGCCCTCCGATGGGTCAGCCGGCGACCACGTCGTACATGCCTCCCCAGACCGGCCCGTCTGCTCCCCCGGCGGGCCCGTCGTCCTCGGCCACACCGCGGCCCCAGGACCGCACCGTCGAACCGGTCCAGCCCGTGTGGACCGAGGACGACCCTCTCGGCCTGTACGTCGACGAGCCGCCCACCGCACAGCCGCCCACGACCAGCAAGCCGTCGGAGCCGCCCGCCAAGGGCATGCGCGGCGTCAAGTCGATCATCGTCGTGCTGACCGGCATCGCGATCGCGATCGCCTACGCGGCCGGCGCGGCCACCGCGACGATGCTGGTCATCGGCCTGCTGACCCTGGGCGCCGGGATGCTGATCGGCGGCTTCCTCGGCAAGACCCTGGCGCTGCTGCCGCTGGGCATCCTGCTCGCGTTCGGTGCCGCTGCGAGCATGGTCTTCCCGGAGGCGCCGCGCAACTTCGCGGACACCAACTACGTCGCGCCGGCCGGTGAGACGATCACCGCGACCAGCACGAAGTACGAGTTCGACGCCGGCGCGGTCAAGCTGGACCTGACCAAGGCGACGTTCGCTCCCGGCGCCAAGATCGAGGTGCACGGCGGGCTCGGCGAGATCGTGGTCAAGCTGCCGCCGAACGTGGACGTCGAAGGACACCTGTCGGCCGAGACGGGCGAGGTGGCCTGGCTGGACCAGAAGAAGGGCGGCCATAATGTCGAGTTGAGCGTGAACGACCTGGGCGCCGACAAGAAGGCCGGGCCGCAGGCGGTCACACTGGACCTCGACATGAAACTCGGCGGCATCAAGGTGGAGCGCGGATGAAGCAGCAGAAGGGGGCAAAACCGGACGTTCCCGGCATCATCGCCGGCACCGTCCTGTCCGGCGCCGCCACCATCTGGATGCTCACCGACAACGGCGTCCTCCAGACCGACGACCTCGGCGTCACCAGCGCCCTCCTCCTGGTAGCCGCCGGCGCCATCGGCCTGGCCGCCTCCCACCGCAGCTAACTCGGTGGACCCCAGTCGGGACGTTCCCTAGGCTCGACCGCATGTCCAGCCCGGAGGCGAGTAGAGCGTAGCCACCGGCTGTTCGGTGGCGTTTCCGCAGCCGAACTGCCGGCGATGACTCGCGGCAGGCGATCCGTCCTGCCGCACCTCTCTCATCGACGTGGTTGCGGAGTCCTCCATGCCTTTCGTGCTGTACTTGCTCGGCCTGGCCGTGTTCGCCCAGGCGACCTCCGAGTTCATGCTGTCCGGCCTCGGCCCGGACATCGCCCACGACCTGGGCGTCTCCATCCCCGCCGCCGGCTGGCTCACCTCAGCGTTCGCCATCGGCATGATCGTCGGCGCACCGGCGATCGCGGTCCTCGGTGCCCGCTGGCCGCGCCGCCGTACGCTGCTGGTGACACTGACCGTTTTCCTGCTCGTCCACGTGATCGGTGCGCTCACCTCGAGCTTCACCGTCCTGCTGGTCACCAGAGTGCTCGCCGCGCTGGCCAATGCCGGCTTCCTCGCGATCGCGCTCGCCACCGCGACCAGCCTGGTGCGGCCCGACGCCAAGGGCCGCGCTACCTCCGTCCTCCTCGGCGGTACGACGCTCGCCTGCATCGCCGGCGTACCAGGGGGTGCGCTGCTCGGCCAGCACCTCGGCTGGCGGTCCGCGTTCTGGGCGGTCGCGATCATCTCGCTCCCGGCGCTGATTGCGATCCTGCGCGCGGTGCCCGCTGCTCGCACCAGCCCGGCCACGCCTCTCGGACTACGTCTTCGCGGGCGTCTCGTCGTACTGCTGATCCTTGGTGCTTTGGTGAACGGCGCAACGTTCTGCTCGTTCACCTACCTCGCACCGGTGCTGACCGAGGTCACTGGTTTCGGCGTCGGCTGGGTGCCGCTGATGCTCGCGCTCTTCGGCCTCGGCTCCCTCGCTGGCGTCACCATCGCAGGCCGGTACGCCGACCGCCGTGACACCCGCCTTGTGATTGTTGCCGCGAGCACCTTGCTGTTCGGCTGGACTGCGTTCGCCCTGACTGCGTCACTGTCCGCCACGACCATCGTGCTGGTGTTCACTCAGGGCCTGCTTTCCTTCGCGGTCGGCTCGACGTTGATCTCATACGCCTTGTACGCCGCGCCGGAATCCCCTGTCCTGGCAGGCGGTCTGGCCACCGCCTCCCTGAACGTCGGCGCCGCGCTCGGACCCGCACTCGGCGGCGCAGCGATTACCCTGACCGACTACCGGGCCCCACTGTGGGTCAGCGCGATTCTGGTCGGTACGGCGTTGGGCCTCGGCGGCACGGCGTTGGGCCTCGGCGGCACGGCTCAGCTTCGGGCGCGACGAGCGGCTCGGCGTGAAACGTAGAGCCGGACCTTCTCCGACGTACCGCAGATCTCCATCGAGCACCAGCGCCGGCTGTCGTTCTTCGACTGATCGAGGAACAACCACGGGCAGCCGGCGCACCGCTTGATCCGCGCTGCCCGCGGCCCGGTCAGCAGTCCATAGGCCGCATAAGCCACCGGCGACTCGAGCCGCTCGAACCGCCAAGCCGGCTCCAACCCCACCTGCTCAAAAGCCGCCACCACAAACGGCCGCAACTCCTCCCACCCCTCGAGCGCACTCGCGGATCGTGGAGGTGTGTCGGGGGCTGCGGGCCGCGCCGTTGCGGTGTCTCGGCGGATTCTCCCAGCCGCGCAGGCCGGGTTCATCTTCCCCGCCTTCAACCTGGCCGTGATCGGCGGCTCGCTGGCCGGACCATACGCCGCACACCGTGCCGGCACCCGCCGTAACCTCCTCAGCGGCTTCACAGTCATGGGCGTCAGCCTCGGGCTCGCCTCGGTGTCATCCACCACAGCCGGTACGTCGGAGGTCCCCGAGCACCAGCGTGGTGTCGCTCGGCGTACTCACCTCGCCGGCACAGCTAGTGCCGCGTCAACCAACGTGGAGTCGTGACGCCAGCTGGTGCGCATTTCGACAGGAGGTGTCCGGTCCTCGACCCCGATCCCCAGTCGGTTCAGGCGGGGAGCGGCCGGCGGTGGGTGTCCACCTCCTGTCGAACTGCACCGAAGGCCACCACGCTCCCGAATCCCGGTCCGCCCCCGCGCCACGACAACCCCACCCGGTCAACCCACCCGGCACCGCATGCCCGACCGGTCAATTTCACCGGAGAACCCCGCAACTGCACCGTTCTCCCCTCGCCTACCGAGGGAGAAGGCACCAGATCAAGGGAGAACCCCGCAAATGCCTCCCACAGTCGGCGCTTTGGCTGACGACTCGGCAGGCCAGCTGGCAGTTCTCGGCTTCCCGGGAATACCTGCCCCACTCCGCATCGCCGTCGCGCTGGCCGGTGCTGTGGCCGCGTTCACGGTTTCGCGGACAGCACGCCGTACCGCGGACGACCTCGGCTAAGATTTGCTGCGCTACCCGAGGGGTCCGGGTGAAGCGGGTCCCGTTGTCACAGGAGTTCGTGATGGTGCGCGGCACCGTGAAGTGGTTCAACGCCGACAAGGGCTACGGCTTCCTGGCCGTCGCCGGCCAGGACGACGTCTTCGTCCACTGGAGCAAGATCGTCTCCGACGGCTACAAGACCCTCGAGGACGGCCAGCAGGTCGAGTTCCAGATCGTCGACGGCCCCAAGGGCCGCGAAGCCGACACCGTCACCCCGGTCTGACCCGGCCGCCCCTGCGAACGGGCCCGGCCACCGCTTGCCCGGGGCGCCCGTCGTACCGCGTTTTCCGGACTGCACCGGCCGACGACAACCGGTAACCTGTCGTCTCACCGTGTGAGGGGATGGGACGTGTGACAGAGCCGGTACCCGTGATCCGGAAGCTCGAGAAGGCACTGGCTGACGACGATTTCGCGTGGTCGCTGATGCTCGTCGGCGAGGACCAGACCGACAAGCTGGCGACGCTGACCGCCGACCTGCGCGGCCCGTACTCGAAGACCGGCGACGGCAAGCAGATCACCTCCGGCTTCTCCTACTGGGGCATCGGCCCGACGATCGCCTGGGCGAACGCGACCAACGACCCGTTCTACCTGGTGATGAAGGTCGGCGCGGAGTCGTTCCTGCGGCACTGGCGCAGGGTCCGCCCGCACGTCGACAAGAGCGGCTTCCACCTGGTGAGCCTCGGCGTCGGCACCGGCGTCAAGGACCGGACCGTGCTCGGCGACCTGCGCCGGCACAACCCGCACATGTACTACGTCCCGGTCGACATGAGCTCGGAGATGCTCCGGATGGGCACCCTCGAAGCGGTCCGCGGCGTCCGCTTCCCGATGTCCCAGGTGCTGCCGGTGCAACTCGACCTGTCCATCGCGGACAACATGGAAGAGCTGGGCCAGATGCTGACCCGGCTGGTCGGCACCGAGCCGATCCTGTTCATGCTGACCGGCAACACGCTGGCCAACTTCGGCGACGACGAGGACCTGCTGAAGATCATCACCGCGATGCTGCGGCCGCAGGACCGGCTGCTGCTCGAGGTGGCGACCACCAGCCGGCTGGACGAGGAGGCGGCGAAGTCGGCCGCCGACGAGTACCACCAGACCCGGGCGTTCGCCGAGTTCGTCACCAGCGCGCTGCGCTACAACACCGACCTGACGATCGACAACGACCGACTCGACTTCCGCGGCGAGGTGGAGACCGACGACGCCCTGCTGGTCAAGATCGTCTGGCAGAACAACAGCGGCGCGCCGATCGTGATGGGCCTGCCGGACCACACCGACGTGGTGCTGGAGCCGGAGGACACCATCCTGCTCTACATCACCCGCAAGTACTCGACCGATCGGCTGAAGAAGCTCACCGCCGCCTGCGGCCTGACCCCGGTCGAGCACGCCCACTCCGGCTTCCGGACCCGCAAGCAGAGCACGTTCGGACTGGACCTGCTCCTGCTCGCCCCGGGCGGCGTCGAGACCACTCCGCACACGCTGGCCGACGACATCTGGTCGACATGACCCCAGCTGTACGACGCCTCGTCGTCAGCACGGTCAGCTACAGCCTGCTCGGGGTCGCGTTCGTGCTGGGCGTGATCTGGTTCTTCTGGCCGCAGAACTCGCGCTGGGAGCCGGCCGTCAACTCGCTCACCCTGGTCGCCGGGCTGACCGGCATCTTCGTCGAACGCCTGACCGCCGAGGCCGAGCGCCGTACCGAGGTGCTGCGAGCCGTCGCGGACGAGCTCCGCGAAAACACCCGGCTGCTGAACGACGACCGGTTCTCGCCGGAGACACGGAGATGGCGCCAGGTCTACCCGCGGCTGGTGGTGTCCGCGGTCGACCTCGCGCTCGTCTCCGGCGCGCTCGGACTCCACCGCGACGCCGAGCTGGTCAAGCTGCTGCACCGGTGGCGAGACACCGTCCACCTGTTCAATCGCCGCCTCGACCTGACCGAGATCAGCACGTTCTCGAACACCGTCTCGCCGGAGGATCTGGCCGCGTTCCACAAGGCCCTGCACCGGGAGAACAGCTACTTCGCCGCCACCCGGGAAATGCTCGAGAAGCTGCTCACCCGGCTGCCGCCCGCTTAACGGCCGAGGCCGTAAAGCTGACAGAAGTGGCAAATCCCGCCGAGCGGTTGACTTCGGCATGCGGCCAAGGCTTACTTTCGGACAGGACCGTAAATGGGTCATCCACCGGAGGGATCGAATGCGTTCGCTCATCGCGGTGGCACTTGCCGCCCTGCTCGTCACCACTCTGACCACTCCCGCCGAAGCCGATCCACCGCTGCCGGAGGCTCCCATGGGACCGCCCACGGCGACCGTGACCTCACTCGGCACACCGCTGTCCGACGTACTGCTGATCGGTGGCACCGTCGCGCCCGGCCCGAACGGCAAGGCCGCGATCTGGAACGTCTCGAGCAGCGACCCGGCATACCTGAACGCCATCGACCCGGCCACCGGCACGCCGCTGGTGTCCGCGCCACTGCCCGGGGCCGGCGGCAGCTACGCCGTGGCCGCGGCGCCGGACGGCACCATCTACACCGGCACCTACAACAACGGTCACCTGTACCGGTGGAAGCCGGGGTCGGGGAACACCGTCGAGGACCTCGGCCGCCCGATTGCGACCGAGACCTTCATCCAGCGGATCACCACCGACGAGCAGGGCAACGTGTACGGCGGCACCTTCCCGAACGGCAAGGTGTTCCGGTTCGACCACGCGACCGGCGCGGTCCGCGACTACGGCCAGCTCAAGGCCGGCCAGACGTACGTGAAGAGCATCGACTACTGGAACGGCAAGATCTACGGCGGCACGATGCCCGACGCCCACATCCTCGAGCTGGACGTGGCGTCCGGCGCGGTCACCGAACTGCCCGCGCCGCCCGGGCTGGGCGACCCGTCCGACAAGATCGTCTACGACCTGAACACCCGGGCCGGCCGGGCCTACGTCCGGATCAGCACCGCCTTCCCCGGCCCGATGTATGTCTGGGACATCGCCGGCCGGACCTGGGTCGACGAGATCCCGAACGCGCACGGCCTGGACGTCTCCCCAGTCGGCGACAACGGCGAGATCTACCTGATCCAGGCCAGTGAGCTGAAGAAGTACGACCCGGCGACCAAGACGCTCAGCGGCACCGGCCTGACCTTCACCGGCCGGATCCAGAACACCCGCTCGATCGGCTGGGCCGAGCTCGACCTGCCCGACTACCCGGGCAAGAGCATCGTCGGCACGCTCTGGCGCGGCGAGGAGTTCCGCTACAACCCGCAGACCGGCAAGTCGGAGATCTTCCAGACCTCGGTACGGCGGGAGCCGATCGAGATCCTGTCCGTGGCCGGAGGCAAGGACAACCTCTACGCGGGCGGATTCCTGAACGGCGGAGTCTCGGTGGTCAACCCCGACACGGGCGAGGCCAAGTTCAACCGGTTCTCGCAGACCGAGGCCCTGCTGGAGGGCAAGGACGGCAAGCTCTGGATCGGCGCCTACCCCGACGCCCGGGTGTACACGTACGACCTGAGCCAGCCGTGGAGCAGCCCGGAGTACTCACCCGGCCCGCCCGGCACCCCGGACAACCCCAAGCAGGTGCTCAACCTCAAGCCGGAGATCTTCCAGACCCGGGCCCGGGCGCTGGTCGAGGTGAACGGCAAGCTCGCGGTCGGCACCATCCCCGACGGCGACCGGCTCGGCGGCGCGCTCGTCATCTACGACCCCAAGACCGGTACGTCGCAGAAGTACCGCAACGTCGTCCAGGACGAGAGCGTCTTCGGCCTGACCGCACGCGCGGGCATCGTGTACGGCGGAACGTCGATCGCCGGCGGTCTCGCGACCACTCCACCGACCCGGACCGAGGGCACCGTCTTCGCCTGGGACGTCCGGCGCGCCCGCAAGCTCTGGGAGGCCGTGCCCGTGCCCGGCGCGATCACGGTGTCGTCGGTGACGTTCGGCCCGGACGGCCTGCTCTGGGGCGTGGCCGGCAAGACCGTCTTCGCGATGGACCCGCGCTGCGGCAAGGTGGTCAAGTCCTACGTACTCGGGACGACGACGTCCAGCGGGGACATCGTGTCGACCGGAGAGGCGGTGTACGTGAGCATCGACCTGAACAAGATCTTCCGGATCGCACCGGGCCAGGCCCCGGCGCTGCTCGTCTCGAAGGCACACCGCCGGCTCGGCGTCCGTAACGACCACCAATTGGTGCTCTCCCACGGCTCCGAGCTGTTCCGAGTTGATCTCAGCCGTTGACAGCCGAAATTCGACAGGGCTACTTTCGGTCCTGACCGTTATTCGGTTCCACTGCTTTCCGGCCCTGACTTCCGGACACCCAGGGGGTGCGATGAAATCCAGCGTCCGCCGCATCGCGGCACCACTCACGGCGCTCGTGCTGGCCGCCGCTCTCAGTTCCTGCGGGGGCGACGACGGCTCGGGCTCGTCGGAGGAGAAGAAGAACGTCACACTCTGGATGTATCCGGTGATCGCCGACCAGGCGACCAGTGACGCGTACTGGCAGAAGGTCGAGAAGGACTTCGAGGCCGCGAACTCCGACATCGATCTGAAGATCGAGGCGCAGACCTGGAACGAGCGCGACCAGAAGCTCGCCGCCGCGTTCGCGGGCAAGAAGGGGCCGGACGTCGTACTGCAGATCCCGGACCAGTTGCCGCAGTACGTCAAGAACGGCTCGTTCGAGGCGATCGACGACGTGGTCGAGCCGGACAAGGACAAGTTCCTGCCGGCTGCGGTGCCCGGCCTGACGGTGGACGGCAAGGTGTACGCCGCGCCGATCTACCACACCGTGACGACGACGATGTTCAACAAGACGATCCTGGACAAGGCGGGCATCAGCAAGCCGCCGGAGACCTGGGACGAGATCAAGGCCGCGGCGCCGAAGATCAAGGCGGCCGGCTTCTCGACCCTGGACTACTCCGCATCCCCGGAGGCGTCGCTGAACCTGAACTTCTACCCGCTGCTGTGGCAGGCCGGGGGCAAGGTGTTCAACGACGACGGCAAGACCGTTGCCTTCAACGAGGCACCCGGCCTGGAGGCGCTCACCTTCCTGAAGGGCCTGTACGACCAGGGCGCGATCCCGAAGAGCTCGCTGACCAACGGCAACCTCGTCGCCGACCAGCCGCTCGGCAAGGGACAGGTGGCGATGGCCTTCACCAGCACGCCGGCCGACGCCAAGACGGTGGCGGCGACCTGGGGGGCCGCCAACGTCGTCATCGGCACGCCGCTGACCGGTGCGAAGCAGGTCGGGTTCGGCCTGCCCGGCGGTCTGGCGGTGAACGCGGCCTCGGAGAACGTGGACGCGGCGAAGAAGTTCGTGTCCTTCATGATCCAGCCCGCCCAGGTGCAGGCGCTCAGCAAGGCGTCGGGCTTCTTCACCGCGCGCACCGACGCGAAGGCGGAGCTCACGGACCCGGTGGCGCAGAAGTTCGCCGACCAGTTGCAGTACGCCTTCCCCGGTGAGCCGAACCAGTCCGCCCGCCAGGTGATGTCGCTGCTGAGCGTGGAGATCCAGGCCGTCCTCACCGGCAAGAAGGCCCCGCAACAGGCCCTCGACGACGCCGCCAAGCAGGCCAACGACCTCCTGTCGAGACAACGTTGACCGAAGCCCGCCAAGCCAAGGCCCCGGACCGAGCAGACCCCGCGGCCGACACCACGACCCCGGGCTCAACCACGAGCCCGGGCGCCGGGTCCGGGCCGGACCCCAACCCCACCGCAGTCGCCGACCCGACCTCGGGTTCCGCTGCATCGGGTGCCGTCTCGGACGTCGGCTCCGGCCGCGGACCGGCCTCAGGGTCGGGCTCGGGTTCCCGCGTTCGCTCTGTCTTTCGCCGTGCCCCGTCGCCCGCAGGGCGGCGGGGGTCGCTGCGGCGACCTTGGGTCGGGTTGTTGTTCGTTGCGCCGATGCTGGTGTTGTTCCTGGCGTTCCGGTTCCTGCCGGTGGTCGGCGCGGGGTTGCTCTCGCTCACCGACTACCGGCTCAGCGGCCGCTGGTCGTTCATTGCCCTGGACAACTACACCCGCCTGCTCCAGGACACCCTGTTCCACCAGGCCCTGCTCGTCTCCCTCACCTACACGGTGGTCTTCGTCCCGCTCACCGTGCTGCTCTCGCTCGGCACCGCCGTACTCCTGCACCAGGTGGTCTGGGGCCGCGGCTTCTTCCGCGGCGTCTTCTTCCTGCCGTACGTGACCAGCATCGTGCTCGCCGCGGTGATCTGGAAGTGGATCTACGACGCCCAGGACGGCCTGCTCAACGCGCTCCTCGGACTGGTCTCGATCGGCCCGATCGACTTCCTCGCCGAGTCCAACCTGGTCCTGCCGTCGATCGCGGTCACCTCGGCCTGGAAGGGATTCGGCTACTCGATGCTGATCCTGCTCGCCGGTCTGCAGGCAGTGCCCCGCTCGTACCTGGAAGCCGCGATGATCGACGGCGCCGGCACCTGGCAGCGGTTCCGCTACATCACGCTGCCCCAGCTGCGCCCGGTGCTGTTCTTCGTGCTGGTGATCGAGACGATCGGCGCGTTCCAGGTCTTCGATGCGATGTACGTGATGACCGGCGGCGGCCCGGTCCGCGCCAGCTACTCGCTCGTGTACTTCCTGTACGACAGCGGTTTCAAGTACTTCGACTTCGGCTACGCCAGCGCGATCGGCCTGGTGCTGTTCGCGATCGTGCTCATCGTCTCGCTCGTGCAGCGACGGCTGGTCGGGAGGGACGACTGATGGTGAACCTGCTGGAACGACCACGCGCCGGAGACACCACCCCGCCGCCCAAGGCGGACAAGCGCCCGGTCGCACGGCTCACTCTGCCGACCTTGCTGACCCTGACCGCGATCGTCACCATCGTGCCGTTCGCCGCGATGGTGCTGGTCGCGTTCGCCCCACCGAGCGGCCGCACGTTCCCCGACGCGCTCGACCCGACCCGCTTCACCTTCGACAACTTCGCCCGCGTCCTGTCGAGCTCCGACATCCCGCGCTGGACGGTCAACTCGCTGCTGTACTCGCTGGTGTCGGTGGTGTTCGTCCTGCTGTTCGCGGCGATGGCCGGTTACGCGTTCGCGAAGAAACGCTTCCCCGGCCGCGAGATCATGTTCTGGGCGTTCCTGGCCACGCTGATGGTCCCGTTCCAGGCGACCCTGATCCCGTCGTACATCCTGGTCTCGCGACTCGACTGGGTGGACAGCTACTGGGGCCTCATCGTGCCGACGCTGGCGAACTCCCAGGCCGTGTTCTTGCTCCGCCAGTTCATCAGCCAACTGCCCGACGAACTCTTCGAAGCAGCCGAGATCGACGGCGCTCCCGAGTGGCGGATCTTCACCCAGATCGTGCTACCACTCGTCCGGCCCGCGCTCGCGACCCTGGGCATCTTCGTCTTCCTCTGGCACTGGAACGACTTCCTGTGGCCCCTGGTGATCGGCCAGTCCGGCGAGATGCAAACCCTCACGGTCGGCCTGGCAACCCTCCAAACCCAAGCAGTCCCCATCAACCAAATCATGGCCGGCGCGACCATCACGGTAGTCCCGAGCCTGCTGGTCTTCGGCCTGCTCCAGCGGTACTTGACCGACAGCATCGCGATGTCGGGGCTGAAGGCTTAGGAGTCTTTCCCACGCGTGCTACGCGGTCACTCCTTCGTCGCGGCCGCTCCGCGCGGGTAAGACTCCGTGGGTGGAGTGCGTGGGGTTAGATCAACTCACCAAGCGCCTCAATGGATCGAAGCGTGTCCGCCTGCGAGAGCCCGGGTGGCTGGATGCGGAGGATGATGCCATCGGCACCCATCTCCTCATAGTGAGCCAACCGCTCCGCACACTCACCCGGCGACCCGATCACGCTGCGAGCCGCGATGTCATCCCACCCCTGCGTGTAGCGGCTCGCGTCTGCCGACGTCCGTTTCCACCCCGTGTAAGCGTCGTACAGATCCCGCAGCGGCTCCTCCAACACCCCCCGCGCCTCCTGCGACGTCGACGCGCAAAACCCCTCCCGGCACAAGATCACCTCACGCCCTAACGTCCCCTCACCACCCGGATACGACTGATACTCCGCGATCTTCCCCGGCAGATCCGCGTCCAGTTCGTTGAACGACGTGGTCCACCCATCACACATCCGCGCCGTCCGCTCCAGCACCGCCGACACCCGCCCGCCGTTCCACAACCGCGGCCGCGGACCCTGCACCGGTCGCGGCGACAGGAACGCCTCACTGATCGACGTGAACTTCCCGTCGTACGTGACCTCATCCGACGTCCACAACCGGGTCAGGATCGTCAGGCACTCCTCGAACCGCGCGACCCGCTCCGCCTGCGTCACGCCGTACAGCGCGAACTCCTCCGGCCGATACCCCAGCACAAATCCCGCAGTCAGCCGCCCACCGGACAGTACGTCGACATGCGCAAGCGTCTCGGCCAGTACGACGGGGTCGTACAACGGCGCCACGATGCCCGATGTGGCGAGGCCGATGCGGTCGGTCTTGCCGGCCAGGTAGGCGAGTGTGGTGAGGATCTCGTGGTACCCGGGCCGGTGCAGGTGCCGTTCGCCGAGCACGATCCACTCGAACCCGGCCTGCTCCGCCAGCCGTGCCTGCTCGACGGCGTCCTCGAGTCGCGGCCGCTCGTCCGGGGTGCCGTAGAGGTTCAGATAGAGACCCAGGCGCATCAGGGTGCCACCTTCCGTTGACAGAGGGCGCTCGCGGTATTTACGGTCTTGACCGTAAGTCCTTTCTCGCCAGAATGCGACCCTGAGGAGCCGGATTTGAGTGTCGTACCGCATCCGGTCGGGTTGCCGGCCGAAACCGGGGCCGTGCCGATCACGCCGGCGCCGGTGAGCGCATCAGGGCCGATCAGCGCGATCAAGACCCGCGTGGTCAGTGCGACGTACCGGCGTCCGTTCCAGATCAGCAGTGGGGTCAGCACCGAGCTGGTCAGCCTCGTCGTCGAGGTGCACACGGCCGACGGCGCGATCGGCATCGGTGAGACGTCGCCGATGACGGCGTACACCGGTGAGACGCTGGCCGGCGTCCAGGCCGCGATCGAGGAGCACCTCGCCCCGGCTCTGATCGGCCGCGACCCACTGGACCGTGCCGGAGCCCACCTGGTGATGGACTCCGTTCTCCGCGGGCAGCATGTGGCGAAGTCCGGCCTCGACATCGCCTTGTACGACCTGGCGGGCCGACTGAGCGGCTGGCCGGTGCACGCCCTGCTCGGCGGCAGCATCAGGGACCGCGTGCAGACCACGTGGGTCGTCGGGCTCGGCACGCTCGACGAGATGGCAGCTGAGGCCGCGGAGTACGCCGACAGGGGCTTCCGGCACCTCAAGGTCAAGGGCGGCCACGAGCCGGCCAAGGACCTCGAGCTGGTACGCGCGGTCCGCGCAGCCATCCCCGCGGACGCCGAGCTGTGCCTGGACGCCAACGAGGGGTACGACGCATCGACCGCCCTGCCGTACCTGGCCAAGATGGCCGAGGCCGGTCTGACCCTGCTGGAGCAGCCGCTGCCCCGGTGGGACCTGGCGGGACTCGTCCGGCTGCGGGACCGGCTCGACGTACGCCTGATGGTCGACGAGAGCATGCACTCGCTGCAGGACGCTCTGGAGATCGCCCGGCGCGGTGCGGCCGGCGTGCTGAACATCAAGATCCTCAAGGTCGGTGGGTTGCACAGAGCCCTGCAGATCGCCAACGTAGCCGAGGCCGCGGGCCTGGCGGTGAAGGTAGGCTCGATGCCCGAGCTGGGCGTGGCCACGCTGGCCGCCGTCCACCTGGCCGCCGCCGTACCCGGTGCGACCGTCGCGGCGGACCTGGTCGGGCCGCTGATGGTGCACGAGGACCCGCTGGCTCCGACGGTGTTCGCCGACTGCGACGGCTGGATCGACGTACCAACGCGCCCAGGCCTCGGCCACGACGTCTGAGAGGTCACATGCATCCACTCGTCGAGCAACTCCGCGGCACGCTGCTCCCTGCCGTCATCACCCCCATGGACACCGACGGCGTCATCGCGTACGACGCTCTGACCGCCTACGCCGGCCGTATGGCGACCGAGCCCATCGGCGGGGTCGCTGTGTGGGCTCACACCGGCCGTGGGCTCTACCTGTCGGCTGCGGACCGCTCCAAGGTCCTGGAGACGTGGCGAGAGGCAACGGACGTCCCGATCGTGGCAGGGGTCGGCGTACCGCGTTCTGAGGCCGCACAGACGCTCCAGGAGGCTGCTGACGCGACTGTGGCGATGGCACTGCAGGCTGCCGCGGGCGGCGCCGACGCAGTGATGGTCTACCCGCTAGCAGCCCTCGGCGGGCTCGCGGACGGCCACGCACAGTCTGTTGCACTGCATGAGCGCGTTGCGGCCGAGAGTGGGCTGCCTCTGGTCGGCTTCTACCTGCATGGCGAGGCCGGTGGGTACCCGTACCCGCCAGAGCTCATCCGGGACCTGCTGAACCTGGACGCCATGCTCGGCGTCAAGACAGCCACGCTGGACCGAGCCATCGGCTGTCAGGAGGCCATCTGGGCCGGCCGTGACACTGGCAAGCTGCTGATCACCGGTGAGGACCGGATGTACGGGCCGTCGTTCATGTGGGGCGCCGACACCGCACTGGTGGGCATTGCCGCCGCACAGGTCGAGTTGTCGGCCGCCGTACTGCGCAACTGGACGTCAGGCGACCACACTGCCTTCCTGACTGCCTCTGACCGGCTGGACCGCTTCGCTGCCGCGACCTTCTACGCGCCGATCGAGGGCTACGTGCAGCGGATGCACTGGGCCGCGGCGTGGGAGGGCCTGATCCCCGAGGACAGCGCCCACGACCCGTACGGCCCGGACCTGCCCGCCGCCGAGCGCGACGTCGTGATCCGCTGCCTCGAGGAACTCAGCCACTATCCTGCGAGTTAAGGGCCCGACCATAAGGAGTGTCGTGCAGATCAACCCAGCGGTGGCCTGATGGCCCTCACGGTCGGCGTCATCGGCCCGGAGGACCTGGTCCAGCGCGTGATCGCGGTCGGTCCGCCGAGCGGCGCGACCCTGGTCCCGCTGCCCTACCACCACGAGACCGAAGCGGTCGAGGTGGTCGAGCAGTCCCACGAGAAGGTCGACGCCATCCTGTTCACCGGCGTCGTCCCGTACACGATCGCCACCGAGGCCGGCGTCATCGACCGCCCGGCGATGTACGTCTCGTACGACGGCGCCACCCTACTGCGCGCGTTGGTCGAGCTGCTCAGGCTCGGCCACAACGTCACCCAGTTCTCCATCGACACGCTGCGGCGCAGTGAGGTGCTGGAGACGCTGATCGAGGCCAAACTGCCGACCGACCAGATCCAGGTGCTCCCGTACCGCCCCGGCCTCACGTCGGACGACATCGTCGCCTTCCACCGCACCGCACGCGAGAAACACGACACCAAGGTCGCGATCAGTTGCCTCGGCTCGGCCTTCCACCTGATCGAGAACGAGATGCCGTCCGTCCGCCTCGCGCCGTCCCGCTACTCGATCCGCTCGACGTTGCAAGCCCTGGTTCTGACGACCACCGGCCAGCACGTCGGCGACGCCCAGGTCGCGCTTGGCGTGATCGACCTGCCGGAGCCGGACGAGGGTTTGGCGGCCGACCTGATCACCCTCGGCGCCAGCCTCGCCGCCCTCCCCGACGGTCGCCACCTGGTCGTCACCACCCGCGGCGTCCTCGAGCAGGCCACCGAACAGTTCACCCGCATGCCCCTGCTCGACCACCTCGCCTCCAGGCACAGCACGGCGTACGTCGGCTTCGGAGTCGGCCGTACGGCGGCCGAAGCCGAAGCCCTCGCCCGTCGCGCCGTCAGCCGCGCAGCCTCGATCGGCACCGTCGCCGGCGTCGTCTCGATGTCCGACGACGTCGAAATCGTCATCGAACCCACCGGCGACCAACCCATCACCGCCCGCGGCCCCGAAAGCCTCCCCCTCCTCGCCCGCCGAGTAGGCCTCAACACCCAAACCCTTGCCCGCATGCGCGAACTCGTCGCCACCCTCCCCGACGGCCTCACCACCCAAGACGTGGCCGACCACCTGGCCGTCCAACTCCGCACCGCCCGCCGAGTCCTCAAACGCCTCGAACGAGCCGGCCTGGCCGACCCCATAGGCAGCCAACAACACGGCCGAACCGGCCGACCCCCCACGGTCTACCTCATACGCCTGTAGTACCGACCCACGCGTGCTACGCAGTCACGCCTTCGTCGCGACCGCTACGCCCGCTCCCACCCACCCCCCGGCTAATCGCCCGTGCTTCCCTGGCCGGCTACCGCCGCCCATCTGCGGTGCAGACGCCCCGCCCTCTTGCGGGCTTATCGCCCGCGCTCTGCGCGCTCCTGCGTCGCACGCCATCGACAACCAACCAACCGCCCGTCCGCAGGAGGAGTGGCATCCCGGCAACCGACTGTTCGCACCCGTCAGTGGCTTCCGGCAAGTTACCGCGAACCGCTATTTGCGATCTCGGGCTGTACGCGAAGATCGCGCGTGCCAAATGTGTTCTGGAGCTCGGCAGGGCAGGCGACGCGGTGGATGCGTTCACTGATGTTCTGAACAGTCTTCCCCCGGATTACCACCGCGACCGGGGACAGTATCTCGGATCACTTGCCCGCGCTCACGTCCTCGTCGAGCAACCCGAGGCCGCCGCTGCAGCCGCCGCCGAGGCGTACACCATCGCGATTGCGACTGGCTCGACCCGAACGCTGGCCGACCTGCGGCGGACGATGCCATCCGGCCTGGCCAGGTGGTCCCACATACCTGATGTCGAGCGATTCTGTGCCATGCTCGCAGCGGTCGAACCAGAGATTGGTGGAAACTAAGTGTTCTCACTTGCCACAGACGCAGCACCCGGTCGTCCGAACGAAGACTTCGTGGTGGCTACCACCGACCTCGCAATCGTCGTAGACGGCGCCGGCGTACCCATGGGTGGCTGCCACCACGGCGTTGCATGGTACGCGCAGCAACTCGGTGCACGCACCCTGACAGCGTTAGCTGGTCGCCCACACCTCCCGTTGGCGGACGGTTTGTACGAGGGGCTCGCCGCCGTCGCAGCGTCGCACGAAGACACCTGCGACCTGACTGATCCGGGTACGCCGTGCGCAGCGGTCGGGATCCTTCGCATAGGTGCAGAAACAGTAGACACACTCGCCCTCTCTGATGTGACCGTTCTCGTCGAGAGCGCGGAAGGTCCGCAAATCACCTGCGACCTCCGCATCGAGGAGATCTCCGGAACCGAGCCGGACGCCGTTGCCGGCATGCTGTTCAACACCGCTGAGCACAAGGCCGCCATCGCCGCCTTGGTCGCGAACCAGACCCGCACCAGGAACCGGAGCGATGGCTGGTGGGTCGCCGCTGCAGACCCCGAGGCAGCACGCCATGCTGTGGTCGACAGCTATGCCCGATCCGAAGTGGGCCGGCTGGCGATCTTCTCCGACGGGGCAACCCGCCCGGCGGACCAGATGGACCTCTACACCTGGCCCGAGTACCTGGCCCTGCTCGACAAGCTTTGTCCCGCCGGCCTGATCGCCCACGTCCGCGAGATCGAAACCGCCGACCCCGACGGAGCCCGTCACCCCCGGACCAAGCGCCACGACGACGCCACGCTCGCCTATTCCCCGTGTCGGTAGAAGCGCTTCGTCCGCGGCAGGAGGGTGCTCCGTAGCCATCGACTCCAGCCGACCGTCCGTCGGCAGGAGGACTGGCGTCCTAGCGACCGTGTGTTCGCATGCGAGCGGCGGATTCCGGCAACTGCCCTGGTCTGCGCCTTGTGCACGTCGCCGTCGAGCCTCGGGGCCGGTGACTACTGCTGTCGGTGGCGTGGTGGTGCCTGTGGCTCTCGATGCGCCCACGCGACAGCGACCGCCCACACCAGCAGGGCGACGAGGCCCCCAACGCCCGCGCCGAGGAGCGCACCGTCGAAGAGGCTGCCCAGCACCGCGCCGACAGCGCTTGTCATGAGCGCGGCGACCAGCAGAAGCGAGCTCGCATCTCCGCCCCAGCCCAAATCACGCAACCGCTTGCGCATCGGGCGTCCGCGTTCCATCAGGATCACCACTTGAACGCTGATCACCGAGGCGACCAGCAGGAAAGCCAGACAGCGGATCGTGACCACGCCGCCTATCATGCCGCCGGGTGGGCGGCACGCTGTAGACCTACAGATGCACACCCCCGCTGGCCTACGCTGGCGGGATGCGCAGATCGATTCTGCTTACCGCGGTGGTGGTCTGCGCGGTGAGTCTCCTGAGCGGTTGTGGACCGCGGGTGTCGCGCGGTGTGGTTGGCATGTCGGTCGACGACGCGGGCATACCGGTGATCGTGCTGCAGAACTGCGACGGCAACATCGCCCAACTCGAGTTCTATGACCGGAGTGGGCCACGAACGGACGACCCCGCACCGGGGCCGGCGATGATGTACGTGAACCCGCGCCCGGACAAATCCGTGGTCCAGATCCCCATCCGGACTGGTGGGAACGGCTGGCGGGTCCAGGGAGAACCACCGGCTTTGCGCGCCGACGGCAAGTACTTGATCCGGGCGTGGGGCAAACGACACGAGTGGCACGGTCGCGGCACCGAGTTCACCCTGAGAGACCTCAAGACCGTCCGTCCCGGCCAGGTCCGTCACGACTCTCCACCCGCCGACGCCAGCCCGCCGTACGATGCCATTCCAGTGAAGTACCGCGTGACCCCGCT
This sequence comes from Kribbella sp. NPDC050820, assembly GCF_040653975.1. NCBI lineage: Bacteria > Bacillati > Actinomycetota > Actinomycetes > Propionibacteriales > Kribbellaceae > Kribbella > Kribbella sp. NPDC050820. The sequence continues at coordinate 28,580 of NZ_JBFAHB010000055.1, forward strand.
GAGCGAGTTCATCACAGAGGACTGCCCGTGAAGACTCCCAGAATTGGCCGACCGATGACAGAAGGGCAGCAGTCGTGACGGATGGGATCATCGACCGGGAGGCAGCGGGTGTTGTCGCCTTCGCCTATGAGATGGGCGTGCTCAAGCGGCTTCGCCGAGCGGGGTGGTGGCACGTCGGCGTTCGTGATCCCGAATCCGTTGCGGAGCACAGCTTGCGAGTCGCTCAACTCGCTGCGCTGATCGCCAGTGAGGAAGGCGGTGACCCCGCGCGGGCGGCGTACCTGGGGATGTGGCACGACTCGCAGGAGACCCGGATCGGCGACATCCCGCACAGCGCCAAGCCCTATCTGGAAGTCGCCGGCAACGAAAGCATCACCGAGGACCAAGTCGCGGTCCTTCCCGAGAGTGCGGCCAAGAGCATTCGAGAGGCCGTCACCGAGTACGAGACCGCAGAGACCATCGAGGCCCGCTGCGCCAAGGACGCCGACCGCCTCGAGTGCCTCCTGCAAGCGGTCGAGTACGGCGAAGCCGGCTACCAACGGGTCGACGGCTGGATCGAATCCTCACGCGCCCGCATCCAAACCCCCTTCGCCCGCCGCCTCGCCGAAGCGGCGCTGGTGACATCCCCACTCGCCTGGCGCGACCGCTGATCGAGAGTGGCCGAAGGTGAGCCGTGCTGTCCGGGTGACGCGGGTACGGCGACTGTGAGCGAAGCGAAGCCGACGCTGGACGTGGCCTTGATGAGGTTGGCCGACCTGTTGACGGATGCCCAGGCGTCCGTGGCTGAGATCAGGCACTGGATCTCGGAGTCGGCCAGACCCCGCCTCGCCCGCGTTCCCCTTGATCCCATCCTGACGGTACGACTCCGCATGTTCGAGGAAGACCGTTGAGCGGGTCCTGACGCGCGGCGGTGACCTTGAACAGGACATAGCATGTTCAAGGCCCCGAGTTCCTGCGCAAACCCTCGGTGCGTTGCCCGATGGACGGTGGCCGGGGTGTGCCGGAGGGCGGCTTACGGGCGGATGATCGTAATGCCGGCCGGGGTGCCGTTGGTGAGGGCGGCCAGGGCGGTGGGGGTTTCGGCGAGGGGAATGGTGCGGGTGATCAGCGCGGCGGGGTCTAGGTTGCCGGCGGCAACGAGGTTCAGCATCTCGGGGTAGGCGTGGGCGGCCATGCCGTGACTGCCCAGCCATTCCAACTCCTGGCCGATCAGGCGGCCTACGTCGAGTTGGACGCCGGATGGCAGGAGGCCGACTTGCAGGTGGCGGCCGCGGGGGCGCAGGGCGAGGAGGGCTTGCTGGACGATGTCGTTGGAACCCAGGGCGTCCATGGTGACGTGGGCGCCGCCGCCGGTGAGGTCACGGAGCTGGGACACGGTGTCGGCAGACGCCAAGACGGTGTCGGCGGCGCCGTACGTGCGGGCGAGGTCCAGCGCGTCGGGGTTCGTGTCGACGGCGATCACGCGGGCGCCGAGAGCGGCCGCGATCATGACCGCCGACAACCCGACGCCGCCGCAGCCGAAGATGACGACGTTCTCCGCTGCGACGACTCGGCCGACCTGGCGGACAGCGCGGAAGGAGGTGGCGAAGCGGCAGCCCAGGCCGGCGGCGGTGTCGAAGGACAGGTCGTCCGGCAGCCGGACCAGGTTCACAGCGGCGAACGGTACGGCGACGAAGTCCGCAAACGAGCCCCAGTAGTTGAAGCCGGGCTGGAGTTGGTTGGGGCAGACCTGTTGGTCCCCGGAGAGGCACTGTTCACACGTGCCGCACGCGCAGATGAACGGCGTGGTCACGCGGTCGCCGATCTGCCGGCCGGTCACCCCGGGGCCGAGGGCGGCGATCGTTCCGGCCAGTTCGTGCCCAGGGACGTGGGGCAGGACGATGTCCGGGTCGTGCCCCATCCAGCCGTGCCAGTCGCTGCGGCACAACCCGGTGGCCTCGACCTTCAGGACGACACCACCGGGCTTCGGCTCCGGGTCCGCTACCTCGGCAACAGTCGGCAGGACGCCGTACTGCTCAACCAGAACAGCGCGCATCAGCCGCCGGCGACTGCGGGGATGATCGAGATCTCGCCGCCGTCCTTCACCGAGGTCTGCAGGCCGTCGGCGAAGCGTACGTCGTCGTTGTCGACGTACACGTTGACGAAGCGGCGCAGCTCGCCGGAGTCGTCGAGGACGCGGCCCTTGATGCCCGGGTAGGCGGTGTCGAGGGACTCGAGCACCTCGCTGAGCGTCGCGCCCTCGGCGCTGACCGAGGACGCGCCCTGGGTGTACTGGCGCAGGATGGTCGGGACCCGGACACTCACGCTCACTGCAGGCCTGCCTTCACGAAGGCGTCGTACGACGCGGGGATGGTCACCTTGGGGCCGACCCGGTCGGCCACGGCGTCGAGGGTCTTCAGCCCGTCGCCGGAGTTGATGATCACCGTCTCGGCCTCGGGGTCGAGCTGGCCGGTCTCGACCAGCTTCTTCAGCGTCGCGACCGTCACCCCGCCCGCGGTCTCGGTGAAGATGCCCTCGGTGCGGGCGAGCAGCCGGATGCCCTCGATGACCTCTTCGTCGGTGACGTCCTCGATCGCGCCACCGGTACGGCGGGCCACGTCCAGCACGTACGGTCCGTCGGCCGGGTTGCCGATCGCGAGCGACTTGGCGATGGTGTCCGGCTTGACCGGCTTCACCACGTCGTACCCGTCCCGGAACGCCTGCGCGACGGGCGAGCAGCCGGTGGCCTGGGCGCCGTACACCTTGTAGTCGGTGGCGTCGACCAGGCCGAGCTTGCCGAGCTCGGTGAAGCCCTTGTCGATCTTGGTCAGCTGGGAGCCCGAGGCGACCGGGATGACGATCTGCTGCGGCAGCCGCCAGCCGAGCTGCTCGGCGATCTCGAAGGCGAGGGTCTTGGAGCCCTCGGAGTAGTACGGGCGGACGTTGACGTTGACGAACGCCCAGCCCTCCTCCTCGCCGGCGATCTCGGAGGCCAGCTTGTTCACGTCGTCGTAGTTGCCCTCGACCGCGACCAGCGTGCCGTCGTACACGGCGCTGGTGATGACCTTGGGGCGCTCGAGGTCGTGCGGGATGAACACGACCGAGCGGATGCCGGCCCGGGCGGCGGCCGCGGCGACGGCGTTGGCCAGGTTGCCGGTGGAGGGGCAGGCGAAGACCTTCATGCCGAGCTCGCGGGTGGCGCTCAGGGCACTGGCGACCACGCGGTCCTTGAAGGAGTGCGTGGGGTTGCCCGAGTCGTCCTTCACCCACAGCTTGCGCAGGCCCAGCTCGCGGGCGAGGTTGCCGGCGTCGATCAGCCGGGTGTAGCCGGGCTCGGTGTTCGGGAAGCTGGCCACGTCGACCGGGACGGGCAGCAGCGGCTGGTAGCGCCAGATGTTCTTGGGTCCGGCCTCGATCTGCTCGCGGGTGATGGTGGGGTACTCGTACCCGACCTCGAGCGGACCGAAGCACTCCGTACAGGCGTAGAACGGACCGAGCGGCGACTTCGCCCCACAGGCGCGACAGCTCAGGTGCGTACCGTTGCCGAAGGCACCTTCACGGATGGTGTGGGTGGCGGTCAGGCTCATGAGTGAGGTTCCCTCCTCATCTTCCCCGGACACCGGATCTCGGCGCGGGACGGATTTGGCACCGTTCCGCCGCGAGGGTCCCGGACGGGACCTCAACGGGGAGGGTTGCCGGGACTTCGACGGGCCGTTTCCCTCAGTCCCTCTGGATGAGCTCCCCCGAGATTACCCAATCGGGTCCATATTGTGTCTTCGGTTCCCACCATCCGAGACACTCGATCTCAACCGTGCCGGGCCCGGAAAGTACGGCGGTACGCCGACGGCGAGGTGTGAAGCTGCTTGGCAAAGTGATGACGCAGCGTCACCGGTGTCGCAAAGCCGGCTGCGGTCGCGATCTCCTCGACCGGGGCGTCACCGGTCTCCAGCATCGTCAGAGCCGCCTGGATCCGCTGCGCGATCAGCCACTTGCCCGGTGTCGTCCCGGTCGCCTTCACGAAGTGCCGCAGGTAGGTCCGCGGCGACAACCCCGCCTGCCTGGCCAGATCCGGTACGCCGATCGGCTCGGCGAGATGCTCCAGCGCCCACTCGAGGCTCCGCGCGACCGAAGCGTCGTCGGGGTCCGGCGGCACCGGCGACTCGATGTACTGCGCCTGCCCGCCGGCCCGGTACGGCTGGATCACCAGCCGCCGGGCGACCGCGTTCGCCACGGCCGCGCCGTAGTCCTTCCGCACCAGGTGCATGGCCAGATCCAGCCCTGCGGCACACCCCGCACTCGTGAGTACGTCGCCTTCGTCCGTGTAGAGCGGCTCTGGATCGACGTGGATCTTCGGATAGCGCTCACGCAGCATGTCGGCGTACCGCCAGTGCGTCGTTGCCCGGCGTCCGTCGAGCAGACCGGCCGCAGCCAGCGCGAACGCGCCTGAGCAGATCGACACCATCCGGGCGCCACGCCCGTGCGCAGTCTGCAGCGCCTCGATCAGCGCCGGCGACGTCTCACCGCGTGGGTCGTGGACGCTCGGGATGACGACCGTGTCCGCGGCCGCGAAGTCGTCCAGGCCGTGCGGGGTGCTCAGCGTGGCGCCGCCGAGCACGCGGATCGGGTCCGGTGTCTCGGTGCAGACCTTCAGCCCGTACCACGGCTGGTCGATGTCCGGCCAGGCCAGCCCGAACACCTCGATCACGATCCCGGCCTCGAAGGCCGTCATCCCGTCGTACGCGAGGACAGAAACCGTCCGTTGTCCCATGTCACAATCTTAGCGATAGTCGTCCCCAGCGCCACTTCTGGGAACGCCTCCAGCCGCGGACGATGGAGTCATGTTCAAGGTTCTGAAGGAGATCGCAGCCGGAATCAACGCCGCCTCCGCCGTCCGGCACGGGCTCACGCCGCCCGCAGGCGCGCTCACCGCCGACGGCCGTCGAGCGTACGCATCAAAGGCGTCGCGGCAACGCCGTGCACAAGGACGCTCAGCACGACGGTGAAGCCGACGGTCGCCCACAGCCACGGCAGGTCGGTCGCGAAATGCACCCCGACGGCGGCCAGGTAGTAGACCGACGTCACCCCCCGGACCCCGAAGGCCGCCGTCATCCAGCGCTCGGAGCGATCCAGCTCCGAGCGTGCGAGTGACAGCCACGCGACGACCGGCCGGACGACGAGCACCAGCAGTACGCCGCTCACCGCGCCGGCCAGTGTGAGCGGCTCGAGCAGGCCACCGGTGATCGCGACGCCGAGCAGCAGCAGGATTCCCCAGGTCAGGATGTGCTCGAGCTCCCCGATGAAGTTGTGCAGCTCCGCGTGGAACTCGTGACTCCGCTCGGCCGCCCGAAGCGCGAGCGCGGCGACGAAGACCGCGATGAACCCGTACCCGTGCAGCACCTCGGTCAGCCCGTAGACGCCGAGCGTCATGGCCAGCGCGAGGACTGGCTCACGTGAGTCCGCCAGCCGGAAGCTCTTCGCGGGCGCACTGAACGCCATCTTGCCCAGCAGCCAACCCGCGCCAAGGCCGACCGCGACCCCGACCACTGTCTTACCTACGACGTACCAACCAAACCACTCCCACACCGAGTGCGACTTGGTGGCCGCGAAGACGGCCAGATAGACGAGTGGGAACGCCAGACCGTCGTTCAGCCCAGCCTCGGACGTCAGTGCGAACCGCACCTCGTCCTCCTCGTCCGGCTCAGCGCTCTCACCGGTCGTCGGCCCGGCAACCTGTACGTCGGAAGCGAGCACCGGATCGGTTGGCGCGAGTACGGCGGCGATCAGCAACGCAGTCGCCGGAGCCAGACCGAGCAGCCAGCCCACTCCGGTCAGCGCAGCGACACAGGCCGGCATCGCAACGAACAGCAGCCGCCACGTGACACTCCACCGGAGCAGGCTGATCGGCCGGTCGATCGCCAGCCCGACACCCATCAGAGCGATGATGACGGTCAGCTCAGCCAGGTGCTCGGTCAGCTCGGGTTCAGCGATCGGGCTGAGTTGCGCGCGGTCGACGGCCAGGCCGAGCAACAGACCTGCGCCGAGGAACGCGATCGGCGCGGAGACGGCGTACTGGCGGAGCAGACGAGGCAGTACGGCGCCCAGCAGCAGAGCCAACCCGGCGACCAGGTACAGCCCGTCCCCGTCGATCGTCATCGTGCCGGACCAGTGCCCAGCGGGCGGCTACCTCAAGCGATGAGTCGCACCCGGCGTGTGCGTCGGCAGGGACTTGCGAGGGCCGTAGCGAGGGTGGCCGACGCCGGTCAGCTCGAGCAGCCGCTGCACACGGAACCGGTGACCCCGGTACGGCTCGATCAGCTCCGCACAGCCGTCGTCGTCGAGCTCCTCGCCGATCAGCGCGTACGAGACGTTGCGGGACACGTGGTAGTCCGCGAACGAGAACGCGTCCGCATCACCATGCGCCCGCTGCCGCACCTCAGCAGCAGTCCACACACCGACACCAGGCAACGACCGCAGCCGCCGCTCGATCTCCGCGGAGTCGGTCAGCTCGAGCGTCCGCTCCAACGCCTTCGCCCGAGTGGCAGCCGTGATCACGACCCTCGAACGACGGTTCTCCACACCGGCCCGCAACCACTGCCAGGACGGGATCATCCGCCACTCCTCCGGCGCCGGCGGGACCATCATCACGCGCCCGTCCGGCGGCTGCGGTCCGGGCGCGGTCTCGCCGTACTCACGCAGGATCACGCGCCAGGCCCGGAACGCTTCCTTGCCGGTGACAACCTGTTCGATCCCGGCCGCGGCCATCGCCTCGAACACCGCCCGCGTCCGCGGCACCCGGACGTGCGGGAACCGCCGCGCCGCGTCCACCAGCGCCCGGTGCTCCGGCAACGGCTCGAACCCGTCCCAGCTGTCCGCATCCCCCAGCAGCTCCGGCACCCCGTCCAGCGCCCACCCGGCACCCGGACCCCACGCCTCGGCCTCCACCTCACCGGTCGAGGGGTACGGCGTCAGCCGCAGCAGCACCGGCCCCTCCGGTGTCCGCGTCGCCCGCCAGACGGTGCGCCGTACCGGATCGAAGACGTACGCCGGATCGCCAGGCCCCTTCCGCAGACCCCCGATCACCGAATGCGGATCCACCACCCGCCCAGGACGCCAAACCCGCACCACCGAACTCACGCCCCAAGTCTTACTCACGCCACGGACAACTAGCGGATGGGAGTTGCCGCTCCGGCCAAGCGCTCGCGCATCCATGGATACGGATCGACCAACCGCTCGCGCGTGGACAGCACGTCCTGCACAAGAACGGCGAGCCGTTCGCCCATCACATAATGGCGTCCCTTGGTCTCACCAACCGGTCGGAGCAGGTTCAGCTCCGTGAGCCTGGCCAGGTCCCTCGTCGCCGTCCGCTGCTCGATCTCGGCTCGTCGGACATACGTCGAGCGGCGGATCCGGAACCCCAGCGACGCATCGAACAGCTCGTCTGCCACCCGATCGGCCAAGCCGAACTGTTCGATCAACTGGTCGAACGCCAACCACAACTTGCCGGCTTCGCGATAGCGTCGCCGCACCGTCTGCGCCTGGATGTGGTGAGCACGGAGGTTGAACTTGACCCACAACTCGGCCGATCGCTCGGGATGCCAGGATCCCGCACCGGTTGCGGCCAGGACGCGGTAGTAGTCCTCGGTGTTGCCACCCAGCCACTCCTCGATGCTGGAGAACGCCGGCTCGCCGATGCCGCCGCGGGAGAGAACCAGAGTCTGCAGCGCCCTGGCCATCCGGCCGTTGCCGTCGCGGAACGGATGAATCATCACGAGGTTGAGATGAGCCATCGCCGCATGCACAAGCGGGTCCACTCCACCGTCACCGGCCAGCACCTCCATCAACTCCGCGACCAGGCCGGGCACCTGCTCCGCCGACGGTCCCTCGTAGACGTTCTCCCCCATCACCTCGTCGTGCACGTAAACAACACCTTGCCGGTAGCTGCCAGGACTCTTGGACAGGTCGTGGCTCAGCATCATGAAGTGCATCCCACGGACGGCGGAGACATCGAGCCGGAAGTCCGTGTCTTTCGCCATCGCCAAGACATAGCCCAGCGCCTGCCGATACCCCCGAATCTCTGCGAAGGTCCGCTGGTCCGCGCTCAGTGCTTCCTCGTCGTCGAGGGCGGCGGCGGCGTCGTCCAGCTCGACGTCGTAGCCTTCGATGCTGTTGGACCCCTGGATCGCCCGGGCCAGCATGCTTCGCCTCAGCCCGCCCACGCAACGCCGGGGCATCCGCAGCACCTCGGCCAGCTCGGACCGGAACGCGTGGATCTGCTCCAGGACCTGCTGGTCCTCGAGATCCGGCTGCGGCGTGCTGAAGATGGTCACAACTGTCCTAATGTCTCAATTCTTAGGACATCCTACTGCCATGACTTGATGATTGCGACATCGAGACATCGGTCGGGTGACGGGCTGATACTGAGGCATGACTCGGTGGCAGCGGGTGAAGGTCGTGGGGAACTTCCTGAATCTGTCCACTCTCGCCGGCCTGCTGGTCGGGGTGATCGGGCGAGCCCGGTTCAGCCGCGGGCCGCGAGGGTTGTTCTTCGCGAACGGGTACAAGATCAAGTTCCCGGTGGCGGGCGCGTTCACGATCGGGAACGTGGTGCTCAGCAAGCACGAGCGGGCGTACTTCGACGACGAGGCGCTGGTGCGGCACGAGGAGCGGCACTCCTGGCAGTACTTCTGCCTGCTCGGCCTGCTGATGTGGCCGCTGTACGTTGTCGGCGTCGTCGTCTCGTGGTTCCTCACCGGCGACCCGGCGTCGCGGAACCCGTTCGAGCGGCTGGCCGGTCTCAAGGACGGCGGGTACGTCGAACGGCCGATCCAGTCGTTCGGCCAGACCCTGACGCAGACGCTCAGCGTGCTGCGATCGCGTCCGAAAGAGCCGTGAGCACGGTCACCACACCGGCCGGGTCGTCCACCACGATGTCCGCGGCCTCGATCAGCTCGGTCGCGTTGGACGACCGCGTGGCCAGCAGCACCGCCCGCAGGCCGGTCTTGCGCTGCTCCTCGATCGCCCGGTACGCCGCCAGATCGCCGAGGTCGTCACCGGCGTACAGGATGGACTGAGCGCCGGTGTCCTCGAGCAGCCGCCGCAGTGCGACGCCCTTGTCGATGCCCGGCGGCCGCAGCTCCAGCACCAGATTGCCCGGCTCCAGCCGCAGCTCGGTCGACTCGGCCAACTCGGTCAGTGGCGTCCGCAGCCTGTCGAAGGCACCGGTCGGATCGGCCATCCGGCGCGTGTGCACCGCCAGCGAGCTCTCCTTGTCCTCCACGAACGCATCGGCGAGCCCCAGCTCCTGCAGCAGCCCCGGCAACCGGTCACGCGCTTCGGCGACACCGGACGGCACCGGGTCACTGGTCACCCGCCCAGTCGCTGCGTCCCACCGCTCCAGCCCGTAGTGCCCGAGTACGACGAGACGCCCGAGCCCAGGGTGTCCGGTCACACCGGTCAGCTCCGTGGCGACCAGGGCCGGACGACCGGTGACGATCGCCACCTGGTTCACCGAACGGGCCAGGCGGGCCAGCGCGTCGAGCGCACCCTCCACCGGACGAGACATGGCCGGGTCCTCGACCAACGGGGACAGCACGCCGTCGAAGTCCGTCGAGATCACCGCGGTGGCCGGATCGGCGACGATCGCCTCCCAGCCCTCGCGCCCCGCCTCCGTCTGGATGGTCGGCGTGCTCATCCGGTGTAGTCCGAGGTGAGGATCACGGTGAGGCGGTCCTTCTTCATGTTGTCCAGCGCGCCCTTGGTGCGGCCGATCCCGAGGTCGCGGGCGAGCTGGTTGGCGGCGTCGAGCATGCCCGGCGGGTAGTACACGGTGCTGCCGGCGACCTTGCCGTGCCAGTTGTCTGCGCCGGCCACGATCCAGCCGGCCTGCCGCGCGCGGCCCGCGACCGAGTCGGCCAGGCCCTTGCGCGAGGTGTTGTTGTAGACCTCGACGGCCGGACGCTGGTCCGGCGGGATGGTGGTCGCCTGCGTCCCGGGCGGCTGCGTGGCCGGCGGCGGTGCCGTGGTCGGCTCGCTGCCGGGCTCGGTCGTCGGCTCGGTGCTCGGATCGGCGGTCGGCGTGGTCGAGGGCGGGCCGGTGGTCGGGTCCGGCGTAGGCGTGGGTGTGGACCTGGGCACGCTGGCGCCTACCGTCGACGGGCCACCGGCCGGCTTGGGCGACGGCGTGTTCTTGCCCTCGTCCGCGGTGCTGTCGTTACCGCGGGTTCCGAACAGCACCAGCAGGCCGGCCACGATCGCGACGACGGCCAGCACGGCGACGAGGGACGAGAGGACCTGGCCCCGGTCGTCCTTCGGGCGAGGCATGTCTCAGACCTCGATACCCAAGCGGCGTGCGGAGCGGGCTCGCTGGCGGGCCGCGCGCAGCCGGCGCAGGCGCTTCACCAGCAGCGGGTCGTGGGCCAGGGCGTCGGGCCGGTCGATGAGCGCGTTCAGCACCTGGTAGTACCGGGTCGCGGACATCTGGAACTGGTCCCGGATCGCCTGCTCCTTGGCGCCGGCGTACTTCCACCAGTGCCGTTCGAAGGCAAGGATCGCGCCGTCCCGCTCGGAGAGTCCGGCCACGGCCGGCGGCGCAGCCTCGGCAGGGCCGGGAGAGCTGGCGTTGGCGCTGTCCATCAGCAGGTAACTCCTGTGCGGTCGGTGGTCGTCCGTCCGCGCTCCACTGTACGTGCTGAACAACAGCGATGTCATTCACCGCAGGTAGCGACACACACCGTGTCGCTGACGCGGCAGCCGGACCCGGTCAACTCTGGCAGGATCGATCAAGTGAGCTCAACTCTCTCCAGTCTGGCGCTGGTGGAAGAGCTGCAGGCCAGGAGCCGTGAGGTCGACCCGCTGGTCAACTCCATCTGCACCCCTGATCCCGCCGCTCTCACCCACGCCGCCCGCCTCGACACCGAGCGTGACGACGGGCGGGTGCGCGGGCCGCTGCACGGCGTACCGGTCCTGGTCAAGGACAACATCGACACCGCCGACCTGCCGACCACAGCCGGCTCGCTGGCGCTGGCCGACCAGCCGCCACCCCTGCACGACGCCCCGCTGGTACGACGGCTGCGTGAGGCCGGCTGCGTCGTACTGGGCAAGACCAACCTGAGTGAGTGGGCCAACTTCCGCGGCTCCGCCTCCTCCTCCGGCTGGAGCGCGTACGGCGGCCTGACCCGCAACCCGTACGCGCTGAACCGCTCCGCCGGCGGTTCCTCGAGCGGATCGGGCGCAGCGGTCGCCGCAGGACTGGCCGACTACGCCATCGGCACCGAGACCAACGGCTCGATCGTCTGCCCGGCCGCACTGAACGGCATCGTCGGCCTGAAGCCCACCGTCGGACTCATCCCGCAGCAGGGCATCGTGCCGATCTCGCACTCGCAGGACACCGCCGGGCCGATGACGAAGACGGTCCAACAGGCTGCAGCTCTGCTGACCGTGCTGACCGGCGGCAGCACCGACTACACCGAGCACTGCCGTGGCACGGACCTCAGTGATGTGCGCATCGGCGTACCGCGAGGTCCGCTGTGGGGCTACTCGACCGGGCTCGACGAGGTCACCGAGCACGCGCTCGGGATCCTCAGCCGCTGCGGCGCCACGCTGGTCGACCACCTGTCGCTACCGAGCCCAGGCGGCGACGAGGACCAGTTGCAAGTGCTAGCCCATGAGCTCAAGGTCGACCTGGCCTCGTACCTGGCCACTCGGGCTCCCGGCGGCCCGCGCACGCTCGACGATCTGATCGCTTTCAACAAGGAGCACGCGGACGTCGAGCTGCAGTGGTTCGGCCAGGAGCTGTTCGAGCGGGCGGCGACGACCGACGGCCTGAGCTCCCCGGTCTACGTGGCGGCGCGGCTGACGGCGCTGCGGGCGGGCCGGGACGGCATCGACAACCTGCTCCGCGACAACCAGCTCGACGCCCTCGTCACCCCGTCGTACTCCCCTGCCTGGACCATCGACCTGGTCAACGGCGACCACGTGCTCGGCAGCTCGTCCTCGCATGCCGCACTGGCGGGCTACCCGCTGCTCTCGGTGCCGTCCGGGCTGGTCGCCGGACTGCCGGTCGGGATCACGTTCAGTGGCACCGGCCGGAGTGATGCCACCCTCATTCGCTTGGCTCACGCCTTTGAAACCGCGAGAATCAGTGCAGACGGACCGTTCCCGACCCCGGAGTTCACACAGTGGGTGTAGACCGCGTCAGGTGGGGCATCGTTGCTACCGGCAACATTTCCACGTCGTTCACGAGGGATCTGAAGCTACTTGCCGACGATGCCGTGGTGACCGCGGTCGCGTCCCGGGCCCAGCACAGCGCGGACCGGTTCGCCGCCGAGTTCGGCATCGAGCACGCGTACGACGACTACCGCCGGATGCTCGACTCCGGCACCGTCGACGTGATCTACATCGGGACCCCGCACCCCCAGCACTACGCCGTCGCCCGGGCCGCGCTGCAGGCCGGGATCGCGGTGCTTTGCGAGAAGCCGGTCACGCTGACCGCCAAGCAGGCGCGTGACCTGGTCGCCGTCGCGGCCGAGCACAAGACGCTGTTCGCCGAGGCGATGTGGATGCGGACCAACCCCGTGATCCAGGCCGTCTTCGCGGACCTCGCGAGCGGCGTGATCGGCGAGCCGCAGCAGGTGGTCGCGGACTTCGCCTTCCACAAGCCGTCGCTGCCCGCCCGCCTGCTCGACCCCGCCCTCGGCGGCGGCTCGCTGATGGACGGCGGCATCTACCCGATGACCTTCACCTACCTGGCGCTCGGCCGGCCCGCCGAGATCAAGGCGGTCGGCGCACTCAACGAGGACGGCGTCGACCTCAACGTTGCGATGGCCTGGCGGTACGACTCCGGCGCGGTCGCGGCCCTCACCTGCGGCCTGCGCTCGCAGAACCCGTGGACAGCAGCGATCAGCGGCCAGGACGGCAGCCTGTTGCTCCCGCACCGCTTCCACCACCCCGAGTACTACGTGCGCCGTACGGCGGCCGGCGAGGAGCGGATCGACGTCCCGATGCATGGCCTTGGGTACCACTATGAGGCGGCCGACGTGATGCGCGCGCTGCGTCATGGTCTCGTCGAGGTGCCGTCCCTGCCGCATGCCGCGACGATCGAGATCCTCGAGCTGCTCGACGAGACCCGTAGACAGATCGGGGTCAGGTACCCCGGTGACAACGAAGACCTGGGTGGATAAGAAAATATGCCGAACGGACGCAGTTCCTTCGTAGTGGTGGCCAACCGGCTGCCGGTCGACCGGATCGAGATGCCCGACGGCAGTACGGCGTGGCGCCGCAGCCCAGGCGGTCTGGTGACCGCGCTGGCCCCGGTGATGCAGCGTCACCACGGGGCCTGGATCGGCTGGACCGGCAGCGCCGACGAGAAGCTCGATCCCTTTGACAACGACGGCATGCACCTGGTGCCGGTGCTGCTGTCCGCCGAGGACGTGCGGCTGTACTACGAGGGGTTCTCGAACGCGACGCTGTGGCCGCTGTACCACGACGTGATCGTGGCGCCCGAGTTCCACCGCGAGTGGTGGGAGTCCTACGTCGCGGTGAACCGGCGGTTCGCGGAGGCCGCCGCGGAGGCCGCCGACGACGGCGCCGACGTGTGGGTGCACGACTACCAGTTGCAACTCGTCCCGGCGATGCTGCGCCGGCTGCGTCCCGACGTACGGATCGGCTTCTTCCTGCACATCCCGTTCCCGCCGACCGAGCTGTTCGCGCAGATGCCGTGGCGGCGGCAGATCCTGGACGGGCTGATGGGCGCGGACCTGGTCGGTTTCCAGCGGCCCGGCGCCGCGTCGAACTTCGCCCGGCTGGCCCGCAACCGGATGGGTCTGCGTACCCGCGGCGACCGGATCCACCTGCCCGACGACCGGATCGTCCGGGCCAAGGCGTTCCCGATCTCCATCGACGTCGGCGAGCTCGAGGACCTCGCCCGCAAGCCGGAGACCGAGGCCCGCGCTGCCGAGATCCGCCACGAGGTCGGCGACCCGGCCCACATCCTGCTCGGCGTGGACCGGCTCGACTACACCAAGGGCATCCGGCAGCGGATGCGCGCGTTCGGCGAGCTGCTGGACGAGAAGCGGGTCTCGGTCGACGACGCCGTGTTCGTGCAGGTGGCGACGCCGTCGCGGGAGCGGGTCGAGCAGTACCGGGTGCTGCGGGACGAGATCGAGCTGCTGGTCGGCCGGATCAACGGCGAGCACGGCCGGATCGGCACACCCGCGATCAACTACCTGCACACGTCGTACTCGCGGACCGAGATGGCCGCGCTGTTCCGGGCCGCGGACGTCGCGGTGGTGACGCCGCTGCGCGACGGCATGAACCTGGTCGCCAAGGAGTACGTCGCCTGCCGGTACGACGACACCGGGGCCCTGGTGCTGAGTGAGTTCGCCGGTGCTGCGGACGAGTTCCGGCAGGCGTTCCTGGTGAACCCGCACGACATCAACGGGATGAAGGACACCATCGTCGACGCGATGAACACCGACGACCGCCAGCTCGGCCGCCGGATGAAGGCGATGCGCAAGCACCTGGCCGCACACGACGTGAACGTCTGGGCCGCGAGCTTCCTGAAGGCCTTGCATGACGAAGACTGACGGCCGGGTCCTCGCACTCGATCTCGGTACGTCGTCTGCCCGCGCGCTGGTGCTGTCAGCCGCCGACGCGGCCCCGATCCCGGGTGCGCTGGCGCGCTACAAGATCTCGCCGACGTACGCGACCGGCGGGTCGGCCACGCTGGACCTGCACGAGTACGTCGAGGGCCTGCTCGGCTGCCTGGACGAGCTCCAGCAGAACGGGCACCTCGACGACATCGGCGCGATCGTGCTCTCCTCGCAGTGGCACTCCATCGTTGCCCTCGACAACAAAGGCGCGGCGCTGACGCCGGTGATCACCTGGGCAGACACCCGGTCCGTGCACCTGGATCTCGGCTCGTCCTTCGACGAGCACAGCTTCCACGCGCGCACCGGGTCCTGGCTGCACCGCCTCTACTGGACGCGGCGGATTCCTTGGCTGCTCTCCGAGCTCTCGCCGGCTGGATTCGCCGGTCTGCCTGATCTGGTGCTGGAGCGGCTCACGGGCGAACGGGTGACCTCGGTGTCGATTGCGTCCGGGACGGGGACGCTCGACCTTGCTCGGGGTGTGTACGACGAGGAGGCGCTGGAGATCGCCGGCGCGAAGGCCGACCAGTTGCCGTCGATCGTCGCGTCCGGGTGGACCGGGTCGTTGTCTTCGGAGTTCGGACGCCGGTGGCCGGCGCTGGTCGGCGTACCGGTGCATCCCCCGACGGGTGACGGCGCCGCGTCGAACGTCGGGACCGGTGGGTACGACGAGACGACTGCGGCGGTGACGGTGGGGACGTCGGCCGCCGTACGCGTGGTCCACCCGATCGCGGACGCGCCGGAGCTGCCGTGGGAGCTGTGGCAGTACCGGGTGGACGACGAGCGTGCGGTGACCGGGATGGCCTTCTCGGCCGCGGGCAACCTGCACGCCTGGCTGACCGGCGTACTGCAGTTGGAGCACGAGGAGCCTCGCGGTGTGGAGATCGGGTCATCGCGGGTGATCGCGATTCCGTTCCAGGCGGGGACTCGGCCGCCGGCGACGGTGCCGAGCGGGTCGGGGGCGTACTTCGGGCTGTCGTTCGACGACAGCGGTGAGGACCTGCTGGCGGCATCGTTGCAGGGCGCGTCGCTGGAGATTGACCTCGGGCTGCGGATGCTGGACGCACTCTTCGACCGTGAGCTCTCGGTGGTTCTGGGCGGTGGCGGGATCGACGCGTCGGCCTGGTGGCGGCGCTGCTTGACGGCCACGTTCGCCCGTCCGACCACTGTCTGCGCCGAGGCCGAGGTCGGTGCCCGCGGTGCGGCCGCAGTCGCTCTCGGCCTGTCCCCCGCGCCCGGTGGCGAGCGCCTGACGCCGGTCGCCGCCGAGGTGTCGCGAGTAGCCGAGCTGCGCCCGCGCTACGCAGCCCTCCGCGAGCTAGCCGTCAAGGCATCTGCTCTCTGAGCTGTACGCCGCCTGCGGTACGGCGCCGTACTACACCTGCGGTACGGCGCGGATACAGCCGCTGGCAGACGTGGTTTCGGTGGGTGACCACGTACTGTGAGGGAATGGGCGCGCTGCTGCGGTTCTGCCGCGACTTCAAGTGGCACCCGTTGGCGTTGGATCACGGCCTCGCACTGACCCTGCTGGCCCTCAACCTGATCGTGCCGGGCAGCCGGCACGTCGGCGAGCGGATCCAGCTGACGCCGACGGTCGTGGTGCTGACGGTCGTCGCGGCGATCGCGCTCGCGCTCCGCCGGCTCGCGCCGCTCGTCGTGCTCGGTGTGACCACGGTCGTCACGACCACCTACCTGATCGTCGAGCAGGGGAAGAGCCCGATCGTGCTGTTCATGGCCTGCGCGGTCTACACGGTCGTGATGGAGAAGGACCGCCGGACCCGCTCGATCGCTGTCTGCGTGGTCGCGTTGGTGACCCTGGTCGCGGACGCGCCGGTCTCCGACGGCAACGTGCTCGACAACCTGGGCCTGATGTTCCTGGTGCTGTTCGCGGGCGCGGTCGCGGAGGCCGTGCGGTACCGGCGCGCCCTGCAACAGGAATTGGAGGAGCGAGCGCTGCGCGCGGAGCAGTCACGCGAGGAGGAGGCCCAGCGCCGGGTGATCGAGGAGCGGCTCCGCATCGCCCACGAGCTGCACGACGTCATCGCGCACCACATCGCCCTGATGAACGTGCAGTCCGGCGTCGCCGCCCACGTGCTGAGGACCCAGCCGGAGGAAGCCGAGCGAGCACTCGCCCTCGTCCGTTCCGGCGGCCGCACGGTGCTGCAGGAGCTCACCGTCCTGCTCGGCATCCTCCGCCGCTCCGGTTCGTCCCTGCCGACCGCGCCCACCCCATCACTCCACGAGCTGGGCGCCATGATCGCCTCCTTCACCGCCGCCGGCGTCGAGGTCGACTGGCATCTCCCCGACTCCCTCGGCGACCTCCCCGACGTCATCGAGCTCACGGCGTACCGCATCGTCCAGGAGTCCCTGACCAACGTCCTCAAACACGCTCCCGGCGCCACCGCCCACCTCCAGCTGGCCCGCCGCCCAGGCGCCCTGGCGATCGACATCACGAACACCGCCCCGCCCAGCCCCAACGGCGCAACCACCCCACCTGCAGCCGCTCCGGTCGGCCTCGGCGCCGGGCACGGTCTCGTGGGGATGCGGGAGCGGGTGTCGGCTGTGGGTGGGGACCTGCGCACCGGACCGGAGCCCGGGGGCGGGTTCGGCGTCCATGCTGTGCTTCCTCTCGAGACGGGAGATGTGAGTGACGATCCGGGTCTTGCTGGCCGACGACCAGACGCTGATTCGCAGCGGGTTCCGGGTGCTGGTGAACTCAGCACCCGATCTGGAGGTCGTTGCTGAGGCATCGAACGGCCGGGAAGCGGTTGAGCAGGCCCGGACGGAGCGCGCCGACGTGATCCTGATGGACATCCGGATGCCCGAGGTCGACGGCCTGGCCGCGACCCGGCAGATCACCGCGGACGAGGCGCTGGCCGGGGTGAAGGTGCTGATCCTGACCACGTTCGAGGTGGACGAGTACGTCTTCGAGGCGATCCGGGCGGGCGCCAGCGGGTTCCTCGGCAAGAGCGTCGAGCCGGCCGAGCTGATCAACGCGATCCGGGTGGTCGCCCGCGGCGACGCGCTGCTGTCCCCGAAGGCGGTCCGCGGCCTGATGAACCGCTTCCTGGCCGAGCCCCGGATCGGGCAGGACGTCGGCCCGTCCGCGCTCGACGTCCTCACCGACCGGGAGCGCGAGATCGTCAGCCTGGTCGCCCTCGGCCTGACCAACGACGAGATCGCCGAACGCCTGGTGCTGTCCCCCTCGACCGCGAAGACGCACGTCAATCGCGCGATGGTGAAGCTCGACTGCCGCGACCGCGCACAACTGGTGGTGGTCGCGTACCAGACCGGCCTGGTCCGTCCCGGGACGACTGCCGCCACCGACGTACCGCAAACGCAGTAGGCCGTACGGCGTCCGCAGTACGTCGAGAAGCCCACGGCTGACCGACGCGGGCTACAACGCTCGGCCGGAACGATCGGCGGCATGGCTACCTTCCTCTACCGGCTCGGCCGGTTCGCTTTCCGCCGGCGCCGGTTGGTGGTGCTGGTGTGGCTCGGTCTGCTGGCCACCGGCGTTGCCGGCGCGGCCACCCTGTCGGGCTCGACCGCCGACGGTTTCTCGATCCCGGGCACCGAGTCGCAACGCGCGGCGGACCTGCTCAACGAGCGCTTCCCGCAGGCCGGCGCCGATGCCGGGACCGCACGCATCGTCTTCCGGGCTCCGGACGGGCAGAAGCTCACTGATCCCGCCGCGACCGCGGAGGTGCAGGAGACCCTCGGCCGGATCGAGGCCGCGCCACAGGTCGCCCGCGTCCTCGACCCGTTCACCGCCAAGGCGATCTCCGCCGACGGCCGCACGGGCTACGCCCAAGTCACGTACGACGTGACCGCGCAAGAGGTCACGCCTGAGGCCCAGGAGGCGGTCGCCGCCGCGGTCGAGCCGGCGCGCGCCGCCGGTCTCACGGTCGAGTACGGCGGTGACGCCATGCAAGTGCAGGACGAGCAGAGCCTGACCGAGGTGATCGGGCTCGGCGTGGCTGCCGTCGTGCTGCTGATCACCTTCGGCTCGCTGATCGCCGCCGGCCTGCCGTTGCTGTCGGCAATCATCGGGATCGGCATCGGGGTCACCGCGATCACGGCCGCGACCGGTTTCATCGACATCGGCTCCGGGACGCCGATTTTGGCGTTGATGATCGGGCTCGCGGTGTCGATCGACTACGCGTTGTTCATCATGTCGCGGTACCGGCACGAGCTGAGCACCGGGCTGGAACCCGAGGAGGCGGTCGGCCGCTCGGTGGGCACGGCCGGGTCCGCGGTGGTGTTCGCCGGGCTGACCGTGGTGATCGCGCTGGCCGGGCTGTTCATCGTCGACATCCCATTCCTCACCCAGATGGGGCTGGCGGCCGCCTTCACCGTCGTGCTGGCCGTTGCGATCGCGCTGACCTTGCTGCCGGCGCTGCTGGGCTTCGCCGGGCGACGGGTGCTCGGCGGGCGGATCCCGGGGCTGCGGGCCGGTGATCCCGAGGCGGCCGGGCGGATGACGGCCGGGCGTCGCTGGGCGCGGTTCGTCACGCGGCGGCCGGTGGCGGTGCTGATGGTGACCGTGATCGGCCTCGGCGCGCTGGCGATCCCGGCGACGGACCTCGAGCTCGGTCTGCCGGACGACAGCACGGCGGCTCCCGATTCCACTCAGCGGAAGGCCTACGACCTGCTCTCCGAGGGCTTCGGGCCTGGTTTCAACGGCCCGCTGATGGTGGTGGTCGACGCCGGCGGGGCCGCCGATCCGCGGACGGCGGCCGACGCCACGGCGACCGCCGTACGTGCACTGCCGGACGTCACGATGGTGACGCCGCCGACGTTCAACCCGGCCGGGGACACGGCGTTGCTGACGGTGATCCCGTCGAGCGGCCCGGGGACGACGCAGACGCGCGACCTGGTGCAGGCGATCAGGAGCCTGCCGGAGAACGACAGCGCCGAGGTCGCAGTGACGGGCGCGACCGGGATCAGCATCGACTTCTCGGACAAGCTCGGCGATGCGTTGGTGCCGTACCTGCTGCTGGTGGTCGGGCTCGCGTTCCTGCTACTGATGCTGGTGTTCCGCTCGCTGCTGGTGCCGCTGAAAGCGACGCTGGGCTTCCTGCTCACGGTCGCGGCGACGTTCGGTGCGGTGGTCGCGGTGTTCCAGTGGGGCTGGCTGGCCGGGCTGTTCGGGATCGAGGGGCAGACCGGACCGGTGATCAGCATGCTGCCGATCTTCCTGATCGGCGTGGTGTTCGGCCTCGCGATGGACTACCAAATCTTCCTGGTCACCCGGATGCGCGAGGAACACGTCCACGGCGCCGAGCCCCGGACCGCGGTCGTCGACGGCTTCGCCCACGGCGCCCGCGTGGTCACCGCGGCCGCGGTCATCATGACGGCCGTCTTCTCCGGCTTCATCCTGTCCAGCCAGACCCTGATCCGCGAGATGGGCTTCGGCCTGGCCCTGGCGGTGGCGATCGACGCCTTCCTCGTCCGGATGACCATCGTCCCCGCCGTCATGGCCCTCCTCGGCCGCTCCGCCTGGTACCTCCCCCGCTGGCTCAACCGCCTCCTCCCCAACGTCGACGTAGAAGGCGACTCCCTCCGCACCACCACCGCCGCGCCTGCCTCCCGACAACCCGAGCTCACCCACCACTAGCGCCCGGTCGGCCTGGGCGAGCCATCGCCCAGGCCGGCCACGTCTGGCGGGCGGGTTAACTTGTTGGGTGATGGGGGTTACTGACGGGGTGGTGGGCGGGCTGGATCATGGCGGGCATGTGGCGCGAGATGATGAAGTCGAAGGTGCACCGGGCGACGGTGACGCAGGCGGATCTGGACTACGTCGGGTCGTGCACGCTGGACGCCGAACTGATGGACGCGGCGGACCTGCTGCCCGGCGAGAAGGTGGACATCGTCGACATCACCAACGGCAACCGGCTGTCGACGTACCTGATCGAAGGGCCGCGCGGATCCGGGGTGGTCGG
Organism: Kribbella sp. NPDC050820; assembly: GCF_040653975.1. Classification (NCBI taxonomy): domain Bacteria; kingdom Bacillati; phylum Actinomycetota; class Actinomycetes; order Propionibacteriales; family Kribbellaceae; genus Kribbella; species Kribbella sp. NPDC050820. The sequence continues at coordinate 49,149 of NZ_JBFAHB010000055.1, forward strand.
GATCAACGGGGCGGCGGCGCACCTGATCCATCCCGGCGACCTGGTGATCCTGATCGCGTACGGGATGTTCGACACCGCGGAGGCGAAGGTGTTCGAGCCGAGCGTAGTCTTCGTGGACGAGCACAATGCGATCACTCGCATCGGCTCCGACCCCGCCGAGGCGCTGCCGGACAGCGGCACGCTCCGCGGCGACCAACTGCACAACCAGCGCTGAACTACAGCCCCGCGCCGAGACGAGGACTGGTCGACGATGACGGACACGACCGAGACCACCGCAGCCGAGACGACCGCAGCCGAGAACACCGCTCCGGAGACCACCACTGCAGCCAACGCCGGCGCTGGTGCCGCCGCGGCTGACGAGTCGGCGCCGAAGACTGCGTCACACGACAACGAGCCGAACCCGAAGCTCCGGGCGTTCATGAACTCGGGGTGGGCCGACTCCGAGCGACAGGACGTGACGCTCAGCGACGTCGGCGTGTGGGCGGCGAAGCGGCGGGATGCGCTGTCGCAGGCGTTCCCGGGCGAGCGGCTGGTGATCCCGGCCGGCACGTACAAGGTCCGGTCGAACGACACCGACTTCGTCTTCCGCCCGCACACCGACTACGTGTGGCTGACCGGCAACCAGACCTCCGACTCGGTGCTCGTGCTCGAGCCGAACGGCACCAGCGGCCACGACGCGATCCTGTACTTCCGCCCGCGCGCCGACCGCGGCCAGGGCGAGGAGTTTTGGCGCGACCGGATGTACGGCGAGCTGTGGGCCGGCCGGCGCCCGTCGCTGACCGAGACCGCCAAGGAGTTCGGCATCGAAACCCGACACGTCGACGGTCTCGCCGACGCGCTCAAGGGCGACTTACCGACCCGGGTACGGCGCGCGGAGCACGAGTCGATCGCCGCGCTGCTGAGCGGCACGAAGACGGAGGCCGCCAAGGACCGGGAGTTGGCCGCGACGCTGTCCGAGCTCCGGCTGGTGAAGGACCCGTTCGAGATCGAGCAGCTGCGCAACGCCGTCGCGATCACGCACCGCGGCTTCTCCGACGTACTCGCCGAGATGGACAAGGTCCGCGAGTACGGAGAGCGCTGGATCGAGGGCACGTTCTGGCGCCGGGCCCGGGCCGAGGGCAACGATGTCGGCTACACCTCGATCGCCGCCGCCGGACCGCACGCGACCACGCTGCACTGGATCGAGAACGACGGCACCGTCGACGACGGCACGCTGATGCTGCTGGACATGGGTGTGGAGAACCGGCAGCTGTACACCGCGGACATCACTCGGACGCTGCCGGTCAGTGGTGAGTTCACGCCGCGGCAGCGCGAGCTGTATCAACTGGTGCTCGACGCGCAGAACGCGGGGATCGCTGCGCTCCGGCCGGGTGCGGCGTTCCGCGCCGGCCACGAGGCCGCGATGGAGGTCATCGTGCACGGCCTCGACGCGATGGAGTTGCTGCCGGTGTCCGCAGAGGAGGCGCTCGACCCGGAGAGCATGCTCTACCAGCGCTACACCCTGCACGGCGTCAGCCACATGCTCGGCCTCGACGTCCACGACTGCGCGTCCGCACGCGAGGAGAAGTACCGCAAGGGCCAGGTCCAGACCGGCTACGTCCTCACCGTCGAGCCAGGCCTCTACTTCCAGTCCGACGACCTCACCGTCCCCGAAGACCTCCGCGGCATCGGCATCCGCATCGAAGACGACATCCTCATCACCGACAACGGCACCGAGAACCTCTCAGACGCCATGCCTCGCGAAGTAGAAGCCCTCCAAAACTGGATGGCTTCCTGACCCGAACCAACCCGGCAGCTCAACGCCAACGGCCGCGAGCTGCCGGGCGCTGGCGGCGGGATGCCAGGTTGTGACGCCAGCGCTGCTCAGGACGTGTCCCGGCGTCAGCTGGTTGTCGGAGGCGGGCGGACCGCCTCTGGAGCCGGTGCGTCCTGCGCCGGGACAGCCGACGTCGGCGGTGTCCGCCGCGCCGCACGGAGCACGCCGATGACGGCTCCGATGAGCCACAGCATGAAGACCGCGGACGCCACACCCCCACTCCAGAAGCCGGACAGGCACAGCACGGCGGCAAAGTACGACAGCCGCACGGCCCACCTCGGCAAGGCGCGTGCCTGCTGGACGATCCGCGTCGTCACGCCGACCAGCGCCGCGCCGCCGACCAACCCGGTGAGCGCGACGGCGAGCCCCGCCGTGCCGAGCACGCGGGCGGTGTCCGGATCGGGAGTGAACTCGTCCGACCATGCCGTGACCGCACTCGACACGTCGAGCGACACCCCGGTGATCAGCAGCCCGCCGAACAGCGCCGCCGCCGGCACGGTCGCGTGCGCAAGTGGGTCACCGCCCGACAGCCGATCCAGAACCCGCCGCAGCCCGACGACGAACCAGAGCAGCAGAGCAACCCCCGCGCCAAGCACCGGCAGCCCAATCCCGGCCGCAGTCTGCCGCGCGCCGTCGTCGATCCTCTCGAGTATGGCGGCGTCCGACATACCTGGCGCGTCAACGCCAACCAATGCCCCCAGCGCCACCCCAACAACAAGCAGCACAACCGAAGCAGCCCCAGCCCACCCCGCACGCCGAAGCGCCTGTGACTCGTCCATCCCGCCTCCCACTGCCGCGGCCCGGCCGGATCGGAGATGCCGGGCACCAGAATCCGCGTCCGCCGCGCAAAACCAGAGCGGCCACTGACAGCGTGCACCCACCCCCGCTCCCCAGCAAGCACACCACGCACCTCACGCAAGGTCGTGGGAGCACCGAGACCGCTGGTCGCCGGACCACCAACTTCAACAGCCAGCCAAACCAGAGCATCTGTCTCAACGGACCACCGCCATACCCGTTCAACCCGCACGGGCAACCGCCGTACTGCCTGCCCGCAGGGGGCCGCCGCCGTACCTCGTGAACCCGCACAGTCCACCGGGGTCGCTGGTCGCAGGACCACCGGCTCCAGCGACCAGCCGAACCGGAGCAACTGTCTCGACGGACCGCCGCCGTACGGCGTGAACCCGCACAGGCCACCGGGGTTGCTGGTCGCAGGATCTCCGGCTTCAGGGGGCTGCCGAAGCGGTGCAGCTGTTTCGACGGGCCGTCGCCGTACTCGGTGAACCCGCGCGGATCGCCGTCGTACTCGGTGAATCCGCGCGGGGCACCGCCGTACCTCGCGGCCTCCGGGTTGCTGGTGGTCAGCCCAACCACCGGGGTGGCTGGTGAGGCGGGCCGGCGCACTACCGAATGCAGGCCGGCGGCTCATCGCGTGTGGGGTGGGCTTGTGGGTTGATTGGTACGCCGGACTGCCGGGCTATCGGGTGGTGGTTGTCAGGTGGCTAGTCGGCTACCAACCCGCTCGGGGTTCTGGTGGGTGTCCGAGCCATCGGCTTCCACGACAGGCCAACCGCACGATCGACTAGACCCCGGCAAGCCCGCCGCGCTGAGACGGCGAGCTGCCGGGTTGCCAGTAGGCCGAAACCGGTCGAGTTACCAGATGCGGACTCGGTTTTCGGGGGCTAGCCACATGGTGTCGGAGTCGGTGGTGTTGAAGGTGGTGTGGAAGGCGTCGATGTTCTTGACGACTGCGTTGCAGCGGAACTCGGGTGGGGAGTGGGGGTCGATGGCGAGGCGGCGGGCGGCTTCTTCGGGGCGGGTTTTGGTGGACCAGGCGGTGGCCCAGGAGAGGAAGAACCGCTGGCTGCCGGTGAGACCGTCGATGACCGGGGGCTCGGCGCCGTCCAAAGACAGCTCGTAGGCGACGTACGCGATCGACAGGCCGCCCAGGTCGCCGATGTTCTCGCCGAGGGTGAGCTTGCCGTTCACGTGCTGGCCGGGCGTCTCGGCCGGCGAGAGGGCGTCGTACTGCGCGACGAGTTTGTCGGTGCGCTGCTCGAAGGCGGCCCGGTCGTCGTCGGTCCACCAGTCGTTGATGTTGCCGTCGCCGTCGTACCGCGAGCCCTGGTCGTCGAAGCCGTGGCCGATCTCGTGCCCGATCACCGCGCCGATCGCGCCGTAGTTGACCGCGTCGTCGGCGTCCAGGTCGAAGAACGGCGGCCGCAGGATGCCCGCCGGGAAGACGATCTCGTTCATCCGCGGGTTGTAGTACGCGTTGACCGTCTGCGGCGTCATCTTCCACTCGGTCCGGTCCACCGGCTGCCCGAGCTTGGCCAGCTCACGCGCGGTCTCGACCGCGACCGACCGCCGCACGTTGCCGAACAGGTCGGCCGGGTCGGTCTCGAGCGCGCTGTAGTCCTTCCACTTGTCCGGGTAGCCGATCTTCGGCACGAACGCGGCGAGCTTGTCCAGCGCGCGCTGCCGAGTCTCCGGCCCCATCCAGTCGAGCGCGTCGATCCGCTGCCGATAGGCCTCGACCAGGTTGGCCACGAGCTCGACCATCCGGGCCTTCGCCGCCGGCGGGAAGTGCTCGGCGACGTACAGCCGGCCGAGCGCCTCACCCAGCGCGGACTCGACCACGCCGACACCGCGCTTCCACCGCTCGCGCAGCTCAGGCGCACCGGTCAGCGTCTTGCCGTAGAAGGCGAAGTTCTCATTGACGAAAGCTGAGCTCAGCAGCGGCGCCGCGTCGTGCACGATCCGCCAGCTCAGCCACTCCTTCCACCGCTCGAGCTCGACCTCCTTCAGCGCACCCGCGGCCGCCGTGAAGAAGTCCGGCTCGCGTACGACGACCTGCTCGACAGCAGTCGCCGGTACGCCGGCACCCTCGAGCCACCGCGACCAGTCGAACCCGGGAGTCAGCTCGTCGAGCCCACCCCGGTCCAGCTTGTTGTAGGTCAGCGTGACATCGCGATCCTTGACCCGGTCCCAGTGCCCAGAGGCGATCCGGGTCTCGAGCTCCATGATCCGCTCGGCGGCTCCCGCCGGGTCGGGCAGTCCGGCCAGCTCGAGCATCCGCGCGACGTGCGCGACGTACGCGGTACGGATCTCGGCGAACGTGTCCTCGCGGTAGTAGGACTCGTCGGGCAGGCTGATCCCACCCTGCATGAAGTACACGATGTACTCGTCGGACTTCTTCGCGTCGGCGTCGATCCAGGTGTGGAACACGCCGGACACGCCCTGCAGCTCGAGCGTGCCGAGCGCGGCGACCAGGTCGCCGGTGTCGGCGATCCCGCGGACCAGCGCGAGCTGGTCGGCGATCGGCTCGGCGCCGAGCCGCTCGATCGTCTCGGTGTCCATGAAGCTGCTGTAGAGGTCGGCGACCTTGCGCGCCTCACTGCCTTCCGGATGCCCGGCCGCGACGGTCTTCTCGACGATCGCGCGGACGTCCTGCTCGGCGGTGTCCGACAACGCGTGGAAGGCGCCGTAGATGGCCTTGTCCGCCGGGATCTCGTGCTGTTCCAGCCACGGCCCGTTCGCGTGTCGGTACAGGTCGTCCTGCGGCCGCACCGTCTCGGACAGACCCGAAATGTCGATCCCTGCAGTCATCCCAGCCCCTTGCCTGAGTTCGCCTGATGTTGCTGTCAGCGACAGTACCCGGTGTCCTCGGCGACCGCTCTGAACTATCCACAGGCCCCTACCGTTGATCTGGTAAACACATCGGATCAGGAGGGACCCCCGCCCATGCCACGCCTCGTCCGTAGGCTCACCGCCGTCCTCAGCGTCCCGGCGCTGATGCTCGGCTTCGTCAGCACCTCGGCCTCCGCGCAAACGACCACGTTCCCCACCCGCATCGAGTTGCCGAACGGCTTCCAGCCGGAAGGGATCGCGATCGCCCGCGGCACGGCGTACTTCGGCTCGCGACTCGACGGCGACATCTACGCCGCCGACCTGAAGACCGGCCAGGGCAAGGTGATCACCGAAGGACCCGGAACGGGTTCGCTCGGCCTCAAGGTCGACCACCGCGGCCGGTTGTTCGTCGCCGGCGCAGCCGGTGGCAACGGCCGCGTCATCGACACCCGCACCGGAACGGTGCTCGCGAGCTACACCTTCACCACGACCGCACCGACCTTCGTGAACGACGTCATCGTCGGCAAGGACGCGGCCTGGTTCACCGACTCCCGCAAGCCCGTCCTCTACAAGGTTCCGCTCGGCCGCGACGGCAGTCTGCCCGCTCAGTCCGCGGTCCAGACCATCGCGTACAGCGGCGACTACCAGCACGTCCCGGACGTCAACAACGCCAACGGCATCGCGCTCACCCCGGACGGCAAGGCGCTGATCATCGTCCAGTCGTCGACCGGTTCGCTGTTCCGTGTCGACGCCAGCACCGGCGCGACGCGCAAGATCGACATCGGCAGCGCCGTGATGACGAACGGCGACGGCATCCTCGTCATCGGTACGACGCTCTACGTCGTCCAGAACCGCCTCAACAAGATCGCCGTACTCAGCATCGACCCGTCCGCCACCGAGGGACAGCTGGTCCGCGAGATCACCAGCGCGGACTTCGACGTACCGACCACTGCGGCAGCCTTCGGGTCCCGGCTGTACCTGCCGAACGCTCGCTTCACCACGACGCCGACTCCGGACACGCCGTACTGGGTGACCGCCGTCCAGCGCTGAACCGTTCCCGCGTGCGGCTCGTTGTCATAAGTTGAAGGCACAACGAGCCGCACGTCGGCCGTCTGGGGCACTGCGCCGACTCCGCGGCAGACACCGGGGAGGAACCTGCTCATGCCACGCCTTGTTCGCCGACTGGGGATCACCCTCGCGCTGCCTGCGCTGATCCTCGGGCTGGTCACCACACCGGCCTCGGCCCACGCCGCCAAGTCGTTCCCGACCAGAATCGAGCTACCCAACGCCTTCCTGCCGGAGGGCATCGCGATCCGCAACGGCATCGCCTACTTCGGTTCCCGCGCCGACGGGGACATCTACGCCGCCAACCTGCGGACCGGCGAGGGCGAGGTGATCAGCCAGGGTCCCGGTACGCCGTCCGTCGGGCTGAAGGTGGACAACCGCGGCCGGCTGTGGGTATCCGGCGGCCCGGCCGGCAACGCCCGCGTTGTCGACTCGCGCAGCGGCGACATCCTCAGGACGTACACGTTCGCGACGGCGCCGACGTTCGTCAACGACGTCATCCTCGGCTTCGGTGCCGCCTGGTTCACCGACTCGCAGAAGCCGGTGCTCTACATGGTGCCGTTCGGCAAGCACGGCCAGCTGGCTCCACAGTCCGCCGTACGCACGATCCCGCTGACCGGCGACTACGTGCACCAGCCCGGGTTCAACCTCAACGGCATCGCACTGACGCCGGACCGCCGCGCGTTGCTCGTCGTGCAGTCCAGCACCGGCTTCCTGTTCAAGGTGAACCCCTGGACCGGTGTGACGAAGCGAGTCGACCTCGGCGGCGCACTGATGACGAACGGCGACGGCCTGCTGGTGCTTGGCCGGACTCTGTACGTCGTGCAGAACCAGCTCAACCAGGTCGCGGTCGTCAAGCTCAACAGCTCCGGCACTCGGGGCACGCTGGTCCGCACGATCACCAGTCCGGACTTCGACATCCCGACCACGGTTGCCGCCTTCGGCAAGCGTCTCTATCTGCCGAATGCGCGCTTCAACACCCCGCCGACACCGGACACGCCGTACTGGGTGACCGCAGTACGGCGCTAGGAGATAGTGCGCAGGTCGCCACGGGCCGCGGCCTTCAGACGGCTGCCGCAGGACAACCGGACGGAGTAGCCGGCCGGGATGGACAGCGGCTCGCCGGTCTGGGGGTTGCGGCCGGTGCGCGGCGCACGCATCACCCGCTCGATGCTGAGCAGGCCGGTCAGCGACACCTTGTCGCCCTTGTGCACCGCCTCGGTGACGACGTCGCCCAGCGCGTCGAGGACCTTCTCGGCCTGGTTCCGCGGAATGCCCGCCTTCTGCGCCACGCCGGCGACCAGCTCGCTGCGATTCACGGCTCTCCTCAGACTCGTGCCGCCGGGACGGCACCTCAGCCGCCGTACCGGTCGATCGCCAGCACCTTAACCGAAATGATTGTCGTTAGCGAGAAGCATCCGCATTTCGGTCAACCCCGGCATCACGGGAACTTTGCCGCCTCTGTGGTCGTCGATGAGGCTCACAGCCCGTCCTGGTCGTGCCAGTGGTTCTGCCAGCGACCGTCGATCGCGTCGTCGGCCCGCTGGTAGCGGATGTCGGTGGACAACCGCATGTCCGTCGACACGTTGTCGAGGGCCGCATGGACGGTGTGCGCGGTGTGGATGACCACGTCACCAGCTGCGTAGTCGGTGACCAGCCAGCGCGCGTCGTACTCGTCCGCCAGCCCCGGCAGGTCCGCAGTGATCGACGCAGCCGGCCGCTTGCGCAGTCCTGACGCCTCCTCCTCGAGCACGCGGTGGTGACTGCCTTCCAGGTACGTCAGGCCGCCGCGGGCGACCGGACAGTCGCCCAGCGGGATCCACGCGGACAGCACCTGGTCACTGCCTCCTCTGAGGTACACCAGGTCGTAGTGCGCCTGTGTCGCCGTACCGATGCCGTTCTCACCTGGCGCGGTCTGCCGGATGATCTTCCGCCGGTGCAGGAACGTCTCCGCACCCAGGAACCATTCGAACCACCCGCGAAGCGCCGGCTGCGTGCAGAAGGCGGCGTACTCCGGCCCCGGCACGATCTGGTCGAACAGCACCCTCCGGTACGACGCCCGATCGGTGACGCCACCAGTCAGCCCGAAGTAGTGCTGCCGAAACCCCAGCACGGTCGAGGGATCCAGCAGCCCGGTCAGATACAGGTATCCGTCTTCGTGCAGCCGCTCCTGCAACCGCGGCAAGTCCCTGCGTTCCCGGTCCGGTACGACGCTCAGCTCGCCGAGCCGGCGGTCGGACTCGTCCAGCACATATCCGTTGGAAGTCAGCACACCACCCATTCCACCCGGCGACGGCCGACAACTGGAATGGACACCGACGACCCATTTCTTGGACTCTTGTCACGTGCCGAACTGGTCGACCTACCTGACTCCAGGGATCCCTGAACGAGAACTTGGACTCTTCTGCCTCGGTGTCGGCGAGCAGGAGAACCCAAAGGGACCCACCCCAGAACGCGCCCTCGGCTGTCACGCCCTCGTCTGGATCAAGGAGGGACGCGGCCACCTCTTGCACGGCCCAGACCGCCAACTGTCCGAGATACATGCGCCGGCCATGCTCTGGCTCTACCCGGGCGTGCTGCACGGCTACCGGCCCACCACGCGCTGGCGGCAGTCCTGGACGCTCTTCAGCGGCCCAGCCACCGCAGCACTCACCACACTGGGCCACCTCGATCCCAGCCAGCCAGTACGGCGCTACTCCGATCCACGGCCCGTCGACCGCGCCTTTACTCGGCTGCTGCGCGTCAGCACCGCGCACAACGCCGTACAGACTGTTGCTGCGCTCTATGACCTCATCGCGCAGGCTGCACCGCCACCTGACGATGACGTGGCTGCACAGCTCACCGCGCTGGCATGCAGGCCGCTGAGCGTTCAGGACTATGCCGCAGAGCTGGGACTGACCGTGAGACAGTTGCGCGAGGCGGTACGCCGTACCACTGGCTCCACGCCGCAAGAACTGGTCCTGACCACAAGACTCAACACGGCTAAGGCTCTCCTGGCCGAGGAGGATCTGTCCGTCGCAGCCGTCGCACGGCAGGTCGGGTACGACGACGCCGCCTACTTCACCCGGTTGTTCACCGCTCGTGTCGGCTTGTCACCGCGCGCGTTCCGGCGCTCTGGTTCGATTTCCGGCCGGATTTCCTCCTTCTGAAGGAGGCGCGATCGACTTTCTGACCGGTAGAACCGTTCAGTGGGGTGACGTGCGCGGCACCGAACCCCGATACGGTCGTGGGTATGAGTCAACCGCAGCCCATCGACCCGCGCTACGTGAACCGGCCGCCGGCCAAGCCGAAGAAGAAGCGGAACTGGTTCCTCCGGACCGTCGGACTGATCGTCCTGCTGTTCGTCCTCATGCTGATCGCGGTCCCGCTGTACGCGTGGAGCCGGATCGACAAGATCGACGCGATGCCGACCGGCGACCGGCCGGCCGACACACCCGGAACGACGTACCTGATGGTCGGCTCGGACAGCCGCGACGACCTCAGCCGGGCCGAGCGCGCCCGGCTGCACACCGGCGGAGAGGCCGGCGCCCGGACCGACTCGATCATGCTGATGCACGTCCCGGAGTCCGGCCCGACCGTCCTGCTGAGCATCCCGCGCGACAGCGTGGTCGACGTCCCCGGCCAGAAGAACAAGCGGAAGATCAACGCCGCGTACGCGATCGGCAAGGGCAACCCGGCGCTGCTGATCCAGACCATCGAGGGCGCGACCGGGCTGCGGATCGACCACTACGTCGAGATCGGCTTCGGCGGCTTCGCCTCGATCATCGACGGCGTCGGCGGCATCGAAATGTGCTTGCCCAAGGCAATGAAGGACGACGACGCGCACATCGACCTGCCGGCCGGCTGCCAGGAACTCGACGGCGTCAACGCGCTGGGGTACGTCCGCTCCCGGAAGGCCGACGGCAAGAACGACTTCGGCCGGGTGGAGCGGCAGCGCCAGATGGTCGGCGCGGTCGCGAAGAAGGTCGCGTCGCCCTCGACGTTCCTGAACCCGGTGCGCTTCTACAACGTCTCGACGAAGGGCGTCGACGCGCTGACTGTGGACAAGGACATGGGGCTGTTCGACTTCGGCAAGTTCGCGCTCGGGATGCGGGCGATCTCCGGCAGCGGCGGCGTCACGCTGACCGTGCCGATCGGCGACGACAGCTACCGGACGGCGCAGGACGGCATCGGCGTGCGCTGGGACCGGACCAAGGCGCTGGCCCTGTTCAAGGCACTCAAGGAGGACAACACCAGCGGCCTGAAGAGCAGTTGATCACGCTCGTCCATGCAGTGGTGAGCCTGGGCATGCTCGTCATCGTCCCGCTCGGGCTCACCCTGCTACCTCGGCGGCTCGACGTCACCCTGTCGCCCGGGCGGCTCGCGCTGACGCGGCGGGCGGTCCGAATCGACGGCCAACGCTGGTGGTTCTTCTTCGCAGTGCCCGGCGTGATCTCGCTCTGGCTCCCCCGCGGCCCGGCATCGATCGCCCTGGCATCGATCTACCTGGCCGGCACCCTCGTCCTGATTGCACTCGCCGTCCGCGACCTGCTGCGGCACAAGCGCTTGCACCCGCGCGAGATCGCGCTCTACACCGCGCTCGCGACCCCGTCGATCGCCGCACTCGCGCTGGTCGCCGAACGATCGTCGTACGCACTGTTCGGCTTCAACCTGACGGTCCTCTCGCTCACCGTCGCGCACTTCCACTTCGCCGGCTTCGCGGCCGCGCTCATCGCCTACCTCGTCGCCGGCGACGCGACGACTTCGACCAAGGCAGCCGCGATCAGCGTGCCGGTCGGCACGGGCATCGTGCTGCTCGGGTTCTTCCTCGGCGACCCGGTCGAGCTCGCCGGGGCCGCCGTACTGACGGCCGGCATGTGGCTGGTCGGGTGGAACCTCTGGCGCCGATCACGTGCGGCCGACCGGGCGACCGCCGTACTGCTCGTCGTCTCCGCCGCCGTGCTCGTCGTCACCATGCTGCTGGCGGTGACCTGGGCCTTGGGTCATGTGGTGGCGACGCCCTACCTACCGTTGGAGTGGATGGTCGCCACGCACGGGCTGGCGAATGCGGTCGGCTTCGCGCTCTGCGGGGTACTGGCCTGGCGACGACTCGGGAAAGGAACGTGATGAAGCTCGAGGACCTGGACAGCCTGCGGTTCTCGTACGACGTGGTCGGATCCACCCGGTACGACGAGACGCCGCCCGGCTACCACCGGATGGAGTACAAGGCCCGGCTCGGCGCCGGCGATGAGGTGTTCCGCCGCGCCGGCGAGGCCCTGCTGACCTGGCGGATGCACCGCACCGCAGGCCTGCCGATGACCGCCACCGACACCCCCGCGACCATCGGCACCAACACCCTCGGCCGCCTGGGCGCCGGCATGCTCATCGGCCGCCTCCGCACCGCCCTGCCGATCGGCCAGCTAGGCCTCCCGGTCCCCTGCCGCGTCGTCTGGACCGTCGACGAGCCCGACCGCATCGGCTTCGCCTACGGCACCCTCCAAGGCCACCCCGCCTCCGGCGAAGAGTCCTTCGTAGTCACCCGCGAACCCGACGGCATCCACATCACCATCCGCGCCTACAGCCGCCCCGCCACCTGGTACACCCGCCTCCCCGGCCCTCTGACCCGCAAAGCCCAAACCCAAGCCGCCCACCGCTACGCCAACGCCCTCCGCCGCCTCGCCACCCCATAGCAAAGGCCCCGCAAGCTCATACCTTTGCGGGGCCGCGTCCTTTGTACCGTGGCCGACAAGACCTGCGGCTGACCGACACGCAAACACGACAAGTCGATCGGCCGACCCGCGCTAGGCTTCGGCGGCACACCTACGGTGGGAAGGCCTCGATGAACATCAGTGCCGTTGTCGAAGTGAACGTCTGGGATCGCGTGCGGAACTCGAGGCGCCAATCGCCCGGGTTCACCTGGTTCTTCCGGCTGCTCGGCGTTGGCTACCTCGTCTGGGTCATCGCCTTCGACCTCCCCGTCCCGTACCTCCTCGTCGCGGTGGTGGCCGGCCTCACGCCTGAACTGCGCGGCGCGGTCACGCATCTGCGGTCGCGGAAGTACGGGCGTACGTACACCTATCTCGTGACCGATGAAGGCATCAACATCCGCACACGTCTGACCAACCTCGATGTTGCCTGGGAGGCCATCACCCACTGCAGGGAGACCGAGCGGCACTGGGTGCTGCGGTTCCCCGGCGGTGGACTCCTCCACGTGCCCAAGCACGCACTCGGCTCAGCAGACCGGCAGGCCATCCGGGAGGTTCTGGCCCGACATCGGCTGATCAAGGGCGCACAGCCACGAACCACTGCCTAGCGAACGCAAAATGCGATTGCCGGGCTGTGATCGGGTTGGCACGATGGCCGGCCATGAACAGCGTTGGTACGGCGGACTGTCTGCTGGTGACCGGGATGCCTGGGGCCGGGAAGTCGACTGTGACCAGGCTGGTTGCCCAGCGGCTGGAGCGTTCCGCACGGCTTGACGGCGACGAGTTCAACGCGATGATCGTGAACGGGTTCGTCTGGGCGCTGGGCGAGCCCGCCGACGAAGCGGCGCGCCAAGTGGAACTCCTGCACCGCAACCTGTGCGCGCTGGCGAACAACTTCTCCGATGCCGGCTTCACGCCCCTGATCGACGCGATGATCCCGTCCCGCGCGAAGCTCGACTTCTTCCTCGATCGCCTCACCACCCGACGGGTCCTGCTGATCGTCCTTGCACCCGGCATCGACGTCTGCCAGTACCGCAACACCATCAGGGATCCGCGCGACCGGTTCGACTTCGACGGCTACGAGGCCCTCGAAGCAGACATGAAACGCGAGCTCGGCGACGCCGGCTGGTGGTTGGACACCTCGTCGCTGACGCCCGACCAAACCGCCGACCACATCGTCCGCGAAGCAGGCCACCGCGCCGTCGTGAACTGACAGCGACCCGGGATGCGGGATGGGGGTCGGTGCTGCGAGACTGTGGCGGGTGAGTCCCAAGACGTTGACGGATCTGGTGGCGCCGGACTGGGCGGAGGCGCTCGCGCCGGTCGAGGACACGGTCGCGAAGATGGGCGAGTTCCTGCGCGCGGAGATCGCGGCCGGGCGGCCGTACCTGCCGGCGGGCGAGAATGTCCTGCGCGCGTTCCAGCGACCGCTGCAGCAGGTGAAGGTGCTGATCGTCGGCCAGGACCCGTACCCCACACCCGGACACCCGGTCGGCCTGAGCTTCTCGGTCGCGCCGGACGTGCGCCCGATCCCGCGAAGCCTGGCCAACATCTACCGCGAGCTGATGGCGGACGTCGGCGTACCGGCCCCCTCGAACGGCGACCTCACCCCCTGGGCCGACCAGGGCGTGCTGATGCTCAACAGGGTCCTCACCGTCCAACCCGGCAAGTCCGGCGCCCACCGCGGCAAAGGCTGGGAAACCGTCACCGAGCAAGCAATCCACGCCCTCGTGAACCGCGACGGCCCGCTCGTCGCCATCCTCTGGGGCCGCGACGCCCAAACCCTAAAGCCCATGCTCGGCAACACCCCGTACGTCGAATCCGCCCACCCCAGCCCCATGTCCGCCGACCGAGGCTTCTTCGGCTCCCGCCCCTTCAGCCGAGTAAACGCCCTCCTCGCCGAACAAGGCGCCGCCCCGGTCGACTGGCGCCTCCCCTAACCCTCGCGCAAGGCGCCACCCCAGTCGGCCGGCGCCTCCCGTAGCCCTCGCGCAAGGCGCCGCCCCAGTCGTCTGGCACCTCCCCCACCCCTCGCGCAGGGCACCGCCCCGGTCGGCCAGCGCCTCCCTAGCCCTCGCGCCGATCTCGCCGCACCGCAGCAGCGTCACGGCCCCGCGCCCCACGCCCCACTCCCGCGCCGCCGCCAGCGTCCCGCCCCCCGCGCCCCCGGCGACGCTCCCCGACTCAGCCCACGCGAGGGGATATCCGGTGGTGTTGTGCCTTCTCCCTCGATACGCGAGAGG
>NZ_JBFAHB010000056.1:0-61218 GCF_040653975.1 Kribbella sp. NPDC050820
CGGCCGGCTCAGGTCTCCGTCGACGGTGTCCCGGGTCTCCGGGCGGACGCCGACGACACTCTCGGCTCCAAGAGCGGCGAACAGGGCGTGGTAGACGTCGACGACATCCGGGCCGAGGGCCGACGCGGTCGGCACGACCACGATCCGGGCCTTCGATCCGCCCGCGGCCTCGACGAACTCCTGCAGCACCGTGCGCTTCTTCAGCTTGTCCTCGGCGCCACCGATGGCGAACAGGGCCCCCGGCCCGCTGCTCACCCCACCCTGCTGTTCAGACATAGCCGAAGGATAGGTGCTGACCCCCTCAGGAGCCTTATCCGGTCAGCGGCCGAAGGTGAGCCAGTTGAGGTTGACGAAGTCGGCGGGTTGGCCGCTGGTGAAGGTGATGTAGACGTCGTGGACACCGGTCACACCGGAGATGTTGGCCGGGACGGTGCGCCAGGACTGCCAGCCGCCGGTGTTGGCGATCGCGAAGCTGCCGATCGGTGGGTTGGAACGACTGTCCAGCCGGACTTCGACCAGCCCACTGACCCCACCTGCGGCGCCCGACGCGACACGCCCGACGAACTGGGTCGCCGCCGTACTGCCGAAGTCGAGTCCCCTGAACAGCGCCCAGTCGCCGTTGCCGATCTGCATCAGGTTCTGGCCGCCACCGGTGTCGGTCGTCGTCTCCACGCCCATGCCGGACTGCTGGCTGTTCGACTCGGCCTGGATCGTGCTGTAGGCGCTGCTACCACCGGGCGGCGGAGTGGTCGGGGGAGGAGTCGTGCCACCACCGCGTGACCAGACCGCGACGTAGTCCACGACCATCGGGTGGCCCGGAACGGTCTCCGGTCGCGGGGTCGGTCCGTTCAGCGCATCCGGGAAGGCGCCGCCGATGGCGACGTTCAGCAGGATGAAGTAGCCGGCGTGCGAGGTCATGTTCGTCCACGTGTCCGCGGGCAGCTGGCCCTGGCTGACCGCGTGGTACTGCTGTCCGTCGACGTACCAGCGCAACTGGTTCGGCGTGCTGCTGGTGTCCCACTCGAAGCGGTAGGTGTGGAAACCGGACTGGCAAGTCGAGCCCGGGCACGCGCGGCTGGCGCCGAGGCCGCTGGTCTCGTTGCACGGGCCGCCGGGGTTCACGCCGCAGTGCAGCACGCCCCAGACGGAGTTGATCCCGTTGACGTTCTCCATGATGTCGAACTCGCCGATGCCCGGCCAGTTCCAGTAGTTCCCCCGGTACGGCGCTCCGAGCGCCCAGAAAGCAGGCCAGTAGCCGAGGGCCGCGTTGCCCGTCACGTTCGGCATCTGGATCCGGCTCTCGATCGCGAGCACGCCACCGGACGGCGGCTTGAAGTTGCTGCGCTGGGTCTCGATCCGGGCCGACGTCCAGTTGCCGGCCGCGTCCCGGCGGGGCGTGATCCGCAGGTTCCCGGTGCCGTCGAGGGCCAGGTTGTTCGTGCTGCTCGTGTAGTTCTGGATCTCGCCGGTACCCCAGTTCGCGGGGCCGCCGGGGTAGCCGTGGCCGGTGTCGATGATCCAGTTGGCACTCGACGGCAACGTGCCGCTCGGGCCGTCGAAGTCGTCGCTCCAGACGGTCGTCCAGCCGGACGCGGGCGGCGGCACGCTGGCGTCAGCGGCGACCACTGCGCCGGTGACCGCGCCGGTGACTGCGCCGGCGACGAGTAGTGGGGTGAGCAATGCGGCGATCAAGGGGCGGGAACGCATAGCGACCTCCAGGGGTTGGTGAGGTCAATGTGAGCGCTCTCATGGCAACGTGTCAACAGCTCGTCACGGTCCGGATCAGAGCTGGCGGCGGTAGACCGTCGTACTGCGGCGGACCCGCATGCCGAGGTGTTCGTACATGGCGAGCGCGCCGGTCCCGGAGTGCGTCCAGAGGATGCAGTCCTGCCGGCCGAGCCGGCCGAACTCGGCGCAGGTCGCGTCGAGCATGGCGCGGGCGACGCCCTTGCGGCGCTGGTCCGCGCGGACGGCGAGCTGCTCGACGTACCCCTCTTCGGTCTCCGGCAGGTCGAGCGCGACGACGGCGCCGACGAGCTCGTTCCCGGCGTAGGCCAGCGTCGAAGCGTTCGGGAGGAAGGTCTCCCGGTCCACGGTCAGCCGGGCCCACTCGTCGTACGACTTCCGGCGCGGCTGGAACTCGGAGAACGCTGCCTCGATGAGCTCGTGCACTGCGTGCGCCTGCGCCTCGTCGTACCGGCTGATCGTGATGCCGTCCGGTGCCTGGAAGGAAGCCGCAGCCGCGATGGGCCGCTCCAGCAGCCAGTTGGTCGCGAGCACCTCGTAGCCGCGCGACCGCAGCAGGTCCGTCCCCGCCTTGTCTGCGTCGTCGACCGCCTGCGCCAGCCACTCGCTGCCCACCTCGCGCGACCGCGCCTCCGCCCACTCGACCAGCGCCGTACCGATCCCAAGACCCCGGTACGACGGATGCACGTCGATCTGACCGCGTTTGCCCAGATGCAGCCAACCCCATCCCGCCAGCTCACCGTCGGCGGCGTGGACGACGAGCGTGTCGCGCTCGACGTCGAGCTCCGGCCGCTGGAGATCCGCGGCGACCCCGTCCGGGACCACCTCGGCGCGGCCGTGCCACTGGATCTCGCCGGCGGCCAGCAGCCGGTAGATCGCCTCGGCGTCCGCGATCGTCGTGGATCGGCTCGTGAACCCCGGTGGCAACATGCCTCGATCATCCCGCACCCGCGCGGGAATCCCGCTCAGGCCGGGTGATCGGCGTCCGCGGCTTCCACTTCCTCGCGGCTGATGCCGAGCAGGTACAGGATCGTGTCCAGGTACGGCACGCTCACGTGGGTGTCGGCCGCCTCGCGGACGACCGGCTTGGCGTTGAACGCGACGCCGAGCCCGGCGGCGGCGAGCATGTCGAGGTCGTTGGCCCCGTCACCGATCGCGACCGTCTGGGACAGCGGCGTGCCGGACTTCTCGGCGAAGCGCCGCAGCGCGACCGCCTTGCCGGCCCGGTCGACCACGTCGCCGATCACCCGGCCGGTCAGCTTGCCGTCGACGATCTCCAGCTGGTTCGCCGCGGCGTAGTCGATGCCGAGGTCGGCGGCCAGCTTGTCGGTGATCTGGCTGAACCCGCCGCTGACGATCGCGAACTGGTACCCGAGCCGCTTCAATGTCCGCACCAGCGTCCGAGCTCCGGGCGCCAGCTGGATCGCCTCGTACACCTCGTCCAGCGCGGACACCGGCAGGCCTTCCAGCGCCGCGACCCGGTGGTGCAGGGACTCGGCGAACTCCAGCTCACCGCGCATCGCCCGCTCGGTGACCGCGGCGACCTCCTCCAGCCGGCCGGCGTGCCCGGCCAGCATCTCGATGACCTCGCCCTGGATCAGCGTCGAGTCGACGTCCATCACGATCAGCCGCTTGGCCCGCCGGTACAGCCCGCCGGCCTGGACGGCGACGTCCAGCTTCTGCCGGACCCCTTCCAGCGCGAGGACGGTCCGCAGCGCTTCCGGATCGACGCCGGAGACGGCGATCTCCATCGCGGTCACCGGGTAGCGCGCCATCCGGCTGATCCGGTCGATGTTCGCGCCGGTGTCGGCGATCCGGCCGGCCACCGCGGCCAGCCCGGCCGCGGTCAGCGGGTGCCCGATCACGGTCACCTGGCTGCGGCCCTCGCGCCGCGGCTCGTTGTCGCCGATCCCCTTCTTGACCGAGATGTCGACGTCGAGGATCGGTTCGAGCGCCTTGAGCTCTTCCTTGAGGGTCTTGTGGTCGCGCGGCGCCGACACCAGCACGCCGAGCACCAGGCGACCTCGTAGCACGACCTGCTCGGCATCGATGACCTCGACCCCGCGGGTGGCGAGCGTCGAAAGCACAGCGGAGGTCAGGCCCGGGCGGTCCGTGCCGGTCAGAGTGACCAGCAACGTCGGGCGATCGGGCGGTGGCGTCTCGAGCTCAGCCTGTCCTGTCATGGCACCACGAACGCTACCCACATCAGCTGTACGGCGTCGGTCCGGTCCATATCTCAGTCGTGAACGGGAGGCGCGCAGGCCGCGACCAACGCCCGGCGAGCGGCGGCCGCCAGGTCCGTCAGCGCGCGGCGGCGGGCATCTGCCTCGGCGCCGGTGACCGCCGCGCCGTCGTCCTCGAGCGCCGCGTCGGCGATGGCCAGACAGCGGCGAGCAGTCGCGGCCGTCTTCACGGCGCGCGGCTGGTACCCGGGCGCCAGGTCGTCGTTGCGACCGCTGCCGATCTTGCGGATGTCGATCAGCGCGTCCGCGATCTCCGGCTTCCACCGCGCCACGTCCAGCGCGGCCAGCGACTCGGCCGCGTCGATCAACGCCATCCGCAACCCGCGATCCGCCTCGCCGAAGTCGGCCGCCGGCGGACTCGTCGCCGCCATCACGGTCCACTGCACGGCCGGACCGACGTACGCCGGAACCAGCCCGATCTCGGGCCCGGTCAGTACGACGGCCTCACCCGACTCCAGCGCGGCTTCGTTGAACGGCGGCGGTCCGGCCAGGCCGATCGGGTCGCCGGGGACCGGCAGCGCGAGGTGTGCCTGGGTGGCGCCGGCGGCGCGCAGCAGGTTCAGCGCCACCGGCAACGTGGCAGGCGCGGGATGCGCGGCCAGGCCCGCGACGTGGTGCCCGACGTCGTCGCCGAGGATCTTCTGCGCGGCGGTGTCGGGGTCGCAGGCGCCGGTCAACATCGCGTTCGTCCACACGGTGAACCGAACCGAGGCGGAGGTCGTCAACACGCCCGCCAGTCTTGCACCACGTCGTCCGCCGGACGACATCAGCGGGCCGGGAGCGAGCGCGGCGGAGCGACCCCGTAGGTTTTGGGCATGACTGCAGTGGTGGAGCTGGCCGGTGTGTCGATCGTTCGTGGTGGGGCGCTGCTGCTCGACGGGATCGACTGGACCGTCGACGAGGCCGACCGGTGGGTGGTGATCGGCCCGAACGGCGCCGGCAAGACGACGCTGCTGCAAATCCTCGCGGCCCAGATCCACCCGACCGCAGGTGTCGCCGGCCTGCTCGGCGAGGTGCTCGGCGCGGTCGACGTGTTCGAGCTCCGGCCGCGGATCGGACTCACCAGTGCCGCATTGGCCGACCGGCTGCCGCGCGGCGAACGGGTGTCGGACGTCGTGGTCTCCGCGTCGTACGCAGTACTCGGCCGCTGGCGGGAGGAGTACGACGAGCTGGACCACCAGCGGGCCAAGGAGTTGCTGACCGAGCTCGGCATCGGCCACCTCGGCGACCGGACCTTCGGCACGCTGTCCGAGGGCGAGCGCAAGCGGGTCCAGATCGCCCGCGCGCTGATGACGGACCCCGAACTGATGCTGATGGACGAGCCGGCGGCCGGCCTCGACCTCACCGGGCGCGAGCAGTTGGTCCGGTCGCTCAGCTCAATCGCGACCGCGGTCGGCGCGCCGGCGATGGTGCTCGTCACCCACCACGTCGAAGAGGTCCCGCCGGGCTTCACCCACGCCCTGCTGCTCAAGCAGGGCCGGATCGTCGCAGCCGGCCCGATGGACGAGGCGCTCACCTCCGAGACCCTCAGCGAGACCTTCGACCTGGCCCTGTCCCTCAAGCAGGAGGACGGCCGCTACACCGCCCGAGCCCTCTGACCCGGGATCCCGCGGCGGACGGCGCGCGTCCAACAACCTGCTAGGAGCCCTCAACCTGGATAGGCTTGGCAGATGATGGATTGGCTGCGGGACAACATCTGGGCGGCGTGGCTGACTGCGGCCGCCGTCCTCGGTCTGGCCGAACTGGCTTCCCTCGACTTCACCTTGCTGATGCTGGCGGCCGGCGCGCTGACCGCCGCCGGGGTGGCGGCGATCTTCCCGGGGCTGCTCTGGCTGCAGATCGTCGTCGGGCTGATCACGGCCGCGGCCATGCTGGCGGCGATCCGTCCGCTGCTGGCCCGCAAGTTCCATCACGGCGGCGAGCTGAAGACCGGCTCGGCGCACGTCATCGGCCGCACCGGCACCGTGGTCAAGGAGATCCACCCCGACGGCGGCGGCTCGATCCGGATCGGCGGCGACCTGTGGACGGCCCGCCCGTTCGACGAGGTGTCGACGATCGCGCCCGGGACCCGGGTGGAGATCATGGCGATCGACGGCGCCACCGCCGTCGTCTACCCGGTCGGGGACTCACTGCACCAGCTCCCGAATCCGCAGCCGACGCACCAGGATCCGAAGCCCACCGATCCGCCGCCGAGCTGACCCGCGCCGTACCGTCGAGCATCCCGGTTGAGTGACCGGGTGGCCGCAGTACTGTCGACTGCAGAGGACGACAGAGATACCTGCGCGAACAGGCACCCGGCGCGCCGGGAACCGGTACGGCGAGTGGACCGTCGATAGGAAAGACTGTCCGTCCTGAGGGTTCTGTTCGAGTGGAGGGTCAAGTGACCGCGTTCCTCGTAGTGCTGGCAGTGGTCGCCTTGCTGGTGATCGTCACACTGATCAAGTCCGTCCGGGTGGTGCAGCAGCAGACCGTCGGGATCGTCGAGCGGTTCGGCAAGTTCAAGACCGGGTTGCAGCCCGGCCTGAACCTGTTGACGCCGTTCGTCGACAAGGTCCGGTACACCATCGACATGCGCGAGCAGGTCGTCGCGTTCCCGCCCCAGGGCGTCATCACCGAGGACAACCTGATGGTGTCGATCGACTCCGTCATCTACTTCCAGGTGAACGACCCGGTCCGGGCGACGTACGAGATCTCCAACTACATCCAGGCGATCGAGCAGCTCACCATGACGACGCTGCGCAACATCATCGGTGGCATGGACCTCGAGCAGACGCTGACGTCTCGCGAGGAGATCAACGAGAAGCTGCGGTACGTGCTGGACGAGGCGACCGGCAAGTGGGGCATCCGGGTGAACCGGGTCGAGCTCCGCTCGATCGACCCGCCCCCGTCGATCCAGGACTCGATGGAGAAGCAGATGCGCGCCGACCGCGACAAGCGCGCCGCGATCCTGACCGCCGAGGGTATGCGGCAGTCCGCCGTCCTGTCGGCCGAGGGCCAGAAGCAGTCCGCGATCCTCACCGCCCAAGGTGACAAGGAGTCCCGGATCCTGCGGGCGCAGGCCGAGCGGGAGGCCCGGATCCTGAAGGCCCAGGGTGAGGCGCAGGCCATCACCACGGTGTTCAACGCGATCCACGCCGGCAAGCCGGACCAGGGCCTGCTCGCCTACCAGTACCTGCAGATGCTCCCGTCGATCGCGCAGGGCGACGCCAACAAGCTGTGGATCGTGCCGAGCGAGATCGGCGACGCGCTCAAGGGGCTCGGCAGCGCGGTCGGCCAGGTGGCCGGCATCCCGCAGAAGGCCGAAGGCTCGTGGGAGGCGCCGGAGTTGGCCAACGGCGAGGTCCCGGCGATCGACACCGGCGCCGAACCGGATGCCGCCGTCGCCGAGGCCGACCACGCCGTCGCGGAGGCGATCGCCGCCGCGCAGAAGGCAGCGGTCAGCAGCCGCAGCCAGCAGCAGGCTCCGCCGTCGGTCGGCCAGACCCCGGAGCCCCCGGCTCCGCCGTCGGCCGAGCCGCCGCTGGAGCGCTGAGACAGCAGTACACAAAGCCCTCCCGGGTCGCCCGGGAGGGCTTCGTGCTGTCCGGGCGGATGGAACGATCGAAAGGTTGCCCGCTCAACGGATGGACCGATGAGCGGGGGAGCCTGTCAGGTGCGTAGAGTCTGGCAGCGATGACATGGTTCGAGGCGCTGTTCGTCCTGGTGGCGGGGATGGGCGCGGGCACGATCAACGCCGTGGTGGGGTCGGGCACGCTGCTGACCTTCCCCGCGTTGCTTGCCGTCGGCATCCCGCCGGTGCTGGCGAACGTGAGCAACAGCGTCGGCCTCGCTCCCGGTACGGCGGCCGGCGCGATCGGCTACCGGCGTGAGCTGGAGGGCCAGCGCGGCCGGATGATCCGGCTGATCCCGGCCTCGCTGACCGGCGGCATCCTCGGCGCTGTGCTGCTGCTGACGTTGCCCGATTCGGCTTTCCATGCCGTCGTACCGGTGCTGATCCTGCTCGGCTGTGTGCTGGTGGCCTTTCAGCCGTGGCTGTCGCGGTGGATCAGTGTGCCGTCGCACCACCACCGGGGTGCCTGGTGGGTGATTCCCGCGGTGTTCGCCACCGGCGTGTACGGCGGGTACTTCGGCGCCGCGCAAGGTGTCTTGTTGATGGCCATCCTGGGTCTGGGGCTGGACTCGAACCTGCAGCGGATGAACGGCTTGAAGAACGTGCTGGCGACGTTCGTGAACTCGGTCGCCGCGATCCTGTTCATCATCGTCGCCGACGTCGACTGGCTGGCCGCCGCCCTGATCGCGGTCGGTTCCACCATCGGCGGTTTCCTCGGCGCCCGCTACGGCCGCAAGCTCCCGCCGGTTGCCCTGCGCGCCCTGATCGTCTGCATCGGAATCGTCGCCATCGTCACGATGGTGTTCTGAGCCGCAGCCCGGCCAGCAACAGGTCCAGGCCGTAGTCGAACTGTTCGTCGCCACCCGTCGTCCGGGCCAGCTCCGGCGCGAGCTCGACGACGGACGGGAAGTCGCGGGCGGACAGCGATTCCATCGTCATCCGCAACCGCCGCCAGGCCTCCGGGTCGCGGCGCTCGGCGGCCATCTGGATCTCCCAGGACGTTGCCCCGAGCACGTAAGTGAACAACGTGGTGTGCGTCCGCGCCGCCGTCTCCGGGTCGAACCCGGCTCGCCGCAGCACGCCGAGCAACCCTTCGGCGACCCGCGCCGTCTCGTGACCGCTCAACGGCCGCCCGGACAGTAGTTGCGCCAGGCAAGGATGCTGCAACATCAGCAACCGCAGGCTCCGGCACACGAACCGCACCTGCTCCGGCCACTCCACATCCTCAGGTACGGCGGGCAGCAGCCCCATCAGGTGGTCGCGGACAGCGTCGTACAGGTCGTCCTTGTTGCGGAAGTACGTGTACAGCGCCATCGGCCCGACCCCGAGCTCCGCGGCCACCCCGCGCAGGCTGAAGCCGTCGGTGCCCTTGGACTCCATCAACTCCAGGGCAGTCCGGACGATCAGCTCCGAGCTCAGCGTGTTCCGCGGCGTCCTCGCCATGTGACGCACCTCCCTTCGACATCCATAACGTACAGTGTATAGTACGGTGTATGCGTGCGATAGAGATCACCGAGTTCGGCGGACCCGAGGTCCTCAAGGTCAGCGACGTCGCGGAGCCGGTCGCCGGCGACGGGCAGGTCCTGATCACGGTCGACCGGGCCGGCATCAACTACGCGGACACCCATCAGGTCGAGAACTCGTACCTGTCCAAGACCGTGCTCCCGCTGATCCCGGGCGGCGAGGTCGTCGGCACGACCGGCGACGGTCGCCGGGTCGTCGCGCTGGTCGGGTCCGGCGGCTATGCGGAGAAGGCTGTCGCGCACGCGCCGTACGCCTGGGATGTTCCGGAAGGTGTGACCGACGGGCAGGCGCTCGCCCTTGTTTTGCAGGGCACCACGGCCTGGCACTTGCTGAAGACCTCGACGCATCTGCAGCCGGGGGAGTCCGTGCTGGTGCACGCCGGAGCCGGTGGTGTCGGGTCCCTCGCCGTACAGCTCGCGAAGCTGTGGGGCGCCGGTCGGGTGATCGCGACCGCGTCCAGCGAGGAGAAGCGCAAGCAGGTGCTCGAGCTCGGTGCGGACGCCGCGATCGACGGTGAGCCGGAAGGGCTGAAGGACCGCATCCTCGAGGCGAACGGCGGCAAGCCGGTCGACATCGTGCTGGAGATGGTCGGTGGACCGACGTTCGACGAGTCGTTCGCGGCGCTCGCGCGGTTCGGCCGGCTGGTCACCTTCGGCGCTGCGTCCCGGCAGGCCGCTCAGCCGATCGACGCGAGCCGGTTGATGAAGGGCTCGAAGACGATCGCCGGCTTCTGGCTGGCCGACTGCTTCAAGGAGCCGGCGCTGCTCGGCGACCCGCTGGCCGAGCTGTTCGACCTGACCGCGAGCGGCAAGCTCCGCCCGATCGTCGGCGGCGAGTACGCGCTGTCCGAGGCCGCCACCGCCCACGAAGACCTGCGAGCCCGCCGTACCGTCGGCAAGCTCGTCCTCGACCCCACCCGCTGAACCCCCCAGGAGACGCAGATATGACGATCGCCGTAGAGAAGGTTCTGTACACCGCCAAGGCCACCGCGCGGGGCGGCCGGGACGGCAAGGTCGCAACCAACGACGGCAAGCTGGACGTCGTCGTCGCGCCGCCGGTCGAGATGGGCGGCAACGGCAAGGGCACCAACCCGGAGCAGCTGTTCGCTGCTGGGTACGCCGCCTGCTTCCACAGCGCGCTCAAGCTGGTGGCCCGCAAGGCCCGCCAGGACGCCGACGGCTCGACCGTCACCGCGCAGGTCGGCATCGGCCCGATCAACGGCGGCGCCGGCTACGGCCTGGAGGTCGTCCTCGAAGTCAGCCTGCCGGGTGTCGAGCGCGCCGTCGCCGAGGAGCTGGTCGCGAAGGCCCACGAGGTCTGCCCGTACTCCAACGCCACCCGTGGCAACATCAAGGTCGACCTCACGGTGGCCTGAGGTCAGTCCATCCGGGCCAGGGCCTCCTTGAGGAGGCTCTCGGTCTGGGAGATCGGCGCGGCCGCGATCGTGAGGGCTTCCATGATCGCGACGTACTCGTCGACCTCTTCGAGCTTGTCCAGGTACAGCGCGCTGGCCGCGTGCTCGATGTAGACGATGTCCGGCAGGTCGCCCTCGGGGAACCGCAGGATGCTGAACGCGCCACCCGCGCCCGGGTAGCCGAGGCTGCTGAACGGCATGATCTGCAGGGTGATGTTCGGCTGCTGCGCCCACATCATCAGGTGCTCGATCTGGGCCCGCATGATGTCCTCACCGCCGACCGGGCGGCGCAGCACGGACTCGTCGACGACCACCCACAGCCGGGCCGGGTTGGGCCGGTTCAGGATCTGCTGGCGGGTCACCCGCAGCGCGACCCGCTGCTCGATCTCCTCGGCCGGCAGGTACGCCTTGCCCATCTGGACGACGGCCCGCGCATACTCCTCGGTCTGCAGCAGGCCCGGGACGAACATCACCTCGTAGGTCCGGATCAGCGTCGCCGCGACCTCCAGGCCGACGTAGTTGGTGAACCAGCTCGGCATCACGTCGCCGTACCGGGACCACCAGCCCGGGTTGTTCGCGGCCCGGGCAAGCTCCATCAGCCGGAAGCGCTCTTCCTCGTCCTGCATGCCGTAGAGCTCGAGCAGGTCGCTGACGTCGCGCTCCTTGAACCCGACCCGGCCGAGCTCCATCCGGCTGACCTTGGACTCGGAGGCGCGGATCTGCCAGCCGGCGTCGGCGCGACTGATCCCGGCCTGCTCCCGCATCCGCCGCAGCTGTCCGCCCAGCATGATCCGGAGAGCGGTCGGTCCACCCTCGCCACCCGACACCGTCACTTGGTCACCCAACCCAGCACCCGTCCACGCACCCATTTCAGCCCGCGATGCTACCGCCTGTCCACGGCAACAGGCAGTAACCCGTCCACAGACTTCCTTGCCGCACCTCCTACAGTGGCCCGCATGGAGAACGAGATCAGCGTGGTGGACGCCAAGGAGCGCAGCCGGTACGAGGCGGTCGACTCCGAGGGCAACCTGATGGGCTTCGTCGACTACAAGCTGTACCCCGAGGTCATCAGCTTCTTGCATGCCGAGACGATTCCGGAGTTCCGCGGGCGCGGCGTGGCCGGGCGGATCGCCATCAAGTCGCTGGAGGACGCCCGGGACGCGGGCCTGCGGGTGAAGCCGGCCTGCCCGTTCTACCAGGAGTTCCTCGCCGAGCACCCGGAGTACGAGGACCTGACGAAGCGGAAGTCGGAGTGACCGGGCCGGTGCTGGGCAAGCTCGACTGGCAGCCCGCCGCCGAGGTCCCCGAGCTGCTGGCCGAGCCGGTCCGCGACGCGCTCGGGACGATCCCGGGGTACGCCGCCGCGATCGATCCCGGTCTCGCGGACACGGCCGCCTTCTGCGCGGAGTACGACGTACCGATGGCCGCCTCGGCGAACTGCGTGATCGTGCACGGCAAGCGCGCCGGCGAGTCGACGTACGCCGCGGTGATGGTGCTCGCCACCCACCGGGCCGACGTGAACGGCGTGATCCGCAAGCACCTCGGGGTGCGGAAGATCTCCTTCGCCGCCCAGGACGACGCGGTCAGCGCGACCAGGATGGAGTACGGCGGCATCACGCCGATCGGACTGCCCCCGGACTGGCCGGTCCTGGTCGACGAGGCGGTCGTGAACGCCGGACCGGTCGTGATCGGCAGCGGCGTCCGCGCGTCCAAGCTGCTCGTCGAAGGCGCCGACCTGGCCAAACTCGCCACCGCCGAGGTGCTGCAACTCGCGTCACCCACTGACTGACCGGTTCGTCACTCTTGCCGTCGACGGCGTCGAGTAGGTGTCAGCCGAGTGCCCGGCGGAGGGCGGCCAGCTTGTCGGCCTCCATCCGCTGGGTGACGGCAGCGCCGCGGACCATCGACGAGCCGTGGAACGTGCCCGGGTAGTGGTGCAGCTCCGTGCTGACACCGGCCGCGAGCAGGCGCTGCGCGTAGATCAGCCCTTCGTCGCGCAGCGGGTCGAACTCGCAGGTCGACACGAACGCGGGCGGCAGTCCGGCAAGGTCCTCGGCCCGCGCCGGAGCGGCGTACTGCAACCCGAGCTTCTCGGGATCCCCGGACAGGTAGTACTTCCAGCTCAGGACGGCGGCCGGACGGTTCCACAACGGCGTGTCGACGAAGGTTGTCATCGACTCGGTGTCGAGCCGGTCGTCGAGCTCGGGAATGTCGAGCATCTGGAAACACAGCGCCGGGCCCTGGCGGTCGCGAGCGAGCAGTGCGACAGCAGCAGCCAGACCACCGCCCGCGCTCTCCCCACCGACCGCGATCCGGTCCCGATCGACACCCAGTTCGTCGGCGTTGGCAGCGAGCCACTCCAAGGCGGCGTAGCAGTCCTCGAGCCCAGCTGGGAACGGATGCTCCGGAGCAAGCCGGTAGTCCGGGGCAACGACCACGGCACCACAGGTCGCGGCGACGTCGACCGGCGCCTGCTCGAACGTGTCGAGGTCACCCAGCACGAATCCACCGCCATGGATCTGGACGTACCCCGGCCGCAACGCGTCGCTCGCCTCAGTGGGCGCATAAACCCGGGCGGTGATGTCGGGTGCGCCGTCCCGGCCGGGGATCGACACGTCACGGATGCCGATGCCGTCCGGCACCTGCACCGGCGGGAGCTGGCTGAGCAGCTCGTCGGTCTGACTGCGGCTGGCCACGATGTCCGCCAGGTCGATCTCGGGCAGCATCGCGAGCCAGGGCTGGAGCTCGGGGTCGAACGGGTAGTCGGTCATCGCGGTCTCCTTGCTCGAGGGTGAGTCGAGCATGCGGGTCCACCCTGCCATGCCACAGCCGCCGGATGGCGGTAGTCCGGCGCCGGGATTCCGCCGTCTGGCGGAGCGGTGAGCCGGTAGCCTCGATTCATGAAGGGCCTGTTGCTGCGGCTGTCCGCGCTGGACGCGGACGCGGAGAGCGCCGTGCGCGTGATCGGCTTCTTCGACGCCCTGATGACCGGCAAGGCCGACCTCACCACGCTTCTGAAGAGTACGGCGGCACTCGCCGAGAGCCCGGTCGGCATCGAGGCCGCCGGTCGTGGCCTGGTGCTCCGGGCCGACCCATCCGGCGCCGTTGACATCGCCGGACCACCTGCCGCCGCCCAGGTCCGCGAGTACGGCGACGCCGTCTTCTGGTTGGCCCGCGACGGGGCCGCGCTGTCCCTCGACGAGATCGTGCTCGAGCGGTTCGCGCTAGCGGGCTCGGTGCTGCTCGACCGGACCGTGAGTGGCCTGCCTGCGGTCGGCGATCCGGCTCTGGTCGAGCTGGTCGTCTCGGGTTCCGCAGGGATCGCCGAGCGGTCCCGTGCCCTGCACCTGCTCGGCGTCGGTCCGACCGCGTCGCTGCGAGTCGCCGTGTCAACCGGTCCGCCCGCGATGCGCACGCTCTCCGCAGTTGTCGGCGACCGCGTGGTCACCTTGTGGCCGGGAGACGTACCGGTTGAGGCGGCCAGCGGAGTGCGGACCGGCGTCGGACCGGCGCTGCCTGCGATTCGTGCGGCCGAGTCCTGGCGGGACGCCTGTACTGCGCTGCGCCTCACCTCACCGGAGGAGCCAGTCGTCAGGACCGACGCTCTCGGCGGTCTGCTGGTCCTGGCCGAGCGGCTGCGTCCCGAGGACATCGTGGCCTCGCCGGACGTCGCCGCACTCGATCGGATCGCGGCCGAGCCGGGCGGTGACGATCTGCTCGCGATCCTCCGCGCGTACTGCTTCACCGACTCGGTCCGGAAGGCGGCCGCGCTGGTCTACCGGCATCACAGCACGGTGGCCTACCGCCTCGAGCATGCGGAGAGCGTGCTGGGCTTCGAGCTGGGCAATCCCAACGGCCGCTTCCGCCTCTACCT
This sequence comes from Kribbella sp. NPDC050820, assembly GCF_040653975.1. Classification (NCBI taxonomy): domain Bacteria; kingdom Bacillati; phylum Actinomycetota; class Actinomycetes; order Propionibacteriales; family Kribbellaceae; genus Kribbella; species Kribbella sp. NPDC050820. The sequence continues at coordinate 14,412 of NZ_JBFAHB010000056.1, forward strand.
TGCACTGGTGATGCGCGCACTAAGGTAGGCCGGGTGGGTTCGCTGCTGATTGCCGGTACGACGTCCGACGCGGGCAAGACGACCGTGGTGACCGGGCTGTGCCGGTGGCTGGCTCGTCAGGGTGTCCGGGTGGCGCCGTACAAGGCACAGAACATGTCGAACAACTCGATGGTCTGCGCGGACGGCGCCGAGATCGGCCGGGCGCAGTGGATCCAGGCCGTCGCCGCGGGTGCCGAGCCGGAGGCCGCGATGAACCCGGTGCTGCTCAAGCCGGGCAGCGATCGCCGCAGTCACGTCGTCCTGATGGGGGAGCCGTGGGGCGAGCTGAGCGCCCGCGGCTTTCTCACCGAGCGGGCCGAGCTGGCCAAGGCGGCGTTCGCGGCGTACGACGATCTGGCGTCCAGGTACGACGTGGTGATCAGCGAGGGTGCGGGCAGCCCGACTGAGATCAACCTGCGGCAGTCCGACTACGTGAACATGGGACTCGCGCAGCACATCAAGGCGCCGGTCGTCGTGGTCGGCGACATCGACCGCGGGGGAGTGTTCGCGTCGATGTTCGGGACGGTCGCGCTGCTGGACGCCGCGGACCAGGCGTTGCTCAGCGGGTTCCTGGTGAACAAGTTCCGCGGTGACGTGTCGCTGCTGCAGCCGGGGATCGACATGCTCACGTCCGCGACCGGCCGGCCGACGTACGGGGTGCTCCCGTGGTTGCCCGAGCTGTGGCTGGACAGCGAGGACGCCCTCGACATCCCGGTACGGCGGAGCGCCCCGGCCGACCTGCTCACGATCGCGGTGGTCCGGTTCCCGCGGATCAGCAACTTCACCGACCTGGACGCGCTCGCGGTCGAGCCGACGAACAGCGTGTTCTTCACGACCAGCCCGGCCGAGATCCGGGACGCCGATCTGGTCGTGCTGCCGGGGTCGCGGGCGACCGTGGCGGATCTGCAGTGGCTGCGTGAGCACGGCCTGGCCGAGGCGGTGGCGGCTCGCGTCGCGGCCGGGCGGCCGGTGCTCGGGATCTGTGGCGGGTACCAGTTGCTGGGCGGTGCGATCTCGGATCCGCACGGCGTCGAGGGCGGCGGGGATCACAGCGGTCTTGGGCTGTTGCCGGTGGCAACTGCGTTCGCGGCCGAGAAGGTGCTGGCTCGGCCGGCGGCGACGGCGTACGAGATCCACCACGGCGTGGTGACGGTCACCGGGGTGGCGGATGCGTTCCCGGGCGGGTGCCGGGTCGGGAACACCTGGGGGACGATCTGGCACGGGCTGCTCGACGACGACGCGGCCCGGCACGCGTTCCTGACCGAGGTCGCCGGCCTGACCGGCAAGCCGGCGCCGGACGGTACGGTCTCGTTCGCCGCGCTGCGTGAGGCCCGGCTCGACCGGCTGGCCGACGCGATCGACGCGTACGTCGACACGGCTGACCTGATGAAGCTGATCGAGCACGGACCGAGCGCCGTACCCTTCGTCCCGCCGGGTGCGCCGGAAACTGTCTGAGGTCTCGGTTAGCGTGCTCAGTCATGAAGGCTGAGCTGCAGAAGTACCTCCAGGCCACCCGTGCGCTGATGCTCGCGAAGCTCGACGGACTGAGCGAGTACGATCGCCGCCGCCCGCTGGTGCCGTCCGGGACGAACCTGCTCGGCCTGGTCAAGCACCTCACCGGGATCGAGTACGTCTACCTCGGCACGAGCGTCGGCCGCCCGCCGGAGAAGCCGCTGCCCTGGGAGGAGGACGGCTCGGTCTGGGAGGGCGCCGACATGTGGGCGCTCCCGTCGGAGAGCACGGAGTACATCTCCGATCTCTACCGGGCCGCCTGTGCGCACAGCGACCGCAGCATCGCCGACCTCCCGCTCGACGCGCCGGCCGAGGTCCCGCACTGGGCGGAGGGCAAGCGCAGTACGACGTTCGGCGCCCTGCTGGTCCGCGTCGTCGACGAGACCGCCCACCACGCCGGTCACGCCGACATCGTCCGCGAGCTGATCGACGGCCAGGGCGGCGCCGACGCCGACATGATGGACCAGGCCGCCTGGACCGACTTCTACACCAAGATCCAGCGCGCCGCCGAGACCTTCCGCTGACGCCCGAACCCGATGCGGAACACTGGGCAGCGTGGATGACTTCGAGCGCCTGCGTGGGCGGTTGTTCGGGATCGCCTACCGGATGATGGGTACGGCGGCCGACGCCGAGGAGATCGTCCAGGAGGCCTGGCTGCGCTGGCAGGGTGTGGACCAGGACACGGTCAAGGACCCCGACGCCTACCTGGCGAAGATCGTCACCAACCTGTCGATCAAGCAGCTCAGCTCGGCCCGGGTACGGCGCGAGACGTACGTGGGTGAGTGGTTGCCCGAGCCGGTGCTCACCGGAGGGCGCTTCGAGGAGCTCGGCCCGCTGGACGTGGTCGCCGAGCGCGACTCGGTGTCGATGGCGTTGCTGGTCGTGCTCGAACGGCTCACGCCGGCCGAGCGGGCGGCGTACGTACTGCGCGAAGCCTTCGCCTACAGCTACCGCGAGGTCGCCGAACTGATCGGCACGTCCGAGGCCAACGCCCGGCAACTGGTCTCCCGGGCGTCGAAGCGGGTGGCTGCCGAGCCGCGGCGCGAGCGCCGGGTCGACCGGAAGGAGTGGCATCGCCTGGTCGAACGGTTTATCGCGGCCGCCCAGCAGGGCGAGCTAGCCGAGCTGGAGGCGCTGCTCGCCGAGGACGTGGTGTCGCGGGCCGACGGCGGCGGCAAGGTGTTCGCGGCGCGGAACGCGCTCACCGGCCGGGAGCGGGTCGCGCGCTACCTGGTCGGTGCCCTGCAGAAGTTCGGCGAGGGCCTCGAGGTCCGGTTCGGCGAGGCGAACGGGCAGCCGACGTTCCTTGCCGTCAGCCCCCGTGGCGTCGAGGCGGTCTGCTTCGTCGACTTCGGCGACGACGGCGGGGTGACCGACCTCCGGTTCGTGATGAATCCGGACAAACTCACGTTCGCGGCCGCACAACTGTCACGAATCGGAGGGCTGTCAGATCTTCCTTGGTGACCGAAAGGACACCAAAGATGACAACCCTCCTCGTCACCGGCGGCACCGGGTCCCTGGGCCGGCCGACGGTCGAACAGCTGCGCGCCGCCGGGCACACCGTCCGGGTGCTCAGCCGCCGGACCGGACCGGGCCTGGTCACCGGCGACCTGACCACCGGCAACGGCATCCGCGCGGCCGCCGACGGCGTCGACATGATCGTCCACCTCGCCACCGCGCAGGGGAAGAAGGACATCCAGCAGACCCGCAACCTGCTCGACGCCGCGCCGGCGTCGACGCACGTGCTGTACATGTCGATCGCCGGCATCGACCGGATCCCGCTGGCGTACTACCAGCACAAACTCGAGGCCGAGCGGCTGATCGAGGCCCGGGCGTCGTACACGATCCTGCGGGCCACCCAGTTCCACAACCTGCTCGACCGGATCTTCAGCATCAAGATGCCGGCCATCTTCGCGCCGGCCGCCGCGTTGCAGCCGATCGCCGTGTCCGACGTCGCCACCCGCCTGACCGAGCTCGTCGGCCGGCCGGTGATCGGCCGGGCAGCGGACATCGGTGGGCCGGAGACGCGGCCGGTGCCGGAGCTCGCCCGGGCCTGGAAGGCTGCCCGGGGATCGCGTCGGCCGGTGGTGCCGGTCAAGGTCCCAGGCAAGATGTTCGGGGCCTTCGTCGACGGCTACGCCAACGTCGTCGGGCCGCCGTACGGCACGGTCACCTTCGACGACTACCTCGGCGGCAAAGAGTGAACCTCTACGTGCGGTCCGTCCTGGTGATTTTCGCCGCGTTCGAGCTCGTGCTGGGCGTGTGGATGACGTTCCTGCCGGCCAGCTTCTACGAGATGCCGACGGTGGACTGGACGCCGCCGTACAGCGAGCATCTTTTCCGCGACCTGGGTGGCATGAAGCTCGGGATGGCCATCGTGCTCACCGCGGCCGCGGTCAGTTTCGACTGGCTGCTGACCCGGGTCGCGCTGCTGGCCTACTTGGCGTTCTCCGTGACGCACATGGTGTTCCACCTCGGGCATCTCGAGGGCGATTCGCCGGGGTGGTCGGCCGTGCTGGTCGCGATCATCACGCTGAGCGTGCTGCTGCCGCTGACCGCTCTGATCAGCGCCCTCGTCGGCACACGCAGGATGGCTTGACGACTGTGACAGTAGGACTGTCACAATAGGCGGCATGGGTCCACTCGAAGGGGTCAAGGTCGTCGAGCTGGCCGGGATCGGTCCCGGGCCGTTCGCCTGCATGGTGCTGGCCGAGCTCGGCGCCGACGTGCTCCGGATCGACCGGCCCGGCGGCGGCCTGTCCTTCGGGCCGCCTGAGCTCGACCTGGTCAACCGCGGTCGCCGCAGCGTGGCCCTGGACCTGAAGAACCCGGCGGCGATCGACGTCGTACGACGCCTCGTCGCGCAGGCCGACGTACTCGTCGAGGGGTTCCGGCCCGGGGTCGCCGAGCGGCTCGGGCTCGGGCCCGACGACCTGCTCGCGATCAATCCGAAGCTCGTCTACGGACGCATGACCGGCTGGGGTCAGGACGGGCCGCTCGCGCAGACCGCCGGGCACGACATCGACTACATCGCGCTGTCGGGCGCGCTGCACCTGATCGGTCGTGCGGGCGGCCCGCCGCAGGTGCCATCCAACGTGCTCGGCGACTTCGCCGGCGGCTCGCTCTACCTGGTCGTCGGCGTGCTCGCCGCCCTGCACGAGGCGCAGCGGAGCGGCAGTGGTCAGACTGTCGACGCGTCGATCGTCGACGGTTCCGCGCACCTGACCACGATGATGCTCGGCGCGCTGGCGGCCGGGTCGTGGCGGCAGGAACGCGGCACGAACCTGCTCGACACCGGCGCGCCGTTCTACGACGTGTACGAGACCTCGGACGGCAAGCATGTCGCTGTCGGAGCGATCGAGCAGCCGTTCTACGACGAGCTGATCGCCACGCTCGGCATCGCCGTACCGGACCGCAACGACCCGGCGAACTGGCCCGAGCTCCGCAAGGTCCTGACCGAGACCTTCCTCCAGCGCACCCAGGCCGAGTGGACGGCGGTCTTCGACGGCTCGGACGCCTGTGTCGCGCCGGTCCTCGCGCTCGCCGGCGAGCATCCGCACCTCGTTGCCCGCGGCACCTTCGTCGAGCAGGACGGCGTCCGCCAGCCCGCTCCGGCGCCACGGTTCTCCCGTACGCCGACCAGCCTCGGGCGACCGCCCGCGGCCGCCGGGAGCCACACCCGCGAGGCCTTGGCCGACTGGGGTGTCACCGACATCGACGACCTGCTGGACTCCGGCGCCGCCGTCCAGAACTGATCAGAGCCTGAGAGGAACCACCTGTGGAACGCCAGCTCTTCGACGCCGATCACGACGCCTTCCGGGAGACTGCCCGGGCCTTCTGCGACAAGGAGATCGTGCCGCACCACGACGCCTGGGAGGAGGCCGGCATCGTCCCGCGCGAGCTGTGGACCGCCGCCGGCCACGCGGGCCTGCTCGGCTTCATGATGCCGGAGGAGTACGGCGGTGGCGGCGCCCGCGACTTCCGTTTCAACGCCGTGGTGATCGAGGAGCTGACCAGGGCCCGGGCGAGCGGGGTGGGGTTTGCGATCCACACCGACATCAACTCGGCGTACCTGCTGGACTACGCGACCGACGAGCAGAAGGCGCGCTGGCTGCCCGGGTTCTGCTCCGGTGAGACCATCACGGCGATCGCGATGACCGAGCCGGGCGCCGGGAGCGACCTGCAGGGCATCCAGACCACAGCCCGGCGTGACGGCGACCACTACGTGCTGAACGGGCAGAAGACGTTCATCTCGAACGGCATCCTCGCCGACCTCGTGATCGTGGTCGCGAAGACCGACCCGGCGGCGGGCGCCCAGGGCATCTCGCTGCTGGTCGTCGAGCGCGGGATGCCCGGGTTCGAGCGCGGCCGCAACCTGGACAAGATCGGGCTGAAGGCACAGGACACCGCGGAACTGTTCTTCGACAACGTCCGGGTCCCGGTCGCGAACCTGCTCGGCGAGGAGGGCAAGGGCTTCGTCTACCTGATGGAGAAGCTTCCGCAGGAACGGCTCGCGATCGCGGTCGTCGCGGCCGCGGCCTGCGAGAACCTGCTCGCGCGAACGCTCGAGTACGTGAAGGAGCGGAAGGCGTTCGGCCGCCCGATCGGCTCGTTCCAGAACAGCCGCTTCGTGCTCGCCGAGCTGGCCACCGAGACCCAGATCGCCCGCGTCTTCGTCGACCGCTGCATCCAGGAGCTGACTGCCGGCACCCTGACGGTGGCCGAGGCCGCGATGGCCAAGTGGTGGACCACCGAGCTGCAGAAGAAGGTCGCCGACCGCTGCCTGCAGCTGTACGGCGGCTACGGCTTCATGACCGAGTACCCGATCGCCAAGGCCTACCTCGACACCCGCATCCAGACCATCTACGGCGGCACCACGGAGATCATGAAGGAGATCATCGGCCGCACAATGGGCATCTGAGCCGCGGCAGACCCGCCGTACTGCCCGGGCCTGGCGCAGAACGGCGGGGTTCTGCGCCTCGTTCCGTCAGTCGTGCGGCGGGCGTCCGCACGCTGACCTCCCTGCGCCGCGCGACCCCTCCGACGTGCGGCACCGTCGGCTGCCGGGGTCTGGGGCAGGCCTGAACAGGCTCGCTCAGAGTAACCCTCAGACCGGGCGAACGCCAGATCTGTCGCACTCCGTAAACATCAGGTGCCTGGCGTGTCCGGAGCGGACAACGAGATGCGGCCGTCGACGACGTCCTGGGCAACCTCGGTCAGGCGACGGTTGTGGTCCCGCGCGTATCTGCGGAGTGTTGCGAAGGCTGCATCGATGCCAATACCGAGGCTGTGGGTGAGGTACCCCTTGGCCTGCTCGATCAGGATCCGGCTGTTCAGGGCGGTCTGCAGCTGCTCGGTGACGACCTCCTGACGGAACATGGCGCGTTGGTGAACGATCCCGATGCTCGCCGCATCCGCCAGTGCCCGGGCGAGCGCGAGCGTGTCCGGGTCCAGCGGTCCCGCGTCGTCGCCGAACAGGTTCACGGCGCCCAGCACGACGTCGCGCAGGCGCATCGGCACCGCATGTACTGACCGGTAGCCGGCCCGGATCGCCGCCGCGGTGAACCGCGGCCAGCGCGGGTCGTCGTCGCGCAGGTCGGCGCGCTGCACAGGCTCTCCGGTGGCGAACGTGTCCAGGCATGGCCCTTCGGAGTTCTGCAGCTGGCTCAGCTCCACCAGCCGGGCCTGCTCGCTGGACGCCGCGACCAGGTTCAGTGCGCCGTGGTGGTCGACCAGCAGGATGCCGCAGGCGGTCACACCGAGGAGCTCGCTGCAACGCCCCGCGAGCCGGTCCAGGAAGTCGATGATGTCGAAGTCGTCGACGAGGGTGTCGGTCAGCTCGATGAACACCTCCCGCACCCGCCGGTCAGTCGCGCCCATCGCTCCTCCTCATATTCGTTCCGTCGTCGGGATCGCTCGCCAGGCGCAGCCGCCCGGCCATGACGTCAGCGGCGATCAGGTGCAACGGATCCCCTTGGCTGTAAGCGTGCGCCCGCAGTCGTGCGAGCGCATCGGTGACGGTGATTTTCTGTTGCGCCGCGACCATTCCGGCCGCCTGGTGGACCTCAGCCCGGCGGGTGACGAACGCGGTGTCGATGACCGCGTGCAGGTCCGCGCTGAGGCCGCGCTGTTCGTCCAGAGCTAGGACGAACAGCGCGTCAGCGAAGACCAGCGCATCCTGGAGCTCGTCGGGTCGCAGCGGTTCTGCCTGGCGCCGGTACACGTTCAGTACGCCGAGCCTGGCAGCGCCTGCGCCGACCAGGAAGGCGAACACGCCGCACACGTCCCGCTCGGCAGCGACAGGTGCGAAAGCCGGCCAGCGCCAGCCTGCCTCGGCGCCGCTCAGATCGGCGTACAGGACCGGCGCGCCGGCCACGACGGCGTCGCAGCCCGGCCCTTCCCCCAGGGTCGACTGCAGCTCGTCGAGCTCGCCGATCAGGGGTCCGGTGGCGAGCACCGGCTCCAACCCGCCGCCGTCACGGATCATGGACAATCCGGCGCCCGTCGCAGACAGAACCTGGGTGCAGGCAAGTACTGCGTGCTGCAGCGACGGCGATGCCTTCTCACGCTCGGCAACGGCGTCGATCGCCGCCCAGATCCGGGCCTTGCGGTCTTGGTCCACCCACTCCGTCCAGAATGTTGCCGCCACCGGGCGGATACGGATACTCCACCCTAGCGGCCCGACCGCTGAAACCCCGCTCATCCGCACGCAGGACCACACCCAGGACTCTCGCTGCGATCCGTTCACACCCCGTTTCGAACCACAGCCCGATAGGTCCGGTACCCAGAGGCCGACATCGTCACTCGTCGTCGGCCGCCTCCTCAGCCGGCACCGGCTCCGGGTCGGGCTCGGGCGGCGGGCGCCTCCTGATTTCCGGCTCCCGCGACTTCGGCTCGTGCACCGGTCGCAGCGCGAACCACTCACTCATCAGGGGACGCCTCCCGGGCTGCTTCCGTCGAGGGAGCCGCCAGGGGCCGGGGCAGCGACGGCAAGGAGCAGTCTATGCAAGTCGGGCCCGGGACGGGCCGAATCCGGCGTGGCCGTGATTGACTGCGCTGTAGGCGAAGAGGGGAGGTCGTGATGGGGATCGTTTCGGAGGGATTCGCCGGACGACGGCGGGGTGGAGCGCAGGTTCCGCCGGGGCAGTACCTGACCGAGGACTTTCCGGTGCTGTCGGCCGGGCCGACGCCGCACATCCTGACCGAGCACTGGGAGTTCACGGTCACGACCGAGTCGGGCGAGAAGCACCGCTGGGACTGGGCCGGGCTGCTCGGGCTGCCGGCCGAGGAGATCACGAAGGACATCCACTGCGTGACCAGGTGGTCCAAGCTCGAGACGGCCTGGAAGGGCGTCTCGCTCGACACCCTGCTGGCCGACGTCGAGACCGGGGCCGACTTCGCGCTCGCGCACAGCTACGGCGGCTACACCACCAACCTGCCGCTCGAGGACCTGCTCGACGGCCAGGCCTGGATCGCCTACGAGTACGACGGTGACCCGCTGCCGGCCGAGCACGGCGGCCCGGCCCGGCTGCTCGTACCGCACCTGTACTTCTGGAAGAGCGCCAAGTGGGTCCGCGGGCTGGTCCTGTCCGACACCGAGGACCTCGGTTTCTGGGAGACCGCCGGCTACCACGAGTACGGAGATCCATGGAAAGAACAGCGATACGCCGGCGACTGACCTGGCAGGTTGCCACGGTCACAGAGGTACGGCGGGAGACCGAGTCGGCTCGCACGCTGGTCCTCGACGTACCGGACTGGCCCGGACACCAGGCCGGGCAGCACCTCGACGTCCGGCTGACCGCGCCGGACGGGTACCGCGCCTCCCGGTCGTACTCGATCGGGTCTGCGTGGGCCGGTGGCACGATCGAGTTGACCGTCGAGGTGGTGCCGGACGGCGAGGTCTCGCCGTACCTGGTCGAGGTCGTGAAGCCCGGCGACCAGCTGGAGATCCGTGGACCGGTCGGCGGCTGGTTCGTGTGGAAGCCGGAGCAGGAAGGGCCGGTGCAGCTGATCGGCGGGGGATCGGGGATCGTCCCGCTGATGGCGATCCTGCGCGCCCACGCCGCCGCGGCCAGTACGGCGCCGGTCCGCCTGATCTACTCGGTGCGGCGTCCTGGCTCGGTGATCTACGTGGACGACCTGAAACACCATGCCGCGGCGGACCACGTCCATGTGAGTCTCGTCTACACGCGGGAGGCGCCGGAGGGTGAGCCGCGGGTCGGGCGGATCGACGCCCAGGTGATCGAGCGGCTCGCGTTCACGCCGGCCGAGAACCCGACAACCTACGTCTGCGGGCCGACGCCGTTCGTGGAGGCGGCCGCGGACCTGCTGGTCGCGGCCGGCCACGATCCGGCCCGAGTGCGAACCGAACGTTTCGGACCGACAGGAGGCTCATCGTGAAGGAGCGAAGCGAGTTCACCATCAAGCACAGTGTGCCCGGTGCCTCATCGGCGCCCGCAGCGAAGCGAGGACGACGATGAGTGAGGCGACCCACCTTGACGGCAATGCGGCTGCCGGCGCCATGAGTCAGCTGTTCGCGGTCGACATCACCGCCGCGATCGCCCGCTGTGCCGGCTGCGGCCAGACCGGCGTGTTCGCCGACACCAGGCTGTACGTCGACGCGCCCGGACTCGTCGCCCGCTGCACCGGCTGCGACAGCGTGCTGCTGCGCGTCGTGACCACCCCGACCGACACCTACCTCGACCTGCGCGGCCTCACGTACCTCAAGGTGCCGAACGAGTGATCTGCCGTCGGGTCGTCGTCCACGGACGCGTCCAGGGCGTGTTCTTCCGCGACTCCTGCCGCCGCGAAGCCCGCTCGGCAGGAGTCGCCGGCTGGGTCCGCAACCGGCCCGACGGCACTGTCGAGGCGCTGTTCGAGGGCCCCGAGGACGCCGTCCGGCGAATGATCGACTGGTCCGCCCACGGCCCGCCGTACGCCACCGTCAACCACATCGACGTAACCGAAGAACCACCCAGCGGCCGAACGACCTTCGACATCACCTTATGAACCCCCGGAGCAGCGCCGCGCCGAGTGGCGTGATCGCGTGCCGCACGAACCGTCCGTCGCGGGTCGTCACGATGATCCCGGCCTCCCGCAGTACGGCGGTGTGGTGCGTCACGGCACCCGGGGTCACGTCGAGAGCCGCGGCCAGTTCGCTGCTGCTCGCGCCGTCGGCGATGCGCCACAGCATCTCGGCCCGGGTCCGGCCCAGCAGCGAGCCCAGGCGCCGGTCGGCGTGTCCACAGGTGTGCCACGCGTCGACCGGATGCTCGATCGGGTAGACGACGACCGGCGGCAGCTTCTTGTCGGAGAGCGCGACCGGCTTGCCCCAGCAGAAGTACGACGGCACGAACGTCACGCCGCGACCGTCCAGCCGGATGTCGACCTCACACGGATAGGGCAGTTGCAGGACGTTCGCATCCCAGACCGCGTCCGGACCGAGCGACGCGAACAGCCCCTCGGCGCCGTTCGCCGTGATCGCCTGGGAGCGAACGGCCCGGTCCGCCGCAACAGCTTGTTCGACCTGGGCCAGGTGGGGCACGATCGCAGCGCGGTAGTAGGCGGCGAGCATCGTCCCGAGTGAACTCATCGCGTGGCGTTCGGACCGCGCGATCCGGCTCATCCACGGCGGCATCGGCCGGCCGCCGTACCGGCAGACCTTCTCCAGTTCGGCGGTGAGCCTTGGCCGCGGGGTGGACAGTACGGCGTCCATCCCGGACTCGAAGCCGTCGCGGGACTCGGCCGGGGTGAGGAAGTCCGGGAAGTACCGCTGCCGCGGGGCGATCGACGAGAGCACATGGACGAGGTTGCGCTGCCGCCGATCGGTGAGCCGCCGGCGCGTCGCCCGCAACCACCCGTCGAACACCAGCGCCCCAGACCTGGTCTGCAGCCGCTGCAGACTCAACACGGTCTCCCACAGTGGGTCGACACCGGGTGCGATCCGGACGCGACCGAGATCGCCCGCAGAGAAATGGACGCGCAGCATCTCGACCCCCGAGTGACTTGCCGACCATGGCGTGCAGCGATCGTACGACGCCGTACCCCCGCGGCCAACGGTTACTTCAAACAGGGTTGAAGTCTGCGTCGCGGCGCGCCGGAACTGCCTACGGTCTGCGGAAACAGTGACCGGCGAAGGGAAGAACCAATGGCGACAAAGGCGTACCGCGACTGGGTTGCAGCGGGGAAACCGTGGAAGAAGGCCACACCGATCGCGGAGCTGGAGGCGCTCGCGCGCAAGCATGGCGTGAAGGTGCTCGGCACTCTTGGAGACAAGGGTCATCTGACCGATGCGACCCCTGAGGACCACACGCCGTTCACGATCGATGCGTGGCCGGGCAAGCTGCCCGGGTACGTCGTGACGGCGATCGACCTGCAGAATGCCCCCGGCCTGGGCGCCCGGCTACTCGCCGACGCGAAGGCGGGCAAGGCGCCGTGGGTCAAGTACCTGAACTTCGGCGGCAAACAGTTCTCGGCCCGCCGGGACTGGCGGGAGCGATCGCACTCCGACCAGCACCTGCACGTCTCGATCCGGTCGGACTGGTGCAGCCGTTCGATCGGGTCCTACAACCCGTTCTCCGGAACCGGCGTGATCGGGCCTCAGCCCGGCGGCGGGAAGCTCGTGGTCGACGGCCAACTCGGCCCGAAGACGTACGCCGCGCTGCAGACAGCGCTCAACAAGCACGGATCCGGCCTGGCGGTGGACGGCAAGTTCGGTCCGCAGACGAAGAAGGCGCTGCAGAAGTACCTCGGCGTCACTCCGGACGGCGGGATCGGTCCGATCACCGTCAAGGCGTTGCAGGCGAAGGTCGGCGCCGGCGTCGACGGAACCTGGGGCAGCGCAACCACCCGCAAACTCCAGGAAGCCCTCAACGCGGGCAAGTTCTGACCCACCCGGCCGGAGCCCTCGCACGAGGTGCTCCGGCCGCGTGGTACTCAACGCCTTGGTGGTTTGGTGCCCGTGCGCCTGATGGTGTCTCGTTGGGTTTCGCCGACGGCTCGTTCGTAGGCCAGGACCAGGCCTTGGATGGTGACGGGTTTGAAGCGTTCGACGAGTTGCTGGATGTGTTCCGGGGGGCCGCCGGAGTCGCGGTAGTGGGGCCAGACCTTCGTCCGGAAGACCTCGGTCAGCTCCTCGGCGATCGCGCGGCCGTGCTCGGTGAAGATCCGGCCGGCTGCCTGCACCGCCTCGACCGGCAGGTCCAGATCGAGCAGCTCGACCCCGAGACTCAGGTGCGCGGTCGCGACCTGGAACACGTCCTCGTCGGGCGTCGGCTCGACCACGCCGAGCGCGACCAGCATCTCGATGTCGTCGTCGGTGAGCTCGCGGCCGGTACGCCGTACCAAGGTCGCCCGGTCAAGCGTCTCCGGCAGGTCCCGCATCCACGGGGTCAGCAGCGTCCGGTGCAGCGCGATGTCCTGCGGCGTCGCGTCGGCCGGGATGCGGTCCAGATAGCCCTCGATCGCCGACAGCGTGAACCCGTGCGCCTGCAACTCCCGCACCAGGTCGAGCCGCGCGATGTGCTCCGGACCGTAGTACCCGACCCGCCCACGCCGGATCGGCGGCGGGATCAACCCACGCCCGGCGTAGAACCGCAACGTCCGTACCGTCATTCCGACCCGCGTCGACAACTCGTCGACGGTCAGGGTCGCTTCGTCCCCCGCGACTTCCGACATGGCGGAGATCATAACGACCCCTACTTGACCATCGTGACACCATAACTGTCACAATCTGGAGCATGACCAGTCAAGCGTTCCTGTACGACGCGATCCGGACTCCGCGTGGCAAGGGCAAACCGACCGGCGCGCTGTACGAGGTCAAGCCGATCCAGCTGATCACCGGCCTGCTGCACGAGTTGCGGAATCGGCATCCGGACCTCGACCCGGCCGCGATCGACGACGTCGTCCTCGGCGTCGTCACGCCGATCGGCGACCAGGGCATGGACATCGCTCGTACGGCGGTGCTCGCGGCCGGCTACCCGGAGACGACCGGCGGCGTGCAGCTCAACCGCTTCTGCGCGTCCGGCCTGGAGGCAGTCAATCAAGCGGCTCAGCGAGTGCGCTCCGGCTGGGAGGACTTCATCCTGGCCGGCGGCGTCGAGTCGATGTCACGCGTCCCGATGGCCTCCGACGGCGGCGCCTGGGCGATGGACCCCGAGACCGCGCTGCAGACGAACTTCATCCCGCAGGGCATCAGCGCGGACCTAATCGCGACCCTGGACGGCTTCTCCCGCACCGACGTCGACGCGTACGCCGCTGAGTCGCACGCACGGGCCGCCAAGGCCTGGGCCAACGGCTACTTCGCCCGCTCGGTCGTCCCGGTCAGCGACCGCAACGGACTGCAGATCCTCGACCACGACCAACTGGTCCGTCCTGGTACGACGGTCGAGAGGCTGGCCGGCCTGCGTCCGTCGTTCGCGGCCATCGGCGAGCACGGCGGCTTCGACGCGGTCGCGCTGGAGAAGTACGTGACGGTGGAGCGAATCGAGCACGTCCACCACGCGGGCAACTCGTCCGGCATCGTGGACGGCGCCGCCCTGGTTGCCATCGGCAATGAGCAGGCCGGCGAGGCGCTCGGCCAGGCGCCGCGCGGCCGGGTCGTCGCGACCGGGGTCAGCGGGGCCGACCCGACCATCATGCTGACCGGTCCGGCGCCGGCGGCCCGCAAGGCGCTGGCCAAGGCGGGGCTCGCGGTCGGCGACATCGACCTGTTCGAGATGAACGAGGCGTTCGCGGCCGCCGTACTGCACTTCATGAAGGATCTCGGCGTACCGCACGAGAAGGTGAACGTGAACGGCGGCGCGATCGCGCTCGGCCACCCGCTCGGCGCCACCGGCGCGATGCTGGTCGGAACCCTGCTGGACGAGTTGGAGCGGCGTGAGCTCCGGTACGGCCTGGCCACCCTGTGCGTCGGCGGCGGCATGGGCGTCGCAACCATCATCGAGAGGCTCGCGGCATGATCTCCTGGAACAACGCCGAAGGTGTCGTCACGCTGACGATCGACGACCCGTCGGCCTCGGCGAACACGATGAACGAGGCCTACGTCGCCGCGATGGGGGAGACCGTCGACCGGCTGCGCGGCGAGAAGGACACACTCAAGGGTGTCGTGATCACCAGCGCCAAGCCGACCTTCTTTGCCGGCGGCAACCTGCAGATGCTGTCGAAGATCCAGCCGGAGAACGCGGCCGAGGTTTTCGAGACCATCGAAGAGGTCAAGCGGCAGTTGCGATTGCTGGAGACCCTCGGCGTCCCGGTGGTTGCCGCGATCAACGGCAGCGCGCTCGGCGGCGGGCTCGAGATCGCACTCGCCTGCCACCACCGCATCGTTGCCGACGACAACCGGATCGAGCTCGGCGTCCCCGAGGTGACGCTCGGTCTGCTGCCCGGTGGCGGCGGCGTGACCCGCACGGTCCGGATGCTCGGCCTGCAGGACGCGCTGATGAAGGTCCTGCTGCAGGGCCAGCGGATGAAGCCCGCGCATGCCCTCAAGGTCGGGATCGTCGACGAGGTCGTCCCGGCCGACGACTTGCTCGAGGCGGCCTACCGGTGGATCGCGTCGTACGACGGCGACGCCAAGCAGCCCTGGGATCGCGACGGATACAAGATCCCCGGCGGCACACCGGCCTCGCCGAAGCTGGCCGCGTTCCTGCCGGCCTTCCCGGCGAACCTGCGCAAGGAGCTGAAGGGCGCGCCGTACCCGGCGCCGCGGGCGATCATGAGCGCCGCGGTCGAGGGCAGCCAGGTCGACTTCGACACCGCCTCGCGGATCGAGTCCCGGTACTTCGTGTCGCTGGCGACCGGGCAGATCGCGAAGAACATGATCCAGGCGTTCTTCTTCGACCTGCAGTCGATCAACGCCGGCGCCTCGCGGCCGGACGGCGTACCGAAGTACTCGGCCCGCAAGGTCGGGGTGCTCGGCGCGGGCATGATGGGCGCCGGGATCGCGTACGTGTGCGCGAAGGCCGGGATCGAGGTGGTCCTGAAGGACGTCTCGCTCGAGGCGGCCGCTCGCGGCAAGGAGTACTCCGAGAAGCTGCTCGCCAAGCAGGTGCAGAAGGGCCGGAAGACCGCGGGCGAGGTGGAGGAGTTCCTCAGCCTGATCACGCCGACCGCGGACCCGAACGACCTGGCCGGCTGCGACCTGGTGATCGAGGCCGTGTTCGAGAGCGAGGAGCTCAAGCAGAAGGTCTTCGCCGAGATCGCCGGCGTGGTCGAGCCGGACGCGTTGCTCTGCTCGAACACGTCGACGCTGCCGATCACCTCGCTGGCCGGCGGGATCGACCGGCCGGGCGACTTCATCGGCATGCACTTCTTCTCGCCGGTCGACCGGATGCCGCTGGTCGAGCTGATCGTGGGGGAGAAGACCTCGGACCGGGCCATCGCCAAGGCCTACGACGTGGTTCGGCAGATCAAGAAGACGCCGATCGTGGTCAACGACAGCCGGGGCTTCTTCACCTCGCGGGTGTTCGGCACCCTGGTGATGGAGGGCGCCGCGATGGTTGCCGAAGGCGTCGACCCGGTGACGATCGAGCGGGCCGCGACCCAGATGGGCTTCCCCGCGCCGCCGCTGGCAATGCTGGACGAGGTCACGCTGACGCTGCCGCAGAAGATCCGCGACGCGGCCCTCGCGGCCGGCGACAGCGCGGGCGCGTTCGACGACCATCCGGGGATGGCCGTGACGGATCGGCTGGTCAACGGGTTCGACCGGCGCGGGAAGGCGGCCGGCGCCGGGTTCTACGACTACCCGGCCGATGGACCGAAGCGGTTGTGGCGGGGTCTGTGGGAGCACTTCGACCGGGCGCGGGACGCCGTACCGATGGTCGACCTGCAGGAACGGATGACGTTCGCGATGTCGCTGGAGACGATCAAGTGTCTCGACGAGGGCGTACTACGCTCCGTCGCTGACGCCAACATCGGCTCGATCTTCGGCATCGGGTTCCCGCCGCTGTACGGTGGCGCGTTGCAGTACGTCAACGCGTACGGTCTGCCGGCCTTCGTCGAGCGGGCCCGCGAGCTCGCGGCGTCGTACGGCGATCGGTTCGAGCCGCCGGCGCTGCTGGTCCGCAAGGCCGAGGCGGGCGAGACGTTCGGCTGATCCTCAAGAACTCGATTCAACAAACTCGCACAAACAAGAGCGTGTCCGGTCTTGCGCCGGACGCGCTTTTGAGCGATGGTGCTGGCACTTCTCCAACGATTCACCTGGCGAGGGAAAGGCGCCGCCGGTCCGGGTTTCCGTACCCGAACCGTCATCTGCCAAGCTCTGTTGCGATCGGTCGGTGGAGTTGTAGCGTGTGCGAAACCGGAGATGCTTAACACCGTTAAGTAACTCTCTGCAGCTCTCCTGGAAGGTGGTTTGTGCATGCCTGCTCACGTTCCGAACGCCGGTCTGACCCGGCGGGACCTGCTGAAGCGAACCGGCGGCCTGGCCGCGCTGGCCGCGTTCACCGCCGCGTGCGGGAGCAATACCGGCAGGCCGTCCGGCGGCGGGGGAGACGCCGGCGGAGCCAAGGTCACTCTGTCGCAGTGGTACCACCAGTACGGCGAGACCGGCACGAAGGAAGCAGCGCTCAAGTACGCCAAGGCGTACACCGACGCGAACGTCGCCGTGCAGTGGACCCCGGGTGACTACGGCAGCAAGCTGTCGTCCGGCCTGCTGTCCAACAAGGGACCGGACGTCTTCGAGAGCCAGCTCAACATCGGCATGGTGAAGAGCAACCAGGTGGTGGCGCTGGACGACATCATCGCCGACGTCAAGGACGACTTCCAGCCGGGCGACCTGGCCACCAACACCGTCGACGGCAAGGTCTACGGCATCCGGATGATCGTCGACCCGCAGGTCATCTACTACCGCAAGAGCCTGCTGGACAAGGCCGGAATCAAGCCGCCGGAGACCGTCGACGACCTGATCGCCGCGGCCAAGGAACTCACCACGAACAAGATGAAGGGCATCTTCGTCGGCAACGACGGCGGTCTCGCGATGGGCGGGCCGGCCCTCTGGTCGTCCGGTGGCGACCGCCTGACCGAGGACCACAAGCCCGGATTCACCGACGCCCGCGCCGCCCAGGCCTTCGGGAAGCTGCACCAGTTGTACGCCGACAAGAGCGTGCTGCTCGGTGCGCCGACGGACTGGTGGGACCCGGGAGCGATCAACCAGGGCCTGGTCGCGATGCAGTGGATCGGTATGTGGGCGGTGCCGGGGATGCAGAAGGCGCTCGGCGACGACCTCGGCGTGATCCCGTTCCCGAAGCTCGACGCGCAGGGTCAGCCGGCCGTGTACTCCGGCGGCTGGACGCAGTTCGTCTCCGCGAAGAGCCCGAACATCGACGCCGCCAAGAAGTACGTCAAGTGGCTGTGGATCGACAAGGAGGACTTCCAGGAGGACTGGTCGCTCAACTACGGCTTCCACATCCCGCCGCGCAAGAGTCTCGCCGCCAAGGCCTCCAAGCTGCAGAGCGGCGTCGCGGCCGAGACGGTCAAGCTCACCCAGGACCACGGTCACACCGACGACCCGGCCTGGACGCCGAAGATGAACACGGCGTTCAACGACATGCTCACCAACATCATCCGGAAGGGAGCCGACCCCGCCGCCGAGATCGCCAAAGCCGAGAAGACCGTCAACACCGAGCTGACGCGGCTGTTCGGATGACCAGTACCGTTCCCGCGAAGACGGAGCGCCCCGCTGCCACTGGTGAGCAGCGGGGCCGGCGGCGGAAGCAGGGGATCGCAGGCAACACCCGCTGGTTCTGGGTCTTCGTCGGGCCCTTCTTCCTCGGCCTGCTGGTCTTCTCGTACCTGCCGATCATCTGGAGCCTGGTCCTCAGCTTCTTCGAGGCCTACAACACGGTCACGCCCTCGAAGTTCGTCGGGCTGCAGAACTACATCGACATGCTGACCGACCAGGCGTTCCTGTCCAGCCTGGGCACGTTCACGGTCTTCGCGGTGTTCATCGTGCCGCTGACGTTCGTGCTGTCACTGGGGCTGGCGCTGCTGGTCAACCAGGTGAACGTGGCGCGGGCGTTCTTCCGGTCGGTGTTCTTCCTGCCGACCGCCTGCTCGTACGTGGTCGCCTCGCTGATCTGGCGGTTGTCGATCTTCAACGGCGTCCGCTTCGGTCTCGCGAACACCGTGCTCGGCTGGTTCGGCATCGAGAACATCGCCTGGCTGTCCACGGTCGACCCGCCGTGGTACTGGATCCCGCTCATCACCGTCCGGCTCTGGCTGCAGCTCGGGTTCTACATGATCCTGTTCATCGCCGGGTTGCAGCGGATCTCGCCGACGCTCTACGAGGCGGCGTACGTCGACGGCGCCCGGCCGGGATGGCAGGTGTTCCGGTACATCACGTTGCCGCAGCTGCGGACGACGTCGGTCGCCGTACTGATCCTGAACCTGATCGCGGCGTATCAGGCGTTCGACGAGTTCTACAACCTCGTCGGCAACGTGAACTTCGCCCGGCCGCCGCTGGTCTACCTCTACGGCATCTCGCTCGGGTCCATCCAGGACCTCGGCCACGGCTCGGCCGGCGCGCTGATCCTGGCGGTGATCATCATGCTCGTCACGCTGCTGCAGAACAGGATCTTCGGATTCGGGAAGGCGAGTGACTGATGGCCGTCACCGAGCGTACGACGGGAACCCCGCAGCCGATCGGCTTCAGCCGCAGCACCGCCGGCCGGGTCGGGCTGGCGCTCCGGTGGGTCGCGCTGGTCGTGGCGGTGGTGCTGTTCCTGCTGCCGTTCTACCTGATCCTGCGCAACGCGCTGGCCACCGAAGCCGACATCACCGCGCCGGACTGGACGCTGTTCCCGCGTGAACTGCAGTGGGGCAACATCAGCGAACTGTTCAACGACACCGAGGTGCCGATGGCGCGCTCGCTGTACAACTCCGCCGTCGTCGGCATCGTCGGCACGGCCGGACAGTTGCTGCTGGCATCAATGGCCGGCTACGGCCTGGCCCGGATCCCGTACCGGCACGCCGACAAGGTGTTCTACGCGATCGTCGCCACGCTGATGATCCCGGCCGCGGTCACGTTCATCCCCAGCTTCATCGTGGTGTCGTCGCTGGGCTGGGTCAGCTCACTGCGCGGGCTGATCATTCCTACGCTGTTCAGTGGGTTCGCGGCGTTCCTGTTCCGGCAGTACTTCCTGAACTTCCCACGGGAGTTGGAGGAGGCGGCGCGGGTGGACGGGGCCGGGCACTTCGGGGTGTTCTGGCGGATCGTCGTACCGAACTCCCTGCCGTTCTTCGCGGCGCTCGCTGCGATCACCTTCATCGGCAACTGGAACTCGTTCCTCTGGCCCCTGGTGATCGGCCAGGACTCCTCCTCCTGGACCGTCCAGGTCGCCATGTCCACCTTCGTCACCGCCCAAACCATCAACATCCACGAACTCTTCATGGCCGCGGCCGTGTCCATCCTGCCGCTGGTCCTGATCTTCCTGTTCCTGCAGCGCTATTTGATTCAAGGAGTAACCCAATCCGGCCTGAAAGACTGAAGGACTCCGCCTTCGGCGGCGGCAGTTCTTCCGGCCGACGCCGTCGGCACCGCGATCCGTGGACCCGCCCCGGCGCCTCCGGCGAACAACTGAGACCCCGGCGGGGAGTCCACCAGGCTCCCCGCCGGTCGGCCCCATCAGCACCGGAGCATCGAGGCGATCCGTCGTTCAGCCTGCGCGCCGATCGTGACGGGCAGTGGTTCGAGCTCTTCGCGAGCCAGTTCGAGACGTTGTGGGAGAGCGCCCGTACGTTGCCGCTCGTGTCAGCGGACCGAGGCGAGTAGGCCTCACCTGCAAGGGATGAGGTGAGGGCGGGGGTGGTCCGGGAGGGTGGGAGTTGGAGGTGGCGGATGGCGACGTTGACGGTGTGGAAGTTCGGTACGTGGAATGGGGCGAATCAGGCGATCGGCACTTTGGAGGGGTTGGCCAAGCAGGGGCTGATCAAGGTGCATGATGCCGCGTCGGTGTCGTGGCAGCCGGAGGCCAGGCGGCCGAAGACTCGGCAGGTGCGGAATCTGACCGGAGTCGGTGCGATCGGCGGCATGTTCTGGGGGATGTTGTTCGGGATGATCTTCCTGATGCCGTTCGCCGGTGCTGCGATCGGGGCCGCGTCAGGTGCGATCGCCGGATCGCTGGTCGACGTGGGGATCAGCGACGACTTCATCAAGTCGGTGCGCGATCAGGTCACACCTGGTACGTCGGCCCTGTTCCTGCTGTCGAGCGACGCCGTACAGGACAAGGTCAGAGCCGCCTTCGCCGCCACCGGCCTCCAGATGCCACAACTCATCCAGTCGAACCTCACAGCCGAACAGGAAGCTGCCCTCCGCGAGATGTTCGCCGGTTAGGTCTCGCGCCAGGTTTCGGCGAATGCTAAGGCGGCGGAGCTGCCGAACCAGCCTTCGGGTTGGTGGATTTCGCCGCGGGCGGTGGTGCTGTTCACGCGGACGTCGGCTGCGGCGCATGGGCAGGCGACGGCGTACGTGTCGAAGCCGGTGAGTTGTGTTCGCACCTCGAAGCAGTCGAGTACGTCGCGCCACTCGAGCTCGATCGTGGTCGCAGCGGCGACGCACGTGATCCGGTGGAACCGCTCGCCGCCGGAGACCTCGACGAACCGGGCCGGAACCGGCGGGCCGGTCTCGATCCCGCGTCCGCGGATCAGGTCGTAGTCGCGATAGAAGTGCTCCCAGACGTACCCGGCCAACTCCGGGTTGTCGGCGTACATCCCGACCGGCGCGTCGGACCCGAGTCCCGACCCGTCCGGATCGGTCCAGATCAACAGCGCCCGCCCTGCACCGACAGGCGAGTACCGCGCTGTCCACATGCTCACCAGTACGACGATGTCGTCGCTGCCCGGGCGATACAGAACGATCATCGGATTCTCGCCGGCGATCTTGATGCCGCGCTGAATGATGGGCTCGACCATCCTCGATGCTCCCACGGCGCGTGCAGCTGAAGTTGCGGGGATGGCAGAAGTTCCGGAACCGGGAGAGTCCCGGGCGAGGTGGTCGGACACCGCTGCGCGGTGGCTGTCTTGTCGGCCGCCTCCGGCGGCGTCGCACACCGCAACCCGGGTCCGGCGGAGTGCGGAGGACACGGGGCGGGGCCTTGAACAGGGAGCGGTTGGCGAGCACGCGTAATTTCCGGTGGTTGCCCACTGCGGGGGTGTCAAGGTCTCGATTCGCGCCCACGCCGTCGCGGGACTGCTCGGTCAGCTCCGGGCCTCAGCGCTACGTCGTACGGCGGATTGTTGCTAGCCAGGCGGGGGCGGTGGTGGTGTGGGGGAGGTTGGCTCGGATTTCGGTTGGGGTGACTGTGATGACGGACCAGGCGGTGGTGAAGGGGGCCTCAAGAGCTGCCTGGGTGAGGGGGTGTGGGCCGCTGGTGGGGCCGGCGTCGCGGAAGCACAGGATGTAGAGGGTTGCGCCGGGCTGGGTGACTGCGGCCAGGCTTGCGACGTACTCCTGGCGCTCGTCGGCGTCGAAGGTGTGGAAGAGGCCGCAGTCGAGGACCGTCTGGAAGCTGCGGCCCAAGCGGTCGAGGTGAAGGGCGTCGGCGTACGCGAACTCGGCCTTGAGCCCCCGCGCAGCGGCCTTCTCGCGGGCGAGGGCCAGCGCGGTCTCGGCGACGTCGATGCCCAGCACGGGCAGACCGAGTGACGCCACGTGCAGGGCGTTCTCGCCGGTCCCACAGCCGGCGTCGAGCACCGGGCCTGTGAAACGGGAAGCTGCCTGTACGACGGCCGGCTGCGGTCCGCCGAAATCCCAAGCGGGCGGTCCGTCCTGGTACGACGCATCCCAAGGCTGCCCCGCCATCCGCTCATGACTCGTTGGCGGCCGTCCCTCATCGGCTGAGACCATCGCGATCGCCTCCCGCAGCCGATCCTGCCACGAGCCGGGCGACCACCACTTGCACCCGCAACGAGGTCGCCCATCGTCAGACCGGTGGGCGCAGCGCCCCGACGAGGGCGGTCCTACCGTGGGGCCGGTGGGCGCCAACGCCTCGACGAGGGCGCGCGCGGCCACCGTCAGGGGGTTGCGTCTACTACGGCGGTCCAGTCGTTGAGGTCGTGGGGGATTGAGATGTGTTCGTGGGTGATCAGCCAGTGGTTGTTGATGTGGCGTAGGCAGACGGTTGAGTGGACCCAGACTGCGAGTTCGAGGCCGTTGCGGCGGGTGCCGCTGTCCAGGTGGAGCATGTGGGCGAAGGCGACGTCTCCGCTGACGGCCACGCGCTGGTCCTGGGTTTCCAGGCCGATCGGGCCGTCGTACTCGTCGAACCAGCGGACGAAGTTGCGCCGTACCTCGTCTGTGCCGATGAACTGCAGCGGCGCGATCACGTCGTAGTACACGATGTCGTCGGCGTACAGCGACATCAGCGCGTCGATGTCCTTCGCCCGGCAGGCCTCGACCCGCCGCTCCAGCAACTCGTCGATTGCCACGTCATAGCTCGTCTGTGTCATACCGGTACGACGATGCAGCCGGCCCAACTGTGAGGCTAGCTGGACGCGCTCGCGTACGAACGTATCCCGTGCCGCCAAAACAGACGCACGAGTACGACGGCCACGAGCGCCAACCCGACTCCGCCCGCAACCGGCGCCCACCCGATCCCACCGGCCAGCGCCTGCACGGGGAACGTCGTCGCGAACGCCACCGGGAACGCGAACGTGAGAAACGCGCGCACCGCAGTCGGGAAGAACACCAGCGGATAGCGCCCCGCCTCGACCAGGTTCAGGAACACGAACCCGATCGGGCTCACCGACTGCAACCAGAACGCGAGGAAGGACATCGCACTCCACACGCAGACGAGCAGCACCAGGCCGGCCGCGGCGAGCACCACCGCCTGCAGGATGTCCACCGCGCTCGGCCCGGCGTCGGCCTGCACCAGGCCGACGACCAGCACAACGATGCCGCTGGCAACATTGCTCAGCTCCGCGACGTTGATCCACCGCAGCGTCAAGTAGAACTGGCTCGACACCGGCCGCAGCAGCACGCCGTCGAGCTCGCCCTCGGTGATGTACGACGTCATCCGGTTCAGGTTCGGGGCGACGAACGTCGCCAGCAGACCGGTCGCGATCTGGTACATCCCTACTAGCGCGATCACTTCGGCCCGCGACCAGCCGTGCACCTCGTCGGTGTATCCGTACAGCAAAAGGATCGGCACGGTCCCGAGCCCGAGCTGGACCAACCCGACCAGCAACGTGGTCAGGAAGTGCGCCCGGTAGTGCGTCTCGCGGACGATCGCCTGCGCGAGGAACCGCCGCCACAGCCGGAGGTGCCGCAATTGCACATGCAGCCAGGTGCGATCCAGCGGCCGCCGTTCGTCGGCGTGGGTACGGAGGTCGCTCATGCGCCGACCGCCGAGTACGCGCGGATCCCGACCGACCAGACGAGTCGAGCGAGTACGCCGAACACGACGACGTACCCGAGCTGAAGCCCCAACCCCACCAGGAGCTCCGCCCCGGACAACGACCCCGCGACGATCTCGACCGGGAACGACACCGTGAACCGGAACGGCTGGTTGTCGACGAACCCACGCGACCAGTCCGGCATCAGCGCCAGCGGTACGACGGCGCCGGACAGGACGCCCGCGATGATCACCCGGGCCTGTGCGAGTGCGGTCACGTCGTCCATCCAGAACGCGAGCGACGCGATCAGGATGTCGATCGTGAACACCAGGATCGCCCCGAGCACCAGGCTGACCCCGAACAACGCCCAGTGGCCCGGGCCGGCCGGGATACTCATCGAGTCCTGGAAGATCCACCACAGCACGCCGATCATCGGGACCAGCGCGATCATCTTCAGGAACTTCTCCGACAGGTTGTTCGCGACGAACCCGATCAGCAGCGACGCCGGCCGCACCATCCAGCTGGACAGCTTGCCGAGCCGGATGTCGTTGGCGAGGAAGCCGGTCATCCACGAGGAGGTCGCCATCGTGACGAAGCTCAGCAGCACGAAGTACGTCGTGAGGTAGCTCTCGTCGACCGGGAGGCGGGCCCCGTTCGCGATCGCCGTACGCCAGATCAGCAACGAGATGATCGGCACGCAGATGTTGGCCGCCATGAAGATGACCCAGGCGCCGCGGTAGATGGACTGCTGCGCGATCTCGGCCGCGGTCATCCGGCGCAGTACCCGGAGGTTGCGGACCAGTGCGCTCACGACGGGTCCGCCAGCGTGCTGCGGCGCAGGAACAGGTCGCGCATGATCTCCTCGATGTCGGCGTCCGCGACGTCGAGGTCGACGAGCGGGCCAAGCCGCGTGAGCTGTTCCAGCACCTGGCCGGCGCGCTCGCGATCCACCTCGAGCTTGACCACCAGGCCGGAGCTCTCGACCGCAGTCACATCGTCCAGCGTTGCCAGCGGGCCGGCGTCGACCTCGTTCGCGTACGTCGCCCGGACGAGCTTGCGGGGTCGCGCCGTACGCACGAGATCGTCGAGACCGCCGTCGTACTGCAGGCGCCCGTGGTCGATGATCATCACCCGCGAGCAGAGCGCCTCGATGTCGTCCATGTCGTGGCTGGTGACGAGGATCGTCGTACCGCGAACTCGGTTCAGGTCCTCGAGGAACGTGCGGACCCGGGCCTTGGCGACGACGTCGAGCCCGATCGTCGGCTCGTCCAGGAACAGGATCTCCGGCCCGTGCACGAGCGCCGCCAGCAACTCGAGCTTCATCCGCTCACCGAGGGACGTCTTGCGAACCTGGACATTCAGCAGGTCCTGTACGTCGAGCAGCTCGGCGAGCTCGGCAACGTTCCGCTCGAACTCCGCCGCCGGCAGCCCGTACATGTCCCTGTGCAGCAGGAGGCTCTCCATGGCCGGAACGTCCCACCACAGCATCGTCTTCTGGCCCATGACGAGCGCGATCCGTCGCAGGTAGTCGTACTTCCGGTCCGACGGCCGGCAGCCGAGCACCTGCAACTCGCCGGACGTTGTGTAGAGCAACCCCGACAACATCTTCAGGGTCGTCGTCTTCCCCGCCCCGTTGGGCCCGAGCAGGCCGACGACTTCGCCCCGCTCGATGCTGAACGACACCGCGTCGACCGCGAGCCGCGTCTCGTACTTCCGCCGTACCAAACTCTTGATCGCCCCACCCAGCCCGGCGCCCTGCTGGTGGAACGTGTACGTCTTGGTGAGATCGCGCGCCGCGATCACCGGTTGATCACTCACGATGGGTGCACCGCCTTCGAGAGTCGGTTGCCTGCCGGACCGGGCAGCACCACCGCGCACAGCGCGGAAGTCTCCCGCGACGTGCGGCCACCACCCCGAACGTATGGCACCCCGGAAACCGCTGTCCACCCATTTGCATTGGCCCACGCGCCGCTACGCCTGCTCCTTCGTCGCGTGCTTCGCCACCGCTCCCACCCCACCCAACCTTCCCTGCGGGGCCTCGCGCCCAGCCGGGCTCCTTCGTCGCCGGCGTTCAACCGCCACGTGGTCGCGCCAGGAGGCGATCCGTCGTGAGCCGGTGCGCACCCGGGCCGGCCACCAGACTGAGCGTCGACGGGGACCTGCCTCGTCGGAGGTTCCCCGCTGGGTTCGTACAGCTGCTCGGGGCCTCGGACATCTGACTTGGTGTCCGAGGTCCCCGCATGGTGTCCGAAGGTCCGGCCAGGTACTACTCGGTTACCTGGTAGGTGGGGGTGATCAGGGCTCGGGCGAGGGTGTGGAAGGCGAGGTTGAAGCTGACTACGGCGGGGGTGGCGTCGGAGTCGACGTCTAAGGCCTCTACGTCGATGGCGTGGACGGCGAAGTAGTAGCGGTGGACCTGGTCGCCGGCGGGTGGGGCGGCGCCGCCGTAGTTCTTGGTGCCGAAGTCGTTGCGGACGTGGAAGGCGCCGTTGTCGAGGCGTTCGGTGGTGCCGGCGCCGGTGTCGAGGGAGGTGACGGTTGCGGGGAGGTTGACCAGGACCCAGTGCCAGAAGCCGGAGACGACAGGGGCGTCGGGGTCGAAGCAGGTGACGACGAACGCCTTGGTCTCCTCGGGGAACCCGGACCAGCTCAGCTGCGGCGAGGTGTTGCCGCCGGCGAAGGCGTGGTCGTCCGACAGCGGCTCGCCGTCGGCGACGTCGGTGCTGGTGACGGTGAAGGTGCCGGCCTTCGGGAGCAGTGCGTACGGGTCCGGTGCGACGGGGCGATCGAGCGACATCTGGGAGCCTCCGGGGTCTCGCGACGTGTGGTGATTCCGACATTACTGTCCACATCACACGGATTCGTCCAGGGGCACCCGGGTGGAGATGCGAAGATCGGACCAGGCGACGAGTGGAGGACGTGCGGTGGAGGAGTACCTGGCCCGGATCGGCCCGGCGGACGCGGTGGCGATGCGGGCTGCCGCGGAGCGTCAGCTCGCGTTGACGAAACCGGCCGGTTCACTTGGCGTGCTGGAGGAGTTGTCGGTCCAGGTGGCCGGGATGACCGGCACTTGCCCGCCCGCCGTACCGGCGCCGGCCGTGGTGACCGTCTTCGCGGCCGACCACGGCGTCCACGCACAGGGCGTGTCGCCCTGGCCGCAGGAAGTGACCGCCGCGATGCTGGCGAACTTCGCCGCCGGCGGCGCCGCGGTCAACGCTTTCGCGGCGAACAACCGGGTCGACGTCCGCGTGGTCGACGTCGGCGTGGCGGCCGACGTGGACGAGTTGGACATCGTGCACGCCAAGGTCCGCCCCGGCACCCGCGACCTGTCCGTCGAGCCGGCCCTGACCGAGGACGAGGTGATGGCGGCGATCGCGGTCGGCTTCGACCTCGCGAACACCCTGGTCAAGGACGGCTACCGCTGCCTCCTGACCGGCGACATGGGCATCGCGAACACGACCGCCTCGGCCGCCTTGATCGCGACCTTCACCGGCTCGACCGCGGACGTGGTCACCGGCCGCGGCACCGGCATCGACGACGCCACGCTCGCCCACAAGACCAAAGTGATCGCGGAGGCTCTCGCGCACCACGACGTACCGGCGACGGAGCCGCTCAAGGCCCTCGAGGCGTACGGCGGCCTCGAACACGCAGCCCTGGCCGGGTACATCCTGGGCGCCGCGGCCAACAAGGTCCCGGTCATCCTCGACGGGGTGATCGCGGGCGCCGCCGCCCTGGTCGCGCAGGCGTTCCATCCGGCCGTGATCGACTACTGCGTCGCCGGCCACCGCTCGGCCGAGGCGGGCCACGCGATCGCGCTGAAGACGCTCGGCCTGCAGCCGCTGGTAGACCTCGATATGAGGCTGGGCGAGGGGACAGGCGCGGTGGTGGCGTACCCGATCCTGACCTGCGCCGTCCGCGCGCTCGGCGAGATGGCCACCTTCGAGTCCGCTGGGATCAGCTCGTGACGAGTCAGTACCTGTCCGGCCTGGTGCTCGAGGGACGCCGCGTGGTCGTGGTCGGCGGCGGCGGTGTCGCCCAGCGACGGCTGCCGCGGCTGATCGAGTCCGGCGCGCAGATCGACCTGATCTCCCCGGCGATCACCCCGACCATCGAGGGCCTGCTCTCCAACCCGTCGCTGACCTGGGTCGAGCGCGGCTATCAGTACGGCGACCTCGACGGAGCCTGGTACGTCGTCGTGGCGTCCGACGACTCCGATGTCAACGACCGGGTGTCGGCCGAGGCCGAGGAGCGCCGGATCTTCTGCGTGCGGTCCGACGACCGGTCCAGGGCGACTGCGTGGACGCCCGCGTCCGGGCAGCACGACAACGTGACGATCGGCGTGCTTGGTGGTGGTGATCACCGGCGTTCGGCCGCGGTCCGGGACGCGATTCTGGAGGAACTGCGCTCGGGTGCGTTGGCTGCGCGCGAGGTCGACAGGCGGCCGGGTGTCTATCTCGTGGGTGGGGGACCGGGGGATCCGGATCTGATCACGGTCCGCGGGCGCAGGTTGCTCGCCGAGGCCGACGTCGTCGTGGCGGACCGGCTGGCGCCGCAGCAGTTGCTGGACGAGTTGCACCCGGACGTGGAGCTGTTCGATGCGGCCAAGTTGCCTCGGGGGCGGGCGGCTCAGCAGGAGGAGATCAACCGGATCCTGGTCGATCGCGGTCGGCAGGGGAAGGTCGTCGTACGGCTGAAGGGCGGCGATCCGTACGTGTTCGGTCGCGGCTTCGAGGAGGCGCTGGCCTGCGCGGAGGCCGGCGTGCCGTGGACGGTCGTGCCGGGGATCACCAGTTCGATCTCGGTGCCGGCGGTGTCCGGGATCCCGGTGACGCATCGCGGCGTGACGCATGAGTTCACCGTGGTGTCGGGTCACATCCCGCCGTCGCATCCGGACTCGCTGATCAACTGGGACGCGCTGGCGCAGCTGTCCGGCACGCTGGTCCTGCTGATGGCGGTCGAGAACCTGCCTGCGATCACCGAGCGGCTGATCGCCGCCGGTCGCCCGGCGAGCACCCCGGCCGCAGCCATTGCCGACGGCACCCTTCCGGGTCAACGGATGGTGACGTCCGACCTGGCCGGGATCGCCGACACGATGCAGGAGGCAGGCGTCGGAGCGCCCGCGATCGTTGTCATCGGCAACGTAGTCGAGGTCGCAGCACAAGTCGGCGGCGCTGCCGCCGCGGAGCCGGGTGCGGGAGCGGAGGCGGGCGGGGCGGGATGAGTCGGCTCGTGGGGGTGGAGGATGCGGGGGACGAGCGGCTGGCTGATTATGTGCGGTTGCGGGAGGTGAACCTGCGCCGGCTCCTCGAGGAGGAGCACGGGCTGTTCATTGCCGAGGGCGACAAAGTGATCCGCCGGGCCGCGGAGGCCGGTTTCGAGCCGCGCTCGTTCCTGCTCGCACCGCGCTGGCTCGACTCCCTGCACGACGTACTCGCGAAATGGCCCGACACCCCCGTGTACGTCGTCTCCGAGGAGTTGGCCGAGCAGGTCACCGGCTTCCACGTGCACCGCGGCGCGCTCGCGTCGTACCGGCGTCAACCGGCCGTCCCGCTGCCCGACTTGCTGACGAACGACGTACGACGGATCGCGATCTTCGACGACATCGTCGACCACACGAACGTCGGCGCCGGGTTCCGCGCCGCCGCCGCGATGGGCGTCGAGCTCGTGCTGGTCACGCCGACCTGCGCGGACCCGCTGTACCGGCGGTCGATCAAGGTCTCGATGGGCACGGTCTTCCAGGTCCCGTGGACCCGGCTCACGTCCTGGCCCGGCGACCTGGACACCCTGCAGGACCGCGGGTTCGTCGCGGCCGCGTTCGCGCTCACCGACGACTCGATCAGCCTCGACGACCTGGTCGCCCGCCGCGACGACCGGCTCGCGCTGATCTTCGGCACCGAAGGGCACGGCCTCAAGCCGCACGTGCTCGAAAAGGCAGATCTGACCGTGCGCATCCCGATGGCTGGGGGTGTTGACTCCCTGAACGTGGCATCCTCGGCCGCAGTCGCCTTCTACGCGACGCGACGTTAAGGGGGAGTCATGCGTACGACGGAACGCCTGCTGCTGCGCCCGTTCCGCGACGACGACCTGGAGCCGTGGGCCGCGTTGAACACGGATGCCGAGGTGATGAAATACCTCGGGAAGCCGTTGAATCGGCAGGAATCGGACCGGATCGCGTCGGGCGTCAACAAGCGGTTCGCCTCGGACGGCACCGGGTTCCTGGCGATCGAGCGCCGTACCGATGGTGCCTTCGTCGGCGCCTGCGGGCTGCAGTTCACGCCGTGGTACCCGGACGACTTCGAGATCGGCTGGCGACTCGCCCGCGCGTACTGGGGACACGGTTACGCGACTGAAGCGGCGGCGTCCTGGCTGGAGTACGGGTTCACCACGCTGGGGCTCCCCCGCGTCATCTCGGTCACGGACACGCCGAACCTGCGCAGCATCGGCGTGATGCGCCGGCTCGGCATGAGCTTCGACCACGAGGCGAGGCTGGAGGAGGACGGCGAGCAGTTCGACGCCACCATCTACTCGATGACGGCCGCGGCCTGGAGTGCGAGAACCGGTGGACGCGGGTGATCTGATGGGGGCATGCCGAAGGTAGTGCTCGTCACCGGGATGCAGGCCGCGGGGAAGTCGACGATCGCGCCGCTGCTCGCCGCTCGGCTCGGACCGCCCGCCGCGACGCTCGACGGTGACGTGTTCTACCGCGGCGTCGTCGCCGGCGCCGACATCATGACGCCCGATCCGTCGCCAGAGGCGCTACGTCAGCTGCACCTCCGGTACGACGCTTCCGCGCTGATCGCTCAGCACTACGCCGACGCCGGGTTCGACTTCGTCTGCAGCGACAACATCTTCGAGGACGACGTCGAGCGCTGGTTCGGCCGGCTGCACGACGTCGATCCGTACTTCGTCATGCTGACCCCGTCGGTCGAGTCCGTCGTGGAACGCGAGCTCGCCCGCGGCGGCAACAACGCCTACCGCGACTGGCAGGACGCCGACGGCGGCCTGATCAACGCCGTCCGGGCCTTCCAGACGTACGTCGACAACACCCCACGCCGAGGCCTCTGGCTCGACACCACCAACCTGACCCCGGACGAGTCGGTCGAGGCGATCCTCGCGGACCTGGACAAGGCCCGCTGGTAGGTCAGGTCGCCGGGGTGCCTTCGTGGTCGGTTTCGTGTTCGATCATGGGGGAGACGGGCCAGTCGGCGGGGTAGTCGGGGGCCAGCTCCTCGGCTTCGCCGAACAGGCGCTTGCGGTACTTGCGGGAGAGCCGGTCGCCGAAGACGGTGCCCTGGGTGTGGTCGGTCTCGTGCTGCAGGCAGCGGGCCAGCAGGCCGGTTCCCTCGAAGGAGACCGGCTCGCCGTGCTGGTCGAGGCCGGTGACCCGAGCGAAGTCGGGACGGGCGCACTTGGTGAAGGCGCCCGGCAGTGACAGGCAGCCCTCGTCGCCCTCGTCGAGGCGGCGGTCCTTGCCCTCGGGCAGCTCGATGACCGGGTTGCAGACGACGCCCTGGACCCGGTTCCCGTCCTTGTCCGGGCAGTCGAACACGAACACCTGCAGGTCCACGCCGACCTGGTTCGCGGCCAGTCCGACACCCTCGGCCGCGTTCATCGTGGCGACCATGTCCGCGATCAGCGTCTGGAACTCGTCCCCGAAGTCGGTCACGGGCTGGTTGATCCGGTGCATGACGTCCTCACCCCACCGGGTGATAGGCCGCACCGAACCGTTCTCAGGCAACGTAGACATGCCGGAAATCCTATCGACTCCGGCGACCACCCTGCCGGGTGGCTCGCGCCACCCGGCAGCGGCTGCTACTTGGCGTTGACCTCGTCGCGCCAGGCGACCCACTCGCGAAGCAGGCCGAGGTCGTAGTCGGGCCCCGACGAGTGCACGGTGAACAGCCGGGTGCCGACGTCGAGGAACTTCTTGCCGACGTCCTCGGGCTTCTTGTCGCCGACGCCCACCGAGCGCTCGATCTCGCCCGGGTCGCGGCCGATCGTCCGGCAGTGTTCGTCCAGTACGGCGTGCTTGTGCGCGATCGTCTCGGCGTCGCCGAAACCGTGCCAGATGTTCGCGTGCTGCGCGACCAGCTTCAGCGTCTTCTTCTCGCCGCCGCCGCCGATCAGCACCGGGATGTCCCGGGTCGGGCGCGGGTTGAGCTTGGCCCACCGCTTCTCGATCCGCGGCAGCGCCTCGCCGAGCGCGTCCAGCCGGCCGCCCGCCGTACCGAACTCGTAGCCGTACTCGTCGTAGTCCTTCTCGAACCAGCCCGAGCCGATGCCGAAGATCAGCCGGCCCTCGCTGATGTGGTCGACCGTGCGGGCCATGTCGGCCAGCAGGTCGGGGTTGCGGTAGGAGTTGCACGTGACCAGGGCGCCGAACTCGATCCGCTCGGTCGCCTCCGCCCAGGCGGCGAGCATGGTCCAGCACTCGAAGTGCAGGCCCTCCGGCTCACCGGACAGCGGGTAGAAGTGGTCCCAGTTGAACGCCACGTCGACGCCGATCTCCTCGGCCGCGGCCACGGTCCGCCGGATGTCGGCGTACTGGGCGTGCTGGGGCTGGACCTGCAGGCCGATCCGGACCGGGAAGGCGGCGTACGGACGGTCGGTGGACTCGGAATCTGTCATGGTGGAGATCCTATCCGGCTTTTCGGAGGACCCTCCGGATCAGGCCGGTATCCGAACGAGGCGGGGGTAGTGCGGGATGGAGAACGGCGACGAGATCGACGAGTTCGCGCGACTGTTCACCGGGTTCCTGGAGCGGATGCAGCAGCATCGCCGCGCGGGCGACCGGGAGAACCTGCTGGACCGGTTGCGGGCGCATCTCGGCGCCGACCCCGACCAGCTGCCGGTGGTGTCGTCGAGCTTCGCGCCGTACGACCTGCCGAACGTGCAATTCGCGATCGAGGCATGGTTCGACTCGTTCGAGTTGATCGGGCTGGCCGGGTCGAACCGCGGTCACCACTCGCTCGGTGAGGTGCTGGAGCTCGCGCAGTACGACCGGTTCGGCATCGGGTCGGTCGACTACGAGCGGCTGCCGATCGACGTGGACGAGGAGATGGACTGCGTCTCGTTCGGGTTCTACCTCGGGGTGCGGGGTTCGGAGCGGTACGTCGCGCTGCTGCGCTCGGCGAATCCGCAGTACGGGCGGATCCGGGTCGATCTGGAGGTGCTGGCGACCGGGAAGGCGGACAGCTTCCTCGATGCGCTGCCGGAGCTGATCCGGAAGAACAACATCTTCCGCGGGAAGGTGGTCTCTTTCGAGGGGCACGAGTTCGGGCAGGGGGTCGGGCCGTTCCGGCTGCATCCGCGGCCGGGCATCACGCGGGCGGACGTCGTACTGCCGGCCGGGGTCTTGGAGCGGGTCGAGCGGGAGGTGATCGGGATCGCCGACCATCGGCAGACGCTGCTGGACGCGGGTCAGCACTTGCGGCGCGGCGTGCTGCTCTACGGGCCGCCTGGGACCGGGAAGACGCACACCGTGCGGTACCTGCTGTCGCGGTTGCCGGCGTTCACCGTCGTACTGCTGGCGGGGACGAGCATCGGGTTCATCTCGCAGGCGTGTGCGTTGGCGCGGTTGCTACAGCCTGCGCTGATCGTGCTGGAGGACTGCGACCTGGTGGCCGAGGCCCGCGACTACTCGCGCGGGATGGAGAACCCGCTGCTGTTCCAGGTGCTCAACGAGATGGACGGTCTCGCGGAGGACGCCGACGTCGCCTTCCTTCTCACCACCAACCGCGCCGATCTCCTGGAGCCGGCGCTCATGCAACGCCCCGGCCGCGTCGACCTCGCCGTCGAGGTACCTCTGCCGGACGCCGACGGCCGCGCCCGCCTCCTGCACCTCTACGGCCCCGGCCTCGACCTCAGCCCCGACGTCATCGACCAGATCGTCACCCAGACCGAAGGCACCACCGCCTCCTTCACCAAAGAGCTGGTACGCCGAACCATCCTGCTGGCAGCCGAGTCAGGCACACCCCCCGACGCCGACCACCTCCGCAAGGCAACCGCCGAGCTCCTCTCGTCCCAAGACGCCCTGACCCGCCGCCTCCTCGGCGCCACCAACGGCGAAACCCCCGACTACACCCCACCTCCGCCGGCCGGCCCCGCCCTCTACCCGGGCTGACCGCGAGGGGTGTCTGTGCGGTCCAGCCGTCAGGGCTGTGGCCTCAGCCACCGTTCGAGTCGCACCTGAATCCAGTCGCGCAGGGACGTCCGGGTGCTGTTCAGTCGCGCCACCAGTACTCCAAGCGCCAGCCCGACCAGCAGGGCTGCGGATCCTAGGCCGGCGAGCACCACAACCCACCACGAGGCATCGCCTCCCAGCAGCGCCGCGAGTAGCAACGCGGCGCCGAGCAGAGCAGCAGCGAACCAGACCGCGGAGCGCAGTAGTGCCACCGCGCCGCCTTGTGCGCGGGCGGACTTCACCTGGCCTGCCGTCAGGACGCTCCACACGAGATCGCGCGTCGGCTCGGTGAACCACCGGACGAGTTGCTCCAGGGTGCTGTTGCTCCTGGTCTCGCGGCCTGCGACGACCTTGATCCACTGCCCGGGTCGCTTGCCGAGACCACCCGAGACGTGCACCAGTCGGTCGCCTAGACCGGTGGTGGTCGACGCTGGCTTGTTGCGGTCCTGGTCAGCATCGTTGAGCGCATCGATCATCCGGCCCAGTCCACCCCAGACGGAGGCGGACAGGAAGTCATCCCGCAGGCTGTGAAGCCGTTTGGCGACCGCTACGTCTTCCCAGTTCTCGGCAGCCAGTACTTCGCGTTGGGTTGCACCTACCCACTCCTCCGCTGCCTGGGCGTCTTGACCTGCGTGCAGCAGCGTGCCGATGTGCGCGACCGCGTGCAGCCGGCCCATCAGCCAGTCCCAACGACGCCAGTCTGCCGCTCCGAACGCGCCGAAGTGACCGACCTGTGTCCCATACAGGATCCGGTCGCCCAGATCGGTGGCAAGTTTCCGATCCGGAGCGCTCAGCACAGGCAACGCGACGTCCGGACCAAGCCGAACGAAGCGGAATGGGGCACTGCGCCGATCGGGTGTGCGGGACGACGTGCAGCGGGAGACCACCTCCGTCGCGAGTGCCAATTCGACCAGGTCCGCGCCGTCTGGGATGGATTCCTCGAGTCGGCGGATCTCCTGGCCCAGTGCCTCGGGCACCCGGTGATCGGAGAAGATGCGGTTGAGCGCGGTGGCGACTTGGACCTCGGGTGTCCGGGTGGTCAGTTGCGCTGCCTTGACGGCCGGAGTAAGTGCCTCCCGAACGGCGAGGATGTTGCGCAGCACCTCGCTGGCCTTCGAGATGTCGTCCTCCAGTTCGGGGACCGAACGGGGACGGCTCAGGTCGCCGACCTTGGCGGCGTTGAACGCGTCGGCCAGGTTGGACCGCAGCCACCGCAGGACCAGACGCGTCACCCGTTCGGCCGGGCCGAGACCCCACGGCCACACCACCTGTCCGCTGGTCGCGACGAGCGTCGGGGCAACTGCGGCGCCTTCAGGCGGTGTCCAGGTCAGATCCAGCTTGAGGATCTCCTTGACCGCCTCGTCCGAGACTGCGGCGGCCTTGTCGAGCACTGTCGTGCGTCCGGATCTGGAGACCGTGACTGCTTCCCATACACCACCTGCCGCGCGGCCCCGGGTGTAGGTGGGCTGTAACTGCTCGGCCGCGAGCATGACCCGCGCCCGCTCCATGGGGTCATGACATGCCTTGTTGAACAGGCGTTGCGTATCGGACCAACTGGCGTCGGCGTCCAGCAGCAGCCGCTCCAAATCCTCCATGTCAGATCGAAAGTCCACCTCACGGGGGAACTGGATCGCTGAACCGGCAGTCTGCTTCCAAGACGGCTCGTCGTCGGACACCGCGGTGGTCGCCTTGCCGACTCCGGAGGACGGAACGACGTACACCAAGTACCGGCTGGCATGGCTCTCGACCTCGCTGCGGGACACCGTTTCCAGCACTGGGCCGAACGGCGCGTTGTCGAGTACCCCGCCGTCCATCAGCCACGACGGCGCCGTGTCGGTCCGTCGTGGCCGCTCGCGAGGTGGCCGTACTTTGTTCAACTCGTCGTCCTCGTTGACCGGCGCGAACGCGACCGGGAACGACGCCGACGCCCGCGCGGCGCGGGCCAGGAGGCTGGTGTCGCCGAACTGGGCGCCGGGATCCGGTGGCGCGGGGAACTCGATCGATCTACGGTCATAAATTCTCGGCAGGTCGGTGGTGAATCGGTACAAGAACCGGTGATCGGCCACGTCGAACGGCGTGCCGGCGTAGTCGTAGGCATCAAATCCCTGCTCGCCCAGTCCGGAGGCGGTGGTGAATAGAGTCACCGGATGGTTTGCGGTCGGTGTGCGTTTATCGGCCAAGCACGTCAGCAGTCGGGTGGCCTCCTGCAAAAAGAATCTGCCGTTCAGCACCGAACCGGTTCGTTCGCCGGCATTGTCAGGCAGTAACTTCGTCGCCTCCAATGCCCCCAGTTCGCGCCACTGCTCGCGTAGCCACGGACCACGAGTCTTGACGTCGGCTCCATCGGTCGGGTCGAGGGTTGCGTCGTGAGCGATCGCCGTTGCCAGCATCACCCCGTTCAAACCGCCGGCACTCGTGCCGGCGATCACGTCGATGACCAATCGCCGTTGCTCGTACCCCTGCTCCGGGCGCAGCAACTGCTGCCAGCGGGCGGCCACCTTCTCGTCGTACGGTTGCGCCGGAGGTGCACCCGGCGTGCTCGCGCGGCGGATCAGGTCGAGTTCGTGCGTGACGCCAGCCATCCACACCGCCAAGCTGACGCCGCCATTCATCACCAGTGCGATCCGAATCTCATGCTCGGCCATCTCGCTCCCCCTTATGAGCCCCCTTGACATCCACGTGTACTCGCGTTCGCCAGAAACTTCCAGAACGAACCTGAAACAGCACAATTCCGTGCGCAGTACGAAGCATTCCACGGCAACAGCCGACCCCGCGATAAAGCGTTTGCTGATCATGCTCCCCGGAAGTTCTGGTAGGCAGAATTTCTTGAGCAACGGTTGTGGTGGGGATCGGGTGGAGATGGCTGACGGCGCAGGGTTCAGGGGTCCCTCAGCGCGCCGGAGCGTGCGGTTACACACCGGGGGGAGGAGCGCTAGGGTCGGCGCATGAAGTCGTCGATTTCGCCTGTGCGATGGACTCCGCCTGCTGCGCCGCCGAAGCGTGAGCCGACCCGGATCGAGGTGCAGACGGTCGCGTTGCCGGGGGACGGGCCGGAGGACACGCTGATCGACGAAGACGGCAGCGTGCTCACCGGGCTGTACGACGGTCGCATCCTGCGGGTCAGCGCGGACGGCAAGACAATCACGACGCTCGCCGACACCGGCGGGCGGCCGCTGGGGCTGGAGTGGCTGCCGGACGGGAAGGTGCTGATCTGTGACGCCAACCGCGGGCTGCTGACGCTCGACAAGGACGGCCGGATCGCGACGCTGCTGTCCGAGGTCGACGGCCGGCCGATGCGGTTCTGCAACAACGCGGACATCACCCCGGACGGGACGATCTACTTCACCGACTCGTCGACGCGGTTCGGCATCGACGAGTGGATGGCGGACCTGCTCGAGCACTCCACGACCGGGAGCGTGTACCGCCTCACCCCGGATGGCGAGCTGACGCGGCTGACCACGGGCCGGGGCTTCCCGAACGGCGTGGCGCTGAGCGGCGACCGTCGTACGCTCTTCTGGGCCGAGTCGGCGACGTACGGGCTCTACAAGCTCGACCTGACGACCGACGGTGCGGAGCCGGAGCTGGTCGCGGCGATCCCGGGGTTGCCGGACAACATCGCGCGCGGGTCCGACGGACTGATCTGGGTGACGATCGGCTCGCCGCGGAACGCGCTGCTCGACTTCCTGCTGCCGAAGCAGCCGTTCCTGCGGACATTGGTGTGGAACCTGCCCGAGGCGCTGAAGCCCAAGGCGGCCGACATCATCGAGATCCAGGCGTACGACGACAACGGCACGCTGGTGCACGACCTCCGCGGCCACCACCCGAACTTCCACATGCCCACCGGAGTCCGCGAACGCGACGGCCACGTCTGGCTGGGCAGCATCGGCACCAACGCCCTGGCCACCTTCCCTACCCCCACCCGCTGAACGCGCCGCCGCCGGCTGGGTAGCCGACGACGAGGCAGCCGGCCGACAACGGTTCGGCGACGGGCAGGCCGAAGCCTTCGGAGATGCCGAGCGCGATGAAGACCGACGTCTCGCCGAGGGCTTCCGCGACCTGCTCCTCGGTCAGGCCGGAGAGCGGTAGGAGCTCGACATCCTGCGTGCGCGCGTCGTTGCGGAGGATCCGCTCGAGGACGGTCGACTCCAACGGGCGACGGCGCGGCATCCAGGCGATTCGCCGTACGGCGCGATGGCCGGGACGGAAGAGGTCGCTGTCGACGGGGTTGGGGATGTGGCTGAGGGGCAGGTGCGGGTGGACTCGGGCCAGTACGTCGATGCTCTCCCGGGAGACGGCCCAAACGTGCGGCGCGGGGGCCCAGCCCGGATAGTTGTCGGTGTGGGCGATGACTCGCACGCCGCCGCCGGGTGCCTCCGGCTCCTTGACTGCGTAAATGACGCGGCCGCTCACGTGGTGGTAACCAGAATGCGCATGGCCGGGATGCCTAACGGTTGCCAGGGGCAAACGGCCCGACGCACAAGCGCCGGCCAGGTCCTCGCCTGGCCGGCGCTCGTTCCCACAGCTCAGGGCTTGGGAGGTGGAACCTCGTCCTGGGGTTGTGGGGACTCCGGTACGTCGGTGCCGGGGGTGTCGTGGCCGTTGCCGGCGACGACCAGAGTGAAGTCGTCGCCGTGGTTGCTGACACCTTCGATGACTGCTGCCTCGACCGCCTCCGAGCCGATCGCATGCCGCAGCATCAGCGGATCCGTGCGCAGGTCCTTGGCCAGCGCGACCGCGAGCCCGACCATGACCAGCGCGAACGGAAGCGCGGCCACGATGGTCAGGTTCTGCAGGCCTTGAAGTGCCTCGGACCCGCCACCGCCGACCAGCAGCATCACCGCCGCGACGGCGCCGGTGAGCACGCCCCAGAAGATGACGACCGGCTTGCGGGGTTCGATCGCGCCGCGTTCGGACAGCGTGCCCATCACGATGGACGCGGCGTCTGCGCCGGAGACGAAGAAGATCGCCACCAGGACCACGACCACGATCGTCGTCACCGCGGCCAGCGGAATGTGGTCGAGCACCCCGAACAGCTGGCCCTCGGTGGTGGACTGCCCGGCGACGTCGACCCCGTTGCGCTGCAGGTCGATCGCCGTACCGCCGAAGATGCAGAACCAGACCAGGCTGACCAGCGACGGCACCAGCAGCACGCCGGTGACGAACTGCCGGATCGTGCGCCCGCGGCTGATCCGCGCGATGAACATCCCGACGAACGGCGTCCAGGAGATCCACCAGGCCCAGTAGAAGACGGTCCAGCCGGACAGCCACTCGGACATCGCGTCGCCGCCGCTGGCCTCGGTCCGGGCCGCCATCTCGGCCAGGTCGCGGAAGTAGTCGCCGATCGCGGTCGGGACCAGGTTGAGGATCAGCACGGTCGGGCCGGCGACGAAGACGAAGAACGCCAGGACGACGGCCAGCACCATGTTGATGTTGGACAGCCACTGGATGCCCTTCGCGACACCGGACACCGCGGACGCGACGAACGCCGCGGTGAGTACGGCGATGACGCCGACCAGCAACGCGTTACCGGTCTTGTCCAGCCAGCCCAGGATCTGCACGCCGGAACCGATCTGGAGCGCGCCCAGGCCGAGCGACGCGGCCGAGCCGAACAGCGTCGCGAAGATCGCGAGCCCGTCGATCACCTTGCCGATCGGTCCCTCGGTCCGGCGGCCGAGCAGCGGCGCGAACGCGGAGCTGATCAGCTGCGAGCGGCCGCGCCGGAAGGTGCCGTAGGCAATGGCTATCCCGACGACGGCGTAGATCGCCCACGGGTGCAGGGTCCAGTGGAACAGCGTGGTCGCCATCGCCGTCTGCAGCGCGGCGGACGAGCCGGCCTCGACTGTTCCCGGCGGCGGGCTGGTGAAGTGGGTCAGCGGTTCGCTGACGCCGTAGAACATCAGGCCGATGCCCATGCCGGCGCTGAACATCATCGCCACCCAGGACACGGTCTTGAACTCGGGCTCCTCGTCGTCGCGCCCGAGCGGGATCCGCCCGTACCGGCCGGCCGCCAGCCAGAGCACGTAGACGACGAAGGCGGAGGCCAGCAGGACGAACAGCCAGCCGGTGTTGGTCTCGACCCAGGTCAGGGCCGAGGTGGACGCCGTACCGAGACCGGTGGCGTCGGCGAAGCCCCAGGCGACGAAGGCCAGGGCGATGACCGCGGTGACGCCGAAGACGACGCGGTCGAGGCCGGAGCCGCGACTTCGGCTGCCGGGCGGAGGAGGTGCTGCGATGGCAGGGTGTTGTGCATGGTCGGGATTCGTGTTCTCTGCCGGGCTGTCGACATCGATCGCCACAGGTGAATCACGCCTCGCTTCGGCGCGCCTCCGTTTCCTTTTGGTAGGGGACTGCCTGACGACCGTGCCGAAGTTCGTGGCAAAACGCAACAATCGTGGTTTCGGCCACACTGTGGTTAGGGTGCGCTCATGCGATTCGGGATCACCATCCTGCCGGAGTACCGGTGGAGCGAGGCGGCGCCGCGGTGGCGGCGGGCGGAGGAGCTCGGGTTCGACCATGCCTGGACCTACGACCACCTGACCTGGAGCGGCCTGCAGGACGCGCCCTGGTACGGGACGACGCCGACGCTGACCGCGGCCGCAATGGTCACCTCGACGATCAAGCTGGGCACGTTCGTGACCTCGCCGAACTTCCGGCACCCGCTCGCGCTGACCCGCGACATCCTGGCGCTGGACGACGTCTCCGGCGGCCGGTTCCTGTGCGGGGTCGGCTCGGGCGGCGGGATCGACACCACGATCCAGGGCGGCCCGGAGCTCAGCCCCCGGCAGAAGGTGGACCGCTTCGAGGAGTTCGTCGTACTGCTGGACAAGCTGCTGACGACCGACGGCGTCGACTTCAAGGGCGAGTACTTCGAGACGCGGAACGGCCGGACGCTGCCGGGGTGTGTGCAGCAGCCGCGGGTGCCGTTCATCATGGCGGCCAACGGCCCGCGGTCGCTGCGACTGGCGACCAGGTACGGCGCCGGCTGGGTGACCACCGGGATCAAGTCAGCGGACTTCGACACCTGGTTCGCCACGGTCGTCGACCTGAGCCACCGCCTGGACGACGTACTCGAAGGTCAGCCGCTCGACCGCTACCTGGCGCTCGACTCCGCCCGCTTCTCGCTGAGCAGCGTCGACGCCTTCGAAGACGTCGTCGGCCGCGCCGCCGCCCTCGGCTTCACCGACGTCATCACCCACTGGCCCCGCCTGGAAGGCGTCTACGCCGGGTCGGTCGACGTGCTCGAGAAGGTGGCGGCTGAGGTCATTCCCCGTTGGCGTTAGCGCGGACCCAGGCGGGGATGACGTACCAGAAGACGGTGAACCAGGCGAGCACGATCGCGGTGATCACGATCGCGACCGAGCGGGAGAGTACGACGTCCAGCGCCAGCAGCACGCCGCCGGCCATCGCGATGACGAGGAAGATCATGCCGGCCGAGGCCATGTGACCGGCGATCGGGAGCATCCGGTCGCGCAGCTTCTGCCGGTAGACGACGCGGTGGAACGACACCGGCGCGAGGAACAGGCCGACGGCCAGGGCGGAGGCGATCAGGGTGCCGGCGTACACGTCGTGGGTGAACGAGTCGGCCTCCTGGAACTTGGCCTGGAAGGCGATGCTCAGCAGGAACGCGAACAGGATCTGGGTACCGGTCTGGGCCAGCCGGAGCTCCTGCAGCAGCTCGTTCCAGTGCCGGTCGAGCCGCTCGGTCCTGTGCTCGCCGTCCCGGTCGTACCCAGCCTCACTGTCGGTCATGTCCTTGACGGTACCCGCGGCGAAACGGTAAAGGGGCCGCACACCGGTGAGTGTGCGGCCCCTTCACTTCAGTTTCTCGAAGGGTGATCTGAACGGATCAGATCGGGCGGATGTTCTCCGCCTGCAGGCCCTTCTGGCCCTGGGTGATCTCGAACTCGACCCGCTGGTTCTCGTCCAGCGAACGGAAGCCCGACATCTGGATGGCCGAGTAGTGCGCGAACACGTCCGCGCCACCGTCATCCGGGGTGATGAAGCCGAAGCCCTTGTCAGCGTTGAACCACTTGACAGTACCGACAGCCATTTGTGTCTATCTCCTCGATGGCTTGTAACAATCCGCGACCCACACCTCATGGGCCACGCGTCGCCGAAAGGCCCCAGACGACAGACCGGCCATGCAGCACAGCAAAAGTCAGGGAGTCCAAAACTGCAACGCGATAACTGTAGCCGTTATCCGGCCGGGTGGTAGGGGTGACCGA
The DNA here is from genome assembly GCF_040653975.1 of Kribbella sp. NPDC050820. Taxonomy (NCBI): domain Bacteria; kingdom Bacillati; phylum Actinomycetota; class Actinomycetes; order Propionibacteriales; family Kribbellaceae; genus Kribbella; species Kribbella sp. NPDC050820. Next base: position 56,700 of record NZ_JBFAHB010000056.1, read on the forward strand.
GAACACGTGTCGCTAATAGTCGCCGGTCGCCACGTTCCGTGAACACCCCGAAACGCGCCCGGAACACCCCGCCGGGACCACGAAATCCCGCGCCGACCTGCTCGTTCGCCGCCGGGACCGGCGGCCGGGCGGTTCCAACGTGGGACTGCGCCCGGTACGCCGGGTGATGGACGCGCGAACCTGATCGATTTTTCGGGCGTGTCGCGCGCCTCTGGACAATCGTTGCGCAGACCGCGAGGGTGAGCCCGAAGGAGGCACGGTTGATCGTCACAGTGACCCGCAGCGGAGGCTTCGCCGGCCTGATGGCACACGGTGAGCTCGACACCACGTTCCAGCCCGACGCGGCCCGGCTGGAGGCCGCCGTCCGGGCGCTGGACCAGGGCAGGCTCGGTTCCGGGATACCCCAGCCGGACCGGTTCGTGTACCGGGTCGAGGTGCGTGACGCGCCGGGCTCGCCCGCCACGCACCTCACCGTCGCCGAGCAGGACCTCGACCAGACCACCGCCTGGCTGCTCGAACGGGTGCTGGAGACCTAGCGCCAGGCGATCTCCGGCGCGCGGTAGAAGTTCACGCTCAGCGCGTCCCACCGCGAGCCCTGACCGGCCAGCCGGTCCTTGTGCGTCGGCCAGTCGAGCGCGGACGCGGGGGACCAGCCGAGCTCGGCGATGCCCGGCAGCCGCGGGAAGGCCATGAACTCGACCTTGTCCACCTCGTCGAGCGTCTCCGACCACAGCGGCGCCTCGACCCCCGCGATGGCATCCGCAGGCAGGTCAGGGATGAGCGTGGACGGGTTCCAGCTGTAGGACTTCTCCACGCTCACCAGACCGGCCCAGGACAGCCCGTACGGGGTGTCCTTGTGGTACTTCATGTCCAGGTACGCACGGTTGGCCGGAGACAGCACGACCTTGGCCCCCCTGCGCCGCGGCTTGGCGTGCGAGGCCCTGCGACCGGGCGTCGTCGGTGCCCCAGTACGCGTACCGCGGTGAGTCGGAGATCGTCGTACCCGCGACACGGGCCGTTCTGCAGGGTGCCGGCGTCGGCCTTGGCTGGGAGCAGTTGGCGCAGAGTCGTGACGCCGCGGAACAGGCCCTCAGGCGTGGCCGCGGTGACAGCGACGCCGGAGCGGTCCGCGCGCTTGCTCACTCACTGGGTCAGGATCTTGCAAGGGTCTCAGCCATACTTGTGGGCCATCGCGATCGCCTGCGGTACGTAGCTCCCGCCGAACAGCACCACGTGGGTCAGCAGCGGGTGCAGCCGGTGCAGCCCGACCCGGTCCCGCCAGCCGTCCGCGAGCGGATGCACCTCGTCGTACGCGCGGAGCACTCGTTCGAGCTGTGGGAGCCCGAAAAGGCCGAGCATGGCCAGGTCGGTCTCACGGTGGCCGCCGTGCGCCGCCGGGTCGATCAGGTGGACGCCGTCGGTGCACCAGACGACGTTGCCCGACCACAGGTCCCCGTGGATCCGGCTCGGCGGGTCGGTCGGGTCGTCGTACGCCCCGGCTTCCAGGCGGATGCAGACCTGCTCGATCACCTGCAGCTGGTGCCCGTCGATCGTGCCCTGGTTGTACGCCGACCGCAGGTACGGCCGCAGTCGCAGGTTCGCGTAGAACTCGCCCCACGACTTCACCGGCTCCAGCGTGTGCGGCAGCCCGATCGTGCCGAGGTAGCCGTCGGTGTCCCAGCCGTCCGGCGGTACGCCGAAGTGCCGAGCGCCGGCGTCGTGCGTCACGGCCAGCCGACGGCCGAACTCGTCGGCCGCGGCACCGGTCGGTGGGGCGAGCTCGAGCCTGACCATGCTCAGATGACTGGGGGAGACGTCCAGGGGCTCCGCAACCGCCGCCCCACCGGGTACGGCGAGCCAGCGCAGGCCGGCCGCCTCGACCTCGAAGAAGCCCGGTGGCGCGTCATGCCGTCTCTTCACGAACTCGACAGCCATCCTCGCACTCTTGCATCAACCGGCGGCCGCGGGCCAGCACCGGCTCATCTGCCGTCATCGCCGTCAGCGCGAGGATCGCCAGCAGGCCGCCGACCAGGGCCACGCTGCGCACGCCGGTGTGGTCGAGCAGCACCCCGCCGATCAGCCCGCCGGCCGCGATCCCGACATTGAAAGCGACATTGGTGCCGGCCGAAGCGAGGTCCAGACTCCCCGGCGCCACGAGCAGCGTCCGGCTCAGGATGCCGACCGCCAGCATGCTGAAGGACATCCCGACGAGCGCGTACAGCAACACCGCCGGCGCCCGCTCGTGCCCGACCGAGTAGAGGGCCAGCAGCGATGCGCCGACCAGGGCCAGCGGCAGGACTACCGCCACCCACGGGTCCCGCTCGATGAGCCGGCCGATGAGCAGAGTCCCGGCCAGGCCGCCCAGCCCGCAGGCCAGCAGGATCGGGGCGAGCGCATCGGTGCCGAAGCCGCTGACGTCCAGCAGGAACGGCGTGACGTAGGTGTTGAACGTCAGGAAGCCCGCTACGCCGACAGCTGTGCTGGCCACGAGTACGGCGTAGCGACGCGTGCCATGAGCGCGTCCGCGGCTCGCTGTCGTCTGGTGTGCGCTGCCGCGAGGCAGGAGCGCCAGAACGGTCAGACCGGTCGCAGCCGCGAAGACGGCCATCAGGGCGAACGGCAGTCGCCAGCCGGCCTGCTCACCGAGCCAGGTGCCGAGCGGGATGCCGACGACCGGAGCGAGCGCGGAGCCGATGGACAGCCTGGCGACCACCCGGCCGTGGACTGCGGGCGGGAACAGGCTGGTCGCGATCGGGAAGATGATCGACCAGAACAGCGCATGCGACAGCGCCGTCAGCAGCCGCCCGACGAGCAGGACCTCGTACGTCGGCGCCGTCGCAGACACGGTCGCGCCGACGGCCATCAGGCCGAGCGTGGCGCCCAGGACGGGCCGGCGGGGGAGCCCGAGGGTGAGCCGGGCCAGCGGGATCGCGGTCAGCGCGACGAGCACGGCGTACCCGGTGACGAGCAGGCCGACGTCGGAGCGGGACCGGCCGAGGTCGTCCGCGATCACGGTCAGCAGGCCGATCGGCAGGATCTCGATCGTCACGTAGGAGAAGGTGCCGGCGCCGAGTACGGCGAGCACGGCCTGGGTTCGGCGGGACGTGTCGGACATGACGCCACCTGTGATTCCAGTAAAAGGGGTGATAGTGGTAGCATGTCACGTATGGCAGAAGACCGCAATGACGAACTCCGGATCGTCGGAGGGCATCCCGCCCTCGAGTTGGTGAACACGGTCGCGCCGCGGGTGGTCGGTGGCGCGGACGATCAGCGGGACTACATTCCAGGGCCTGAGGAGCTGCTGGCGTGGGGTCGCCGTACCGAGCTGCTCACCGAGGCTGAGGCGGATGCTGTCGGCTCCGCGTGGAGCGCTGCCCCTGGTGTGGCTGCGCAGGCGTTGCATGCGACGGTCGAGATCCGGGAGGCTGTCTACACGGCCCTGAGTCGGCGAGATCAGAGAGCCGAATTCGCTGCTGCGCTTGAGCTTCTGACGCTCCGTTGGTCGGCCGCCGCGGCGCGCTCGGTGCTCGTTCCAGGTGGTGCTGTCGCCGAGTTGATGGTCGGTACGTCGCCGGCGTCGATGATCCCGGATCGGCTGGTCAGCGCCGCGGTCGAGCTGCTGCGGACCGTCGACCTGCGGCAGCTCCGGGCCTGCCCGGTCGACGAGGGCGGCTGCGGCTTCCTGTTCCTCGACCGCAGCCGGAACGGGTCACGCCGCTGGTGCTCGATGCAGGACTGCGGGACTCAGGCGAAGATCCGCAAGCTCAGCGCCAAGCGCCGTTCTGCTTCCACTGTCTGACTGGTTAGCAGGTACGCTCACTGTCCGCGATCGTGTGACCCGTCAAGTAGGCGTGTCGAAAGATGCGAAGTGTCCGTCCGACCTGTCATCGTAGGCGGCCGGGCCTTCCGACCACGACGGGCCTGGCCGGTCCTGCCCCGGACAGGGGCGGGCAGTTGAAGAAAGAAGCTGGAGGACAGATGACGCAGGTGGCAGAGCAGCCGGGCAGTACTGCCGGGCGGCTCGGCTCGGTGGTGCTGGACTGCCCGGACCCACTCGAGCTCGCCCAGTTCTACTCGGCGCTGCTGGGGCTGGACATCGACGAGAACGGTGACGACGACTGGCGGAGCCTGACCGGCCCCGGCTCGTCGTTCGGGTTCTCGACGCTGGCCTTCCGGCGCTCGGAGGAGTTCGTGCCGGCGACCTGGCCCGGCACCGACGCGCAGGATCTCCATCTCGACCTCATCGTCGAGGACCTCTCCAGCGGTCACGCCAGCGTGACCGCGCTGGGGGCCGAACCGCTCGACCCCCTGGACCCACCCCCCGCCGAGAACGCTCGCGGCTGGCGGATCTACGCCGACCCCGCAGGCCACCCGTTCCGAATCTGCCTGGAGTAGGAACAACTGCCTGGATCGACAGCCCGCCCCGGCCACCCGGCCGGGGCGCCGAGGAACGTCCACACCCGTTGCCGGCTGGTGTCCTTGAGGCCACGATTGTGCAGGTAGCGGTTGAAGCGCGCCT
>NZ_JBFAHB010000057.1:0-60852 GCF_040653975.1 Kribbella sp. NPDC050820
TGTCGGAGCTGATGCGGCTCGCGTGGCGCACGGTCGGGGCGATCGTACGGCGGGTTTGTGCCGCCCCGGAGGGGCTTCGCCCCCCGGACCCCCCTTGGCTGTGGTTGCTGTCGGCTGTTCGGTGCGGGTTTGTTAGTCGTCGGGTAGTGCGATCAGGGACATGAGGACTCTGGTCTTGCCTGGTCTCTGCTGTCGGTGGGGTTCTAGGAGGGCGTTGATGGTCTCGCGGAGGTTCGTCAGCTCGGTCGGGTCGGCGTAGATGAGCTGCTGTGAGTAGGTGGGTTGGTTGAGGGTGAGGGTTCGCTCTGTCGTTCCTCTGACCTTGCGTTCTCGGACGACTGTTAGGTAGCCGGCGTCGATGAGGGTGGCTACGTGGCGGTAGAGGGTGGTGGTGGGGACGTCTGGGAGGTCTTGTTTCAGGGCTGTGGTGGTTACTTCCCGGCCTAGGGCCCGTTGGGCTATGCGCCAGCGGATGGGGTGGAGGAGGGCGTCTGGGACGGGGGTTTGGGGCTTGGGCATGGGGTCTCCCCATTGGTTTCAAGTTTGGTAATAATAGCGCGGATGGAAGCATTTCCCTTCGGCCGCGGCTGGTGGTACGTCGTGGGGCGTAGTTGGGAGGTTGACTGCTGCGCCGGGTGAGGTAGTGGAAGTCGGGCCTGTGCGCGGACGTCTTGCCACGTGAGCTACACAGGTGTGCCGTACGCCGCTCCCCCGGTCGGCGACAAGCGATGGCGTCCACCTGCTCGGCCGAAACCGTGGTCGGGGGTGCGCGACGCTACGGCGCCGAGCACCCCGTGTGCGCAGCAACTGGGGGCAGTCGGCTCAGAGGACTGCCTCTACCTCGACGTCCGGGTGCCACGTGGCGTGCGGCCGGGTGAGCGGTTGCCGGTCCTGGTGTGGTTGACGGGCGGCGGCTTCGTGACCGGAGCGGCCAAGGAGTACGACGGCACCGAGCTGGCCACGTCCGGCCGGCTGATGGTTGTCACGGTCAACTATCGCCTCGGAGCACTCGGCTACCTCTCGTCCCCCGCGCTCGGCGAAGGCAACTACGGTCTGATGGACCAGGCCGCTGCACTGCGCTGGGTACGGCGCAACGCCGCCGCCAGCTTCGGTGGAGACCCCGCCAACGTCACACTGGCCGGTCAGTCCGCTGGAGCACGCTCGGTGTGCGCACTGCTGGCCTCACCGCTCGCCCGCGGCCTCTTCGACCGTGCGACCGTCCAGAGCGGCGCGTGCGAGAACAGAGTGCCGACGCAGGCCGAGGCACGAGCGTTCGGCGCCCGCGCAACCGAGGAACTGGGCTGCACGGCCGCGCCTGATGTCGCAGCCTGCCTGCGCGAACGCCCTGCAGGCAAGGTGCTTGAGGCGCTCTCGCGGCAGTCGTCGTCGCTGACGGCAGCGCAGTACAAGGCGGTGCTGGTCGAGACGTTCGGCGACCGGGCGGACGCCGTACTCGCGAAGTACCCGGTGACCACCAGTCCGGCGCTGGCGTTGGCGACTGTGCTCAGTGACTGGGGTGGCTTCATCGGTGCGTGCGCTGTGCTGCGGACTGCCCAGGCGGCCGCCAGGCATCAGCCGGTCTACGCCTACGAGTTCGCCGAGGACAGCGGACGGGTGCTGCCGGACGGCTACCCGCTCGGCGCCTTCCACAGCTCGGACCTGCCGTACCTGTGGGCCGTCGATATGCCGCAGAACCCGTTCCCGCCACTCACCCCAGACCAGGAACGCCTGTCCGACACGATGATCGGCTACTGGTCGGCGTTCGCTCACACCGGCAACCCCAACGGCGCCGGACGTCCCAAGTGGTCCACCTTCAACAACTCCGGCACGGTATTGGGACTTGCCACGACTGGGGTCGCGCCAACGCCGTACGGCGCCAACCACCAGTGCGGCTTCTGGCAGGGTCTACCGCGCTGAGTGCGTGGTGAAGCGCGCCGCAGGGCCGCCAGTCAGGTGGTCCGATGGGAGGGTGCGGCCGCAGAGCACGAGGAGGAGGTCTTGGGCCTGGCCGGACAGGACCTCCCCGGTGCCGTGCGTCCAGTCGAGGTCGGTGGCGCGAAGCTGGACGCCGGTGAGGTCCACGCCGAAGTACTTGAGGTGACGGGGATTCACACCGTCGAGGACGCGACGCAGACGGTCCTCGGGCACCCGCCGGTCGATGCCCAGCGCAACGGTGATGTCGAGGCCGTGGACGACGTCGTGGGAGAGCGCACCCTCGTACCCGCCGCCCGGTGGCTTCCACGGGTGGTTGACGTTCTGCCGCAGGCACTCCGTGAGCTCGTGCCGCGAGAGCTCGGCGGCGTCCTGCCGCGCCTGGCGGTCCGAGAGCTTGTTGAACTTCCCGCCGGCCCGGACCATCCCCAGCAAGAACCGAGGCATGGACATCCGGTAGGGCATGGTGATGTGAGCGACGACCTCGCGCACCCGCCACCCCTCGCACAGGCTCGCCCTGTCCCAGTCCTCATCCCGCAACCCGCCCAGCAGCTCAGCAAGGTCAACTCGCTCCCCCGCCACCAACGTTCTGATCTCCGTCATACCCCACCGACGAACGGCCTCCGCTCAGACAGACAGCTCGTCCAGCCGGCGTCGCAGGTATTTCCGTTCGGCGTCTGTGGTGGCGAGGTCCAGGGCCTCGCGGTAGGACGTTGCGGCCTCGTGGTGTCGGCCGAGGCGGCGGAGGAAGTCGGCGCGAGTGGCTGGGAGCAGGTGGTAGCCGGCTAGTGGGCCGGCGGCGAGGTCGTCGAGCAGTTTCAGGCCTACTGCGGGACCGTCTGCCATCCCGATCGCTACTGCGCGGTTGAGTGCGACCACTGGGGTCTGCTTGAGCTGGCCGTACAGTCCGGCGATCTGCGGCCAGTCCGTGTCGGCCGCCGTACGCGCGGTCGCGTGGCAAGCCGCGATGGCGGCCTGCACCTGGTACGGACCGGGGCTGCCGCGGCGCAGGGTTGCATCCAGCAGCTCGACGGCCTCGGTGATGGCTGCGTGGTCCCAGCGGGTGCGGTCCTGGTCGTCCAGCGTCACCAGTACGCCGTCTGCGGTCAGGCGCGTGTCCCGCCTTGCGTCGTGCAGCAGCATCAGTGCGAGCAGTCCGGCGGCCTCGGGCTCGTCCGGCATGAGTTGCACGAGCAGTCTGGCCAGTCTGATCGCTTCACTGGTCAGGTTGCTGCGGAGGACGTCGGAGTACCCCTCGTTGAACAGCAGGTACAGCACAGCCAGTACGGCGGGCGTCCGCTCAGGCAGCAGGTGGGCAGGCGGGACGCGGTACGGGATGCCGGCGTGCTGGATCTTCTGCTTCGCCCTGGTCAGCCGCTTCGACATGGTCGTCTCCGGGACCAGGAACGCGCGTGCGATGTCCGCCGTACTCAGACCTGCCAGCGTCCGCAGCGTCAACGCGACGCGCGCCTCCATCGCCAGCGCCGGATGGCAGCAGGTGAACATCAACCGCAGCCGGTCGTCGGGTACGTCGTACGGCTCGTCGGGCTCGTACTCCACAGCAGCCACCTCTTTCAGCTTCGCGACGCCGACCGCCTCACGACGCAGCCAGTCGATCGCGCGGTTGCGCGCAGTGGTGGTCAGCCAGGCACCGGGCCTGTCCGGTACGCCGTCCCGCGGCCAGCGCTCCAGCGCCGCCGCGAACGCCTCCTGGGCGCACTCCTCGGACAGCTCCCAGTCACCGGTCACGCGGATCAGGGTGGCGACCACCTGGCCCCACTCCTGCCGGTAGATCTCCTCGAAGGTCACACGATCCCCGGCGGCGGCTCCAGCACCGGGCGGATCTCGATCGTCCCGTAGGTCGCGAACGGATGCTTGGCGGCGATCTCGATGGCCTCGTCCAGGTCGGCGCAGTTGATCAGCACGAACCCGCCGATCTGCTCCTTGGTCTCCGCGAACGGACCGTCGGTGAGCAGTAGCTCGTCGTTGCGAACCCGCACGGTGGTCGCCTCGTTCGGCGGCCGCAGCCCGGCCCCGCCCTCGACCACGCCGCGCTGCTCCATCTCCTCCGACCAGCCGCCGCACCCCTCGTTCGCGTGCGCCTCGGCCGTCTCGTCACCGCAGATCATCAGCAAGTACTTCACAGTCCTCCTCCAGGGGTCTCACCCCACCGACGAACAGCTCCAGCGGAAACAGACACCCCCACCGTAGAACGCCGGCGTCCCCGAGCACGTCGTACCCGGTCGGTGCCTTTCCGGGCGGTTTCTTGTTCGCTTTCCGGCCGGAGCGGACTAGCGTCGAAGGTGACGGATCGCCGGTGTCGAAGGGGAGGACTTGCGATGACCGGACGAGTAGTGCATTTCGAGGTGCCGTACGACGACGCCGACCGGGCGCGGGCGTTCTACGCCGACGTGTTCGGCTGGCAGGTCAACGTGATGCCGGAGCTGCAGTACACCAGTGTGTCGACCGGGCCTGTGACCGAGGAGGGGTTCCCGAAGGAGCCCGGCTACATCAACGGCGGCATGTTCGAGCGCGCCGGGGCGCCGGTCACCATCCCGGTGATCACCATCGACGTCGACGACGCCGACGCTGCGCTGGAGTCGATCGAGCAGCACGGCGGCAAGACGGTCGCGGCCAAGTTCGCGGTCGGCGAGATGGGCTTCGCGGCGTACTTCGAGGACTGCGAGGGGAACGTCCTCGGGCTCTGGCAGTCCGCGACCAGCTGAGTAATTCGGTCGCGGCCGGTCGCCGTACGCGGTCAGAGTGGTGAGCATGGTGACAGCGGCTCAGCATGAGGAGTTCGACCGCACCGGCCTGCTGCGGGTGCCCGGGGCGATCCCGGCGGGTGACGCGGCCGCGATGTGCGACCGGGTCTGGGACCACGTGCGCGCGGAGCATGGGATGGAGCGCGGCGATCCCGCGACCTGGCGCGTCGAGGAGCGGCTGTCCGGCCTGCGCAAGATTTCAGGCGGCCGGGAGTTCGAGCGCGTTGGCAGCCCGGCGGTCCGGTCCACCCTGGACGGGCTGCTCGGCGCATGGACCGAGCCGTCGAGGTGGGGTGTCCTGCTGGTCACGTTCCCACGCCATGAGCAGGCCGAGTGGGACGTTCCGTACGACGTCTGGCACAACGACTTCGTCCCGTACGACGCCGGCCGCGGGCTCCGCGCGGTCCAGATGTTCGTCCTGCTGAACGACATCCGGCCGCAGGGCGGCGCGACGCTCGTACTCACCGGCTCGCACCACCTGGTGGCCCGGTACGCCGACCCCGCCGAGGACGGCCCGCATCCGAAGCGGCTGCGGAAGGTGCTGACGGGCGTCGACCCGTGGTTGCGGCAGCTGTGGGTGCGCGACGATGCCAACGGCAACGACCGGGTCCGGCGGTACCTGGCCGACGGCGGCGAGGTGGACGGCGTACCGCTGCGGGTGGTCGAGCTGACCGGCCAGGCCGGTGACGCGTACTTCATGCACTGCGACACCTTCCACTCGGCCGCGCCCAACTGCGGGGACGCGCCGCGGATGATGGCGACGAACATGATCCGCTGACCGCCGGGTGCCTACACTTTCGGGTATGCCCGACCGCATCCAGACCATCGCCTATCCCGCGCCCGGATCGCGCCCGTCGCGACGGGATCCGGAGCCGCTCGCGCCGCACGTGATCGTGCTGTTCGGGGCCACCGGCGACCTGGCCAAGCGCAAGCTGCTGCCCGGGTTGGCGTACCTGCAGCAGTCCAAGTTCGCTCCCGACGTACGCATCATCGGGATGGCGACAGAGCAGCTCAGCTCCGACGAGTTCCGGGAGAAGGCCCGGGACGCGGTGGAGCGGTTCGGGACGCACCGGATGAGCAGCGAGGACCTCACCCAGTTCACCGACCGGCTCGAGTACGTGCCGGCCACCGCCGGGCCGGAGGCGCTCGCGACCGCGGTGAAGGCGGCCGAGGCCCAGCTCGGGCCGGACGCCTGCCGGCTGCACTACCTGTCCGTGCCGCCGAAGTCCGCGCAGGCGGTGGTCGCGATGCTGCGAGACGCCGACCTGGTCGACCGGGCCCGGGTGGTGATGGAGAAGCCGTTCGGCGACGACCTGGCCACCGCGATCCGGCTCAACGACTTCGTGCACGAGACGTTCGACGAGGCGCAGATCTTCCGGATCGACCACTTCCTCGGCAAGGAGGCGGCACTCAACATCCTCGCCTTCCGGTTCGCGAACGGCCTGTTCGAGCCGATCTGGAACCGCAACTTCATCGACCACGTGCAGATCGACATCCCCGAGTCCCTCGGCCTGGACCAGCGAGCCACCTTCTACGAGCCGACCGGCGCGTTCAAGGACATGGTCGTCACCCACCTCATGCAGGTGATGTCGTTCGTCGCGATGGAGCCGCCGACCGCGCTGGAGCCGCGGGCGATCTCCGAGGAGAAGAACAAGGTCTTCCGCTCCATGCTGCCGATCAACCCGGCCGACGTGGTCCGCGGCCAGTACAGCGGATACCGAGGCGAGGAAGGCGTCGCGCCGGACTCCGACACCGAGACCTTCATCGCGCTGAAGGTCGGCATCGACAACTGGCGGTGGGCCGGCGTCCCCTTCTACCTGCGCACAGGCAAGCGGCTGGCCGAAGGCATGCGGATCATCTCGATCGCCTTCAAGGAGGCGCCGAAGACCATGTTCCCGGCCGGCTCCGGCGTCGGAGGCCAGGGCCCCGACCACCTGACCTTCGACCTGGCCGACTCGTCGCGGGTCTCGCTGTCCTTCTACGGGAAGCGACCCGGCCCCGGGATGCGGCTGGAGAAGCTGTCGATGCAGTTCTCGACGCAGGAGACCGAAAGCGCGGGCGACGTACTGGAGGCGTACGAGCGCCTCATCCTCGACGCAATGCGCGGCGACCACACCCTCTTCACCACCGCCGAAGGCATCGAGTCCCTCTGGGACCGCTCCGCCCTGCTCCTGGAGGACCCACCCCCGGTCAAGCCCTACCAACCCGGCACCTGGGGCCCCAACGCCATCCACCAACTCATAGCCCCCCGAGCCTGGCGCCTCCCCTTCGAACGCGAATGGCGCGAGTCCAAGTAAGTCTTTCCCACGCTGCGACCACGCTTCGCTCCGCTCGCTCGCGCGGCTCCCGCCCGCCCTTGGTTCTGCCGGCAGAAATGTGGGCGGGCGGGAGCCGGGCGGAGCGGGCGACGGAGGAGCACGCGTAGCACGGCGTGGGAAAGAACTGCGTGGGGAAGAACTGCGTGTCAGGGCTGTGGCGGCTTCGTGTCAGGGCGGGCCGGGAGGGTTGCTGTCATGAGCGCGACCACACGGTATGAGGGAGATATCACGATGGGAACTGGCAGCACTGGCTTCTCGGCGGCAGGGGTGCGCCGACTGCACGACGTACTGCAGCGGCATGTCGACTCCGGGAAGGTGCCTGGGGTCGTGGCGCTGGTCAGCCGGGGCGGGGAGACGCACGTCGAGGCGATCGGGACGATGCGTCACGACGGCGGCGCCGACGTACGGCGGGACACGATCTTCCGGATGGCGTCGACGTCCAAGCCGCTCTCGATCGCGGGGGCGATGGTGCTGCTCGACGAGTGCAGGCTGCGGCTGGACGACTCGGTCGAGCAGTGGCTGCCCGAGCTCGCCGACCGGCAGGTGCTGAAGCGGATCGACGGTCCGGTGGACGACACCGAGCCGGCGCGGCGGCAGATCACCGTGCGGGACGTGCTGACGTCGACGTTCGGGCTCGGCATGGACATGACGGTGATCGGTACGCCGATCATGGGCGCGATCTTCGAGCAGGGGCTGACCCCGAACCTGCCGGAGCCGATGCCCGAGCCGGACGAGTGGATGCGCCGCCTCGGCACGCTGCCGCTGATGCACCAGCCCGGCGAGCAGTGGCAATACCAGCTCAGCAGCGACCTGGTCGGCGTACTCGTCGCCAGGGTCACCGGCCAGTCGTTCGAGTCGTTCCTGCGGGAGCGCATCTTCGAGCCGCTGGGGATGAAGGACACCGGCTTCCACGTGCCCGAGGACAAGATCGACCGGCTGCCGGACCTCTACGCCCCCGACCCGCAGACCGGCGAGTTCCTGGTCTGGGACGAGGCGAAGGGCGGACGGTGGAGCAAGCCTCCGGCGTTCCCGGGCGGCGGTGGCGGGCTCGTGTCCACCGCTGACGACTACCAGGCCTACTTCCAGATGCTGCTGAACGGCGGGATGCACGGGAACGAAAGGATTCTGTCCCGGGCCGTCGTGGAGCTGATGACCACCAACCGCCTGACCCCGGAGCAGACTGCCGCCCGGACCGACCTGGCGCGGGACAACGTGCACATCTCGTTCGGCCAGGGGCAGCACGGTGGCTGGGGCTTCGGGATGGCGGTGCGCACCTACCGGGGTGACTACGCGCCGGTCGGCCAGTTCGGCTGGGACGGCGGCAGCGGCACCTCGACGTACGCCGACCCGGCCAACCAACTGACCGGAATCCTGCTCACCCAAGTCGGAGCCTCCGCCCCCAACTCGATTCACTTCATGCACGACTTCTGGACCACCCTCTACCAGGCAATCGACGACTGACACCGAGGCCAGGGCCGGGGCGCCGCTCCGGCCCTGGAGTGGTCAGCCGGTGTGGAGGATCCGGAAGTTCGCGGGGTCGGCTGGGTCTCGGTCGACTACCTGGACCGGTGGCCAGGTCCATTGCCAGACGCTGATGCCTTCGGTGCGGGAGAAGCTGATCTGGCCGCGGGTTCCTGCTACTGAGACCTGCGGCCAGGATTGGCCGGTGCGGAGTACCTCTGCGAGTACGGCGATCGCGTCGTACCCCTCATACGCGACGAAGGACGGGGTTCCGTTGAGGGTCTTCTCGACTCGGGTGCCGAGTGGAGTGAGGTGCTCGGGAAGATAGCGCAGGAACGGGATCGCGGCGCCGTCGTCGCCGAGTAGCCTCGCCCACTCGGTGAACTCTGGTTGGCCGGCTGGGGCGCCGATCAGGGTGCCGGCGAGGCGCTGGTCGCCGCGGACGGCCTTGACGATCGGGACGGCCGGGTCTGGGATGCCGACCAGGAGGAGCAGGGCTGTTGCTTGGTTGGCGACTAGCTCGTCGCACACGTCAGTAGGGGTGAGGGTGGTTATGTCGAGTGCGATGACTGCGCCGCCGTGGGAGGCGACGTAGTCCTGCAGGATGCGGGTGCCGGTTGCCCAGTAGACGCTCGGTTGGGTTGCTACGGCGATGCGGGTGTGGCCGGCGCTGAGTAGGAAGTCCGCGTAGATCCTCCAACCGCGGGATTGCGGCGGGGAGAGGCGCGCTACCCAGTCGGTCGGCTGCTCGGTGAGCGCGTCGAGGACGGCTGACGAGCAGAGGTACGGCAAGCCGAGCGCGTCGGCGCGGGCGGCGGCCGATCGAGCGACAACGCTGTGGTACTCCCCCACCAAGGCAGCCACGCCTAGGTCCGCCAGCTCATCCACAGCGGCCGCAGCCTTCTGCGGATCGGCCGCGGTGTCCCGCACCACCAACTCGAGCGGCCGCCCGTCGATGCCACCCGCGTCGTTGACGTCGCTCAACCCCAGCGCCAACCCGGCGAGCAACTGTTCCCCCGCCTCAACCCACCCAGGCCGACTGAGCGGAGCAAGGGCACCAACCTGAACCGACGATCCCACCGGCGTGACCATGCCGCACATTGCATCCGCCACCATCACCGATCGGCAAGCCGATTACCTGCTCGCCCGAGGCGTGGGAAGGAACTGAGGCATTGCCCGGGGTTGGTTGTCGGGCGCACTATCGAGGTGTGATGTGAGTCACAAACATCTGGGTGGGGTCTGGAGGTGGGCGGATGACCGGGACCAGGACGCACATGACTGCGGAGCGGGCGCCGTGTGGGCGGGTGGGTGACGCCGACCGGAGCCAGGAGGACGACTTCGAGGGGTTCCGGATGGACGATGTGCGGTACGCCTGCGGGTGCCGCCGGATCCGGCACGAGTTTCATGACGGGAGTGTGCGGATCCAGACCGTGCGGCACGACGGCAAGATCCTGATGGACGAGCACAGCGGCGATCACGAAGCCTGACGGGGCGGGCGGACATGACATTTCACGACGTCGTGGTGATTGGTGGCGGCGGCGCGGGGTTGCGGGCTGCCATTGCGGTGGCGGAGACGAATCCGGCCTTGCGGGTGGCGGTGGTGTCGAAGGTCTATCCGATGCGCAGTCACACGGTGTCGGCCGAGGGTGGCGCCGCGGCGGTGGCGGCGGACGACGACTCGCTCGACGAGCACGCCTACGACACGGTGTCCGGCAGCGACTGGTTGTGTGACCAGGACGCGATCGAGGCGTTCGTGCAGGAGGCGCCGCGGGAGTTGCTGCGACTGGAGCACTGGGGTTGCCCGTGGAGCCGGCAGCCGGACGGGCGGATCGCCGTCCGGGCGTTCGGCGGCATGAAGAAGAAGCGCACCTGGTTCGCCGCCGACCGGACCGGCTTCCATCTGCTGCACACCCTGTTCCAGACCGCGCTGTCCTACACCGACATCATCCGGTACGACGAGTGGTACGTCACCAAGATCCTGGTCGACGACGGACGCGCGTACGGCGTCGTCGCGATCGAGCTGGCGACCGGCCGGATCGAGACCATCACGGCGAGCGCGGTGATCGTGTGCACCGGCGGCTGTGGCCGGGTCTACCCCTTCACCACGAACGCGAACATCAAGACCGGCGACGGGATGGCGCTCGCCCTGCGCGCCGGCGCCGCGCTGAAGGACATGGAGTTCGTCCAGTACCACCCGACCGGCCTGCCGTTCACCGGCATCCTGATCACCGAGGCGGCCCGCGCCGAAGGCGGCTGGCTGCTGAACAAGGACGGCTACCGCTACCTGCAGGACTACGACCTCGGTACGCCGTCCCCGACTCCGGTGATGCGCAGCATGGAGCTCGGTCCGCGCGACCGCCTCTCGCAGGCCTTCGTGCACGAGCTCGACAAGGGCCGCACGATCGACACGCCGTACGGGCCGGTGGTGAACCTGGACCTGCGGCACCTCGGCGCGAAGCTGATCGACGCCAAGCTGCCGTTCGTCCGAGAGCTGTGCTCGAAGTACCAGAACATCGACCCGGTCAAGGAGCTCGTGCCGGTCCGGCCGGTGGTGCACTACATGATGGGCGGCATCCACACCGACATCCGCGGCGCGACCTCGCTCGAGGGCCTGTACGCCGCCGGCGAGGTGGCCTGTGTCAGCATCAACGGCGCGAACCGGCTCGGATCGAACTCGTTGCCGGAGTGCCTCGTCTTCGGCAACCGGGCCGGCCGGGCCGCGTCGGTGTTCGCCGGCCGCTACCGCACCGCCGTACCGAAGGCGATCGAGGCGCAGGGACGCGACGAGGTACGACGGCTGACCGAGGAGCTGACCCGGCACGCCGAGGGGCACGAGCGGATCGCGGACATCCGGACCGAGATGCAGACCACGATGGAGAACGGCGCCGGGATCTACCGGGACGGCGACTCGCTGGCGAAGGCGGCCGAGCAGCTCGCGGAGCTGCGGCTGCGGTTCACGCATGCAGCGATCGACGACCACAGCACGAGGTTCAACACCGAGCTGATCGCGCTGCTGGAGCTCGACTTCATGCTGGACGTTGCCGAGAGCATCATCGCCTGCGCGCTGCGCCGGGAGGAGTCGCGGGGCGCACACCAGCGCGTCGACTTCCCGGCCCGCGACGACGAGCGGTTCCTGGCGCATTCGCTGGTACGGCGGGACCCGGACGGAACCAGCCGCGTCACGTACCTGCCGGTGACCATCACCCGCTGGCCGCCGGGAGAACGGGTGTACGGGAGGTAGGGATGGCAGACGAGATCACCCTGGAGGTAGCGCGCTACCGGCCCGACCAGGACTCCGAACCGGTGATGCAGTCCTACCAGGTGCCGCTGCGCGAACACTGGGCCGTGCTGGACGGGCTGTCGTACATCAAGGACAACCTGGACGGCACGCTGTCGTTCCGTTGGTCGTGCCGGATGGGCATCTGCGGTAGCTGCGGTATGACGATCAACGGCGAGCCGCAGCTGAGCTGCGCGACCTTCCTGACCGACTACGCGCCCGGTCCGGTGCGGGTGGAGCCGCTGCGCAACTTCCCGGTGATCCGCGACCTGGTCATCGACATCGACGACTTCATGACCAAGCTGCCCGAGGTCAAGCCCTGGATCGTCCGGGACGTGCACAGCCCGGTCGAGGAGGGTGAGTACCTGCAGACGCCGGAGCAGCTGGCCGAGTACCAGCAGTTCAGCATGTGCATCAACTGCATGCTGTGCTACTCGGCCTGCCCGGTCTACAGCCTCGAGCCGGAGTTCATCGGGCCGGCCGCGATCGCGCTGGCCCAGCGGTACAACCTGGACTCGCGCGACGAAGGGGCTGAGGAGCGTCGCGCCGTACTGTCGTCGCCGGAAGGGATCTGGGCGTGCACCTTCGTCGGTGAGTGCAGCGCGGCGTGCCCGAAGGGTGTGGACCCGGCCGGCGCGATCCAGCGGTACAAGCTGACCGCGGCGACGCAGTCGATCAAGGACCTGCTGATGCCGCGGAGCCGGCGATGAGCACGTACCAGCGGCCGCTCAACCTGTTCTGGTGGCTGGAGCGCCGGTCGTACCTGCTGTTCGTGCTGCGTGAGTTGAGCTGTCTCTTCGTCGCCTGGTTCGTCGTCTTCCTGCTCCTGCTGGTGAAGGCGGTCAGTGACGGACCGGCGGCGTACAAGGACTACCTCGACTGGAGCGGGCAGTGGTGGATGATCGCGATCAACGTGATCGCGATGGCGTTCGTGCTCCTGCACACGGTCACCTGGTTCGGGCTGGCGCCGCGGGCGATGGTGATCCGGCTGCGTGGACAGCGGATACCTCCGCCTCAGGTGGTCGTCGGGCACTACCTGTTGTGGCTGGTGCTGTCGGCGGTCGTCGCCTGGCTGGTACTGCGATGAACCGCCGCCGCCCGTACCCGGAACCGCTGCTCTGGATGCTGTTCAGCTCCGGCGGCATGGTCGCCGCGTTGATGGTGCCGATCCTGCTGTTCCTGTTCGGCATCGCGTTCCCACTGGACCTGCTGTCGCCGCCGGACCACTCGCACCTGCTCGCCATACTGCAGAACTGGATCACCCGGCTGGTCCTGTTCGGGCTGTGCGCACTGTGCCTGTTCCATTGGGCGCACCGCTTCCGCTTCACCCTGTACGACGGGCTCCAGCTCAAGCGGTACGGCGCACCGATCGTGGTGCTGTGTTACGGCGGCGCCGTAGTCGGGACCGTGGTCGCCGCCGCACTCCTGCTGTCCGTCTGACGTAGGGTCTGCGGCATGCGGGAGATCGTGGTGATCGGCGTCGGGGCGGGCGATCCGGAGCAGGTGACGATGCAGGCCGTGTCGGCGCTGAACCGGGTCGACGTGTTCTTCGTACTGGACAAAGGCGAGGTCAAGCAGGAGCTGGTCGACCTGCGGGAGGAGATCCTGCGCCGGTACGCGACGGACAAGGACTACCGGGTCGTCGTCGGCCGCGATCCGGAGCGGGACCGGACCACCAGCGCGTACGTCGAAGCCGTCGACGACTGGCGACGGCGCCGGGCCGACGTGTGCGCGGAACTGATCGCTTCCGAGCTCGGCGAAGGCCAAGTGGGCGCGTTCCTGGTCTGGGGCGACCCGTCGCTGTACGACAGCACGCTGGCGATCCTGGACGACATCCTGGCGCGGGGTGAGCTGGCGTTCGAGGTCGAGGTGATCCCGGGGATCAGCAGTGTGTCGACGCTGGCGGCACGGCACCGGGTCGGCCTGAACCAGGTGGGCCGGCCGATCCAGATCACCACCGGGCGCCGGCTGGCGAAGGCGTGGCCCGAGGATGTGGACGACGTGGTCGTGATGCTGGACGCGCAGACCGCGTTCACCGAACACCTCGACCAGGACGCGGACATCTACTGGGGTGCCTACTTGGGAACGCCGGATGAGCTGCTCATCTCCGGCCCGCTGCGCGAGGTGGCGTCGGAGATCGAGAAGGTCCGCGCCGAGGCGCGAGACCGCAAGGGCTGGATCATGGACACCTACTTGTTGCGCAGGAAGTAGACCAAAGGTGTAGGTGGGTTCGTCTTCGGGCCGAAGCGGGACCGGGGTGGTCTGGCTGACGCCCCACTGTCCGAGACGCAGCAGGTGCTGTCGAACCAGATGATCGACTACTGGACCGCATTCGCCCGCACCGGCAACCCCAACGGCTGCACCTCTGGTCAGGCATCCGCTGATCGACGGAGCAGCAGAGCGACAGTGAGTACGAGCGCCGCGAGGACGAAGCCAGCGGCAGCAAGCCACGCGGCGCCGTACCCATCTCGAAGAGCCAGTACGTCGCTCGCACCCTCACCCAACCGGCTAGCAGTCGTCGACGCAGCCAGCGTGGCCAGTACGGCGGTGCCGACCGCAGCGCCCGCCTGCTGCGCAGTGTTGTTGAGTCCGGAGGCCAGACCGGCGTCACCGGGCTCCGCACCCGACATGGCGAGCATGATCGCGGCCGGGATGGCCAGACCGATGCCGGCGCCCATCACCGCGAGCACTGGCGCGACGTTGACGACGTACGAGCCGTCGACAGGTGCCTGGCTGATCCACAGCAGGGCGACAAGGAAGGCGGCGAGTCCACCGGTGAGCATGACTCGTGGGCCGAAGCGGACTGTCAGGCGCGGTGCGATGGACAGCGACATCACGGCGTTCATCAGCGGCGCGGGGAGGAATGCCAGGCCAGTGGTGAGCGAGTCGTAGCCCAGCACGCGCTGCACGTACAGCGCGGTCGTGAACTGGAAACCGAAGCCGGCTGCGAACAGCAGCACCACGACGACGTTCGCCACCGTGACCTGTCGCTTGCGGAAGATGTGCAGGGCGAGCAGGGGGTTGGCGATGCGCGCCTGCCGCAGTACGAACGCAGCCAACAACAGCACCGAGACCATAGCCAGGATGAGCGTGCGCAGCAGCGACGCGTGCGGCTCAGCAGTCTGGACGATGGTGTAGACGCCAAGCGAGAGTCCTGCGGTCACCAGTACGGCGCCCAGCACGTCAGCGCCGTTGCCGAGGCCCAGGCCCCGCTCCCCCGCCAGCACCCGTACGGCGAATGCCAGCGAGAGCAGTCCGATCGGCACGTTGATCAGGAACGCCCAGTGCCAGCCGACGGTCTGGGTGATCACGCCGCCGAAGATCAGGCCGATGGACGCGCCGCTCGCCGCGGTGAAGCTGTAGACACCCATCGCCCGGGCCTGCTCACCCGGAGCCGGGAACAGCTTGACGATCATGCCGAGGATGACGGCGGACGCGAGCGCCCCGCCGACGCCCTGCAGGAACCGCCCGACGATCAGCACGCCGGCGCTGGTGGCGAGGCCGCACAGCAGCGAGGCGGCGGTGAACAGGGCGAGACCGGCGACGAAGACGCGCTTGCTGCCCAGCAGGTCGCCGACCCGGCCGGCCAGCAGCAGGAGGCCGGCGAAGGCGATCAGGTACGAGTTCATCACCCAGGCCAGGCCGGCCTGCGAGAAGCCGAGGTCCTCCTGGATGGTCGGCAGCGCGACGGTCACCACGGTGCCGTCGAGGATGATCATCAGCTGCATCACGCACAGCACGACCAGGGCCTTCACGCGGCCGTCGATCGTGGGTGCAGGGGTTGCCGAAGTGGTCGTCATGAAAACGACCATAACAGATAGTTCCGTAACAGACGATCTTTTAATGGATCATGGAGTGCGCTGGCGGGCTCGTCGTACCGGCTGCGCCTCGACCGGGGTGGACAGGTGGCCGTCGACGAGCTCGGCGAGGGCGTGCACGAACGGCGTGCGCTCGTCGGCGGCGAGCGCGGCCAGGGCCTCGGCGTGCACCCGGTCGACGATCCGCTGGCCTTCGTGCGCGATCTCGGCGCCGACGTCGGTGACTGCGATGATCCGGGCCCGGCGGTCGGTGGCCGACGGTTTGCGCTCGGCGTACCCGGCCTTCTCCAGCGCGTCGACGGTGACGACCATGGTCGTCTTGTCCAGATACGCCAGCTCGGCGATCTGGATCTGCGTCCGCTCCGCCTCGAGCGCATGCCGCAGGACGCACTGCATCCGCAGCGTGAGCCCGACCTCCGCCAGCGCCGCGGACAGCTGCGTCTCGAGCACATGACCGGCATGCGTCAGGTAGCCGGTGAGGTCTGGAACTGTCCGAGCTGGGGTTGCCGCCATACCTCGAGACTATCCCGCGCCAGATAATCCCGTCCCGGATCATCCCGGCGGAAAAGCGACATCGCGGTGCGCAGGTACGGCGAAGGCGGGAATCCGCCGGTGTTCGGCCAGTCGCACAGGTGGGGTGGAGGGCATGGCGACTGGGACGGTGGTGCGGGCTGGAGTGCGGGCTGGAGTGCGGGAGTGGTTGGGGGTGGGGGCGGTGACGTTCGGGATCTTCTCGATCGTCACGGCGGAGATGTTGCCGGTGGGGCTGCTCGGGCCGATGGGCAGCACTTTCGGGCTGTCGGCCGGGCGGACGGGGTGGTTGATGACCATGCCGGGGCTGGTCGCCGCGGTGGCGGCTCCGGTGGTGACGGTGGCGACTGCTCGGCTCGATCGGCGGGTGATGCTGTGCGCGCTGATGCTCGTGCTGGCTGCGGCTGACCTGCTCGCGGCCGCAGCGTCGGCCTACTGGCTGGAGCTGCTCTCGCGTGTCCTGGTCGGGCTGGTGATCGGCGGGTTCTGGTCCATCGGCGCGGGGCTGGCCGGGCGACTGGTGCCGGAGCGGCACGCAGTAGGGGCCACGGCGGTGATCTTCTCGGCGGTGCCGTTGGGCTCGGTCCTCGGTGTGCCGGCCGGGACCTACCTCGGCGACCTCGCGGGCTGGCGCACGGCGTTCGCCGTACTCGGGTTGCTGACACTGGCCGTGCTGGGTGGCCTCTATGCCTTCGTGCCGCCACTACCGCCTCTGCAGGTGACACGCCCCGCAGTCCTGCAGGCAGCGCTGAGACAACGTGACACCGGTGTGGCGCTGGCGCTCACCTGTCTGATCGTGACGGCACACTTCGGCACGTACACCTACGTCACCACGTTCCTGCGCGAGTCCATACAGCCGGAGCTCCTGAGTGGACTGCTGCTCGTCTACGGCGTAGCCGGCCTGGTCGGCAACCTCGTCGCCGGCAGCACCGCGGGCCGGCACCTACACGCGACGTTCCTGACCTGCGCGGGCCTCATAGCGGCCGCCACGCTGCTGTTGCCCATCCTCGGACGCAGTACGGCGGGAGCGGTGATCCTCCTGGTCGTCTGGGGACTCGGGTACGGCGGAGTGCCCGTCTGCTCGATGAGCCTCTTCGCCAAGGCGCTCCCCCGGACCCGCGAGGCGGCGACCGTGTTGTTCACCTCGTCCTTCCAGGCCACGCTGTCCGCCGGTGCTCTGCTGGGTGGGCTGGTCGTCGACGCGTGGTCGGTCTCGGTCGCGATGGTCTCCGGCGGGCTGTGCGCTCTGCTCGCCTGCACCGTGCTGCTGGGGTTCAGAAGGGCCACGTAGCATCTCGTGGATGCGTAGGACTGAGGCGGATCGGTGCCCCGGGGTGCTGGCAGTACATGAGGCGGCCGATGGAGGACTGGCTCGGGTGCGGGTGCCGGGTGGGGTGCTGAGCCTTGCGCAGCTCCAGGTGCTGCGGATGGCTGCGAGTGAGCTGGGTGACGGACGGCTCGAGCTGACCTCGCGGGGGAACGTACAGGTCAGAGGGCTGACGGAGGACGGTCCGCGGGAGCTGTCCCGGCGGTTGTACGACGCTGGACTGCTGCCGTCGATCACGCACGAGCGCGTGCGCAACATCCTCGCTTCACCGCTATCCGGTCTGGACGACCAGGGCACGTACGACGTACTGCCGCTCGTCAGCGCGGTCGATCGGGCCTTGTGCTCGCGTCCGGGGCTTGCGGAGTTGCCCGGGCGGTTCCTGTTCGCGCTGGACGATGGGCGCGGGGATCTGAGTGGAGTGCAGGCCGATGTGCTGGTGCGCGCGGTGGACGAGCGCGAGGCGCTTCTGAGCCTGGGTGGCTCGGCAGTGCGGGTCAGTTGGGCTGAGGTACCTGAGGTGATGGTCGCGGCGGCGGAGGCATTCCTGGCGGAGCGCGACGGCCAGGAGTGGCGGATCGCCGAGCTCGACGACGGAGGACGCCGGATCCTGAACCGCCTCGGACTGCCGACGACCGAAGAGCTGCCGACCGACACGGAAACCACCGGATCCTCGGTGATCACCGCCGGGAGGCACGGGTCGGCCCTGGTGGTGACGGTTCCGCTGGGCAGTCTCGGCCAGGAGCAGGCGGTTGTCGTCGCCGACGTGGCCGAGCAGGTCCGGGTCACGCCTTGGCGGTCGCTGGTCCTCGTCGCGCCGGCGGATCAGGGGGCGCGGCTGGAGGAGGTTGGCTTGGTCACAAAGGCGGACTCGCCGTGGAACGGTGTGACAGCGTGTGCTGGTCAGCCGGGGTGCGCGAAGGCGCTCGCGGACGTCCGGGCGGAGGCCTGGCGGGTGACCCCGCGGCTGCCGCGGCACGGACGGCCGATGCACTGGTCCGGGTGTGCGCGGCGGTGCGGGAAGCCGTCCGGTGAGTTCGTGGATGTGCTTGCGCTAGGCAACGGGTATTCGATCGACGGAGAGCGGATGTGAGTGGGTTCGAGTACGTGAAGGACGGCGCCGAGATCTACCGGCGGTCCTTCGCGACGATCCGGGCCGAGGCGGCGGGCGCGCTCGGCGGGCTCCCGGCCGACCTGGCGCAGGTCGCCGTACGGATGATTCACGCGTGCGGGATGACCGACCTGGTCGCGGACCTCGCGGCATCGCCCAACGCGGTCAAGAACGCGCGGGCCGCGCTGCAGGACGGGGCGCCGATCCTCTGTGACGCCCAGATGGTCGCGGCCGGCATCACCCGGAAGCGGCTGCCGGCGGACAACCAGGTCATCTGCACGCTCCAGGACCCCCGGACGCTCGAGCTCGCCGAACGCCTGCAGACCACCCGCAGCGCCGCCGCGGCCGACCTCTGGCACGACCACCTGGCCGGAGCTGTTGTTGCTATCGGCAACGCCCCGACCACGCTGTTCCGGCTGCTCGAGCTGATCGCTGACGGCGCACCCCGGCCGGCCGCGATCCTGGGCATCCCGGTCGGGTTCATCGGCGCAGCCGAGTCCAAGGACGCGCTGGCCGCGAACGACCTCGGGCTGGAGTACCTGGTGGTGCGAGGTCGTCGCGGCGGGAGTGCGATCACCGCGGCGGCAGTCAACGCGATCGCGAGCGAGGAGGAGTGAGCGGGCGGCTCTGGGGCGTCGGGCTCGGCCCGGGCGATCCCGAACTGGTGACGGTGAAGGCGGCCCGGCTGATCGGCGCGGCGGACGTGATCGCGTTCCACAGCGCGCGGCACGGCCGTAGCATCGCCCGCTCGGTCGCGGCGCCGTACCTCACCGAGGGGCAGATCGAGGAGCACTTGGTCTACCCGCTGACCACGGAGACGACCGACCACCCGGGCGGCTACCAGGGCGCGATGGACGACTTCTACACGGACTGCGCTGCCCGGCTCGCGGCGCATCTCGATGCCGACCGCGACGTCGTCGTACTGGCTGAAGGGGATCCGCTGTTCTACGGGTCCTATATGCACATGCACAAGCGGCTGGCCGACCGGTATCCGTGTGAGGTGGTTCCCGGCGTCACTTCGGTGAGCGCGGCGGCCGCCGTACTCGGTCGGCCGCTGTGTGAGCGGGACGAGATCCTCACCGTGCTGCCCGGCACGCTGCCGCCTGATGTCCTGGCGGACCGGCTGCGGAACACCGACGCGGCCGCGGTGATGAAGCTCGGCCGCACGTTCGCCAACGTGCGCGAGGCCTTCGAACTCGCCGGTCGCGAGGACGAGGCCTGGTACGTCGAACGCGCGACGACCGACGCGCAGCGCACCGCTCCCCTGGCCGACGTGGACCCGGCAGACGTGCCGTACTTCTCGCTCGCCCTGCTCCCGAGCCCGATCAACAACACCTTCACCGCCCCGACCCCCAAGACCGAGGCGGAGGGATCGGTGACCGTCGTCGGTCTCGGACCCGCCGGACCGGAGTGGATGACCCCGGAAGTGCGGGCGGCGATCGCCGGCGCCGACGACCTGATCGGCTACGGCCCGTACGTCGACCGACTGCCGGACCGCGCCCGTCAGCGCAAGCACGGGTCGGACAACCGGGTGGAGTCCGAGCGGGCCGCCTTCGCGCTCGACCTGGCTCGCAAGGGCGCCAAGGTGGTCGTGGTGTCGTCCGGTGATCCCGGTGTGTTCGCGATGGCCAGCGCGGTCACGGAGGTCGCGTCCGAACCCGAGTACGCCGACATCGCCGTACGCGTGCTGCCCGGGATGACCGCGGCCCAGGCGGTCGCCAGCCGGGTCGGCGCGCCACTCGGGCACGACTACTGCGTCCTGTCGCTGTCGGACCGCCTGAAGCCGTGGGACGTGATCGCCGGGCGAGTCTCTGCTGCGGCCGCGGCCGACCTGGCGATCGCGATCTACAACCCGGCCTCGAAGTCCCGCACCTGGCAGGTCGCCGCCACCCGCGACCTGCTCCTCGAACACCGTTCGCCCGGTACGCCGGTCGTCGTCGGACGCGACGTGGGCGGTCCGGAAGAAGAGATCACCGTCACCACGCTCGCCGAACTGGACCCGGAAGCGGTTGACATGCGGTGCTTGCTGGTGATCGGGTCGTCACAGACCCGCACCGTGCCCCGCCCGGCCGGCCCTCTGGTCTTCACTCCCCGCCGATACCCGGCGACGGTGAGTGAGCCCGCGCCAGAGGCCGGTTAAATCCGCCGTTCCGGCTGTGTAGGAACAGCCTCGGTGGGTAGGACCCGCGCGGAGCTGACCAGTGAGGAGATGCGGAATGGTCCAGCAGTACGGCGAGACCGCCACGATGAGGCAGCCTGTCGCCGCGGCGCCGGTGCCTGAGAATGCGGATGCGAACACGACCCAGAAGTACGAGGAGGCGCGGGCGGCAGCCCACCGGGCGATGAGCACTGTCACGATCATTCCTGACCGGCCACTGCCGGTCGAGCCGGTCGTCGACCCCGACCTGCTGTCGTACCGCGGCTTCAAGTTCGGCGCCGCGTTCTTCGGCTGGCTGATCGCCATCGCGATGTCGGTCGTGCTGTCGCTGGCCGTGTCCGCGGCCGCCGTGGGTACGGCGGAGGTCCTCGACTACACCCGGGCCGACGCCGAGGCGCAGGCCGGCGCGGCGGGCATCACGGCTGCGGCCATCGCCGTACTGACGATGTGCCTGGCCTTCTACTGCGGCGGGTACGTCGCCGGGCGGCTGGCCCGCTTCGACGGTGGTCGGAACGGGTTCGGGGTGTGGATGTTCGCGTTCCTGTTCTCCGTGCTGGCGGCCGGGGCGGGTGCGCTGCTGAACAACCAGTACGACCTGGTCTCCGAGGTGAACCGGCCGGACGTGGCGGTGTCCACCGACAGCATCACGACCGCGGGCATCATCGCCGCCGCGGCCCTCGTCGTACTCACGCTGCTGGCCGCCATCCTGGGCGGCAAGACCGGCAAGCGCTACCACGACAAGATCGACCGCCTGCTCGACTAGCGGTCAGTCACCACCTCGCCACGCTTAGCCAGCCCTCCGACGGGTACCGGAGGTGCGACACGGGGCTGTCTGGCGAGGAGAACTGACATGGCCCAGCAGTATCGAGAGGACACGCAAGCTGAGCGGCTCGGCGCGGCCGAGCCCTATGACGACGACCGGCAGGTCACCACGACCGAGCCGCTGTACCGGGCGGATGTCCCGGCCACCGAGGTCGACCCGGCGTACCGGGGCTTCAAAGGTGGCGCCGCGTTCTTCGGCTGGCTGGTCGCGGTCGGCCTGATCGCGCTGCTGAGCGGGATCGTCGGCGCGGTCGCCGCCGCCATCGACTACGCGGTGACGATCGACTGGAACGCGGCCGAGGCAGAGGCCGGCACGATCGGCATCGTCTCCGGCGGCGTGCTGCTGCTGATCCTGGCGATCGCCTACTACAACGGCGGGTACGTCGCCGGCAGGCTCGCCCGCTTCGACGGCGGCCGGCAGGGCTTCGGCGTCTGGCTGATCGGCCTCCTGGTCACCTTGATCGTCGCGGCGATCGGTGCCCTGGCCGGTTCGCAGTACGACGTGCTGGACCGGGTGGACCTGCCGTCCC
Source organism: Kribbella sp. NPDC050820 (assembly GCF_040653975.1). Classification (NCBI taxonomy): domain Bacteria; kingdom Bacillati; phylum Actinomycetota; class Actinomycetes; order Propionibacteriales; family Kribbellaceae; genus Kribbella; species Kribbella sp. NPDC050820. The sequence goes on from NZ_JBFAHB010000057.1 coordinate 22,048, forward strand.
TGCCGCTGACCGACGAGACGATGACCGCCGGCGGGCTGATCGCCGTCGGCGCGGCCGTGCTGGTGACGCTGTTCGCGGCCGTGATCGGCGGCAAGGCGGGACAGCGGTACCACCGCCGGATCGACGTGAGTGGCGACTGACCTGAGGAACGGGACCCGGGCTGCGGATGGGGGGCATCCGCTGTCCGGGTCTTCGTTGTGCTGACCTGGACAGCGGTGCAGGATGCCGGACATGGCTCGGACCGCGCTTGTCATCGGAGGTACGAGCGGTATCGGCGCGGCCACCGCGCTCCGGCTCGTCCTCGACGGCGCTTCCGTGGTCGCCGCCGGGTTGAAGGTCGCGGAGGCGTCTCCCGAGCTGCAGCGGTCAGCTCAGCTGCACGAGCTCGACCTCCGCGCGCCGGATGCGTTGGAGGAGCTGATCGGGTCGCTCGACCGGCTCGACGTACTGGTCAATGCGGCCGGCATCATCCGGCGCGGCCACGAGCACCGGCCCGAGGTGTTCCGGGAGGTCGTCGAGATCAACCTCACCGGCGCGATGCGGGCTGCCGAGGCCGCGCACGACCTGCTCGCCGCGAGCCGGGGCTGCATCGTCAACGTCGCCTCGATGCTGAGCTACTTCGGCGGGCCGCTGGTCCCCGGGTACAGCGCTTCGAAGGGCGGGATCGTGCAGCTCACCAAGTCGCTCGCGGTCGCCTGGGCGGCCGAGGGCATCCGGGTGAACGCGGTCGCGCCCGGCTGGATCGCCACCGACCTGACCGCCGCCCTGCAAGCCGATCCGGACGCGGCCGCCCGGATCATCTCCCGTACGCCGATGGCCCGCTGGGGCAGACCGGAGGAGGTCGCCGGTGCGATCGCCTTCCTGGCGGGCCCGGACGCGGGATTCGTCACCGGCGCCGTCCTTGCTGTAGACGGCGGCTACCAGAGCATTTGACGTCCTCCCCGCCGGAATCGGTAGGGATTCCAACTACTACGCGGAGGTAGCGTGTTGAGGTTCACGCTTCGGCGAGACCCGTACCGGCGTCTCTCGGCGTGCGCTGACGGCCCGTCCGGCCGCGATATTGACTGCCGCGTTCACGTCCGCGTGCGCCCGATACCTGCAGGCGACGCACCGGAACACCGATTGGCTCTCGCGGTTCTCCGGTGCGCGGTGCCCGCAGACGCTGCAGGTTTGCGACGTGTACGCAGGGTTGATCTTCTCGACCCGTCCCGCTGCCTTGTGCTGGAGGCGCCGGACGAGCAGGCCCCAGCCATTCGAAAGGATGCCGCGGTTGAGTCCGGCTTTGGCGCGGCGACGGTTCGGCAGATGGACGCCGGGCTGTACGGGGTCGGGTTTGGGTTTTGGTCGCTTGGTCATCCGAGCGACCCGCAGGTCCTTCACGCGGATGACGTCGAAGCGCCTGGCCAGGTCGGTGCTGGCCTGCTCGACCCAGTCCTTGCGGCGGTCGGCGACCCGGGCGTGCAGCTTGGCAAGCGCCGCCTTCACCCGTTGACGGCGACGCGACCCACGGCGGCAGCGCGACAGGCGACGCTGAAGCTGCTTCAGCCGCTCATGCTCATGTGCCGACGGACCGGGACAAGACAGCAGCTCCCCAGTGGACAGGGCCGCCGAAACAGCGACGCCGCGGTCCACGCCGACGACCTCACCCGTCCCCGGTGCGGGAATCGGCGGGGGGATCACGGCGAACGCGATATGCCAACGACCCACCCGGTCACAGGTGACCCGGTACGACCTCGCGGCGGGGACAGGTCGGGTCAGCCGGAACCGCACCCAGCCGACCTTGGGCACCAGCACGCCGCCCCACTTCCGGTTCAGCTTCACGATCCGGGACGCCTGGGAGCCGACGATGCGGAACCCCTCATGCAGCCCGGCCTTGCGCCAGGCCGGCCGTCCATGGGTGCCGCTGTAGAAATTCCTGACCGCCTGTCCGAAATCTCGCAGCGCTTGTTGCTGCACAGTCTGCGACCCCGCCCGCAGCCACCCGAACGTCAGTCGCGCCGCGGTCAACTGCCGGCACTGCTCAGCAAAGCCAGGTGCCGGTGTGCTGTCACGGGACCACATCGACCACTGCTCGAGCGCCAGGTTCCACACGTACCGCGCGTGGCCGCAATGCTCCAGCAACGCCACCCGCTGCGTCGGAGTGGGGCACAGCCGGTATCGGGACACGTCGTCAACCCAATCAGTCAGGACCGACAGTCTCTACGCCATGAAAGACGGCGCGGTCGCTGCCCATGCTTGGCGGCTCCACTCCCTACGAAAACATGTGAAGGAGCGTCGATGATCCCGGTTTCGGCAGGAGTTCCCGCGGAGATCGCCGTACCGGCGGTGCCCGAGGACGACCGGTTGTGGGTGCCGCAGGCGCCGGACGTGTGGTTCCGGCCGCTGATGCTGAACACGATCACCGGGCAGTGGTGCAACCTGCTCAAGGTGACCCGGTCGGGCATCGTGTCCCGGCACCGGCACCCGAGCGCCGTGTTCGGCTACGTGATCAAGGGCAAGTGGCAGTACGACGAGCACGACTGGGTCGCCGAGACCGGGTCGTTCGTGTACGAGCCGCCGGGTGAGATCCACACGCTGCGGGTGCCGGAGGACTGCACCGAGATGATCACGTTCTTCAACATCTCCGGCGCGATGATCTACGTCGACGACGCCGGCAACCAGACCGGCTACGAGGACACCTTCACCAAGATCCAGCTCTGCCGCGACCACTACGGCGCGAACGGGCTGGGCAGGGACTACGTGGACCAGTTCATCCGGTGACGGCACGGACCGCTTCGATCACCTGACCCAGCGCGGGCGAGGGCGGGCTGTCGCGCCGGGTGAACAGGCCGACCTGACGCTCGACGCCGGGGTCGGCGATCGGGACCAGACGGACGCCGGCCAGATTCGCGGTGGTGACCGCGAGCTCGTTGGTCACGCCGACGCCGAGACCATGCCGGACCAGCGAGAGCAACGTCTGCGGCTGGTTGGTGCGGAAGGCGGACTCGGGGCTCAGGCCCGCCGACGCGAACGCCAGGTGCGACTCGAACTGCCGCGGCCCGTCGCTCTCGCCGATCGAGATCAGCGGCAGCTCGGCGAGTTGCTTCAGGCTGACGGCCGGGCTGCCCGCGAGCGGGTGCTTCTCAGGGAACACGGCGGTCAGCGGCTCGCGCCACAGCACCTCGTGGGTGAGCGACTCGTCGGCGACCAGCGGGTGGACCGGGCGGATGGCGAGGTCGATGTCGCCGCGGACCAGGGCGCTCTCCAGGTCGACGCTGGGTCCTTCGACGAGGAGGAGCCTGACGTTGGCGGGGAGGCGGCGGACGACCTGGGGGAACAGCCAGGCGGCCGCGCTCGGGTAGGCGCCGAAACGGACCTCTCCCCCGGCGGACATGTTGTGGACGAGGCGCAGGATCTCCTCGGCCTGCGGGAGGAGCGCACGTCCTTCCGGCGTGAGCCGGGCCGGATGCGCGGTGCGGTCGAAGAGCTGGACGCCGAGGGCCTTCTCCAGGTCGGCCACGTGCTCGCTGATCCGGGACTGGCCGCGGAAGACGGCCTTGGCGGCCGCTGAGAAGCCGCCGTGGCGGGCGACCGCGACAAAGCTGACGATCCAGTCCATCCGAAAGCCGTACGCCGCGGTCAGGTCCATCTGCCCAGTATTCAAGCCAGGTCCGTACCACGACTCGCCGCATCCGCGGTGCCGTCGCCGGACTGAATCATCGGCAGTACCCGGCTGACCAGCGCCTCGCGGAAACGCTCGGGTTGAGTGAAGGCTGCGAAGTGGCTGGCGTCCTCGATCAGCGCGATCTCCTTGTGCGGCGCGTCGATGTGCGCGACGTAGTCCTGCGCGAGGTCGGTCAGGGTGAGCACGTCGTCCGCGCCCTGGAAGACGAAGACCGGCAGCTCATAGCGGGCGGGCAGATCGTAGGCGTTGAAGGACATGTACTCACTGAACATGGCCTTCTGGGTGGCCAAAAAGCCGGCGAGCAGATGCCACGCCTCCCGCTTGGTGTAGACCTCCCCCTTGAGTGCCAGCGGGAACAGCAGCTTGCTCACGGCATTGGGCGTGACGGGGTCGGTCGCCATCGTCCACTTCATCTTGATCTGCCACGCCTTGAGGTCCCAGGCGGCCGGGTCGGCGCCGATCTTCTCCAGGGCGCGGACGGCCTTGGAGTTGCCGGCCGCGGTCACCCGCTCCAGGCAGCGGGCGTAGCCGAGGGCCTCGTTGCGGTGCATGTCGGCGTACAGGTCCGTGGTGACCAGCGCGGAGTACAGGTCCGGGCGGCGCTGCGCCAGCGGCAGGCCGATGATCGTGCCCATCGAGCCGGCCATCAGGACGATCTTGTCCTTGTCGAGATGGGTCCGCAGGAACTCGGTGACCTCGATCGCGTCCTCGAGATGCCGCTCGAACGGGGCTGTCTGCTTGGTGCCGCGGGCGCGAGTCTTGCCGCAGCCGCGCCGATCCCACTGGACGACGGTGAAGTCGCGCTCCCAGGAACGGATCAGCGGCGTGAACACCGCGTACGGCGAGCCCGGGCCGCCGTGCAGGACCAGGAGCACGGGGTTGTCGGCGCTCTCGCCGCGGATCTGGATCCACTGCTCGACGCCGCCGATGCGGAGGTAGTGCTGCTCGTTGATCGTCATGTGAAGCATCGTACGCAGGTCTTAGACATCTGTGCAAGACGATTGTCTGAGAACTCTGTATGATGTGGGCATGGGAAACCGGGAAGCCCTGATCCAGGGCGCCAAACAATGCTTGTTCGAGAAGGGCTTCACGCGGACGACGGCACGCGACGTCGCGACCACCGCCGGCGTGAGCCTGGCCGCGATCGGGTACCACTTCGGCTCCACCGAGGCGCTGCTCAGCCAGGCGCTGTTCGAGGCCGTGGGTGAGTGGGGCGCGCGACTCAGTGAGGCCATGGCTGCCGGTGGCGACCCGGCCGCCATCTGGGACGGCGTCATCGCCTCGGTGCAGTCCGACCGTCCGATGTGGACAGTGCAGTACGAGCTGGTCGGGCAGATCGACCGCGCGGAGCAGCTCCGCACGTTCCTCACCGATTCCCAGCGGTACGCGCGAAGCGAGCTGGCGGATCTCCTCGGCTCTCCCACTGGGGACGAGGAGCGGCGCCTACTCGGCGGGCTCTACCAGGCGATCCTGGGCGGCCTGGTCATGCAGTGGCTCATCGACCCGGACAACGCGCCCACCGGCGCCGACATCGTCGCCGCACTCAAGCTCGCCGCCTAGCCGGCACAGCCCCGAACCTCGGAGCTGGCCGGGGAAGAGCCGTCGGGTCCGGGGTGTTGGTCTGGGTGTGAAGGTTGTCGTGATCGGCGCGGGACAGGCGGGGTTGTCGGCTGCCTACCACTTGGTGCGGCTCGGGTTCACGCCGTACGACGAGGTCGTCGTACTGGACCGGAATCCGGCGGCGGGTGGGGCGTGGCAGCACCGGTGGGACTCGCTGACCATGCGGGACGTGCACGGGATCGCGAACCTGCCGGGAGTGCCGGTGCCGCCCAGTGCCGACGGCGACCGGGCGAACGCGTTTGTGCCGGCGTACTTCGCGGACTACGAGCAGCGGTTCGCGTTGCCGGTGCTGCGGCCGGTGGTGGTGTCGAGTGTGCGTCGGGTCGGGTCGCAGTTCGAAGTGCGGACGTCTGGTGAGACCTACCTGACCGAGGCGATCGTGAACGCGACCGGGACGTGGAACCGGCCGTTCATTCCCTGGTATCCGGGGATCGAGAGCTTTCGCGGGCGGCAGCTGCACACGGCGGACTATCGCGGGGCCTCGGCGTTTGCCGGCCAGCACGTGCTCGTGGTCGGTGGCGGCGCGTCGGCGGTGCAGTTGCTGGCGGAGATCTCCGAGGTCGCGACCACGACCTGGGTGACGCGTCGGCCGCCGGAGTGGCGCACGGGTGAGGACTTCAGCCCGGAGTACGGGCGGCAGGTGGTCGCCAAGGTCGAGGAGCGGGTACGCGCGGGACTACCGCCGCGGAGCGTGGTGAGCGTGACCGGCCTGCACCTCCGCGAGCAGGAACAGGACGCGCTGCGGCGCGGCGTCTACGAGCGGCAGCCCATCTTCTCCCGCATCACCCCCGACGGCGTCGAGTGGCCCGATGGCCGCACCTTGCACGTCGACACCATCCTCTGGGCCACCGGCTTCCGCGCCGACCTGGCCCACCTGGCCCCACTCCACCTCCGTGAGCCCTCCGGCGGCATCCGCATGAACGGCACCCAAACCGTCCTGGACCCCCGAATCCACCTCATCGGCTACGGCCCCTCAGCCAGCACCATCGGCGCCAACCGAGCCGGCTTCACCGCCGCCCGAGCGCTACGCAACCTCCTCCAACCAGCCGCCGCCTGAACCACCCCACGCGCCCCGCTACACCCGCTCGTCCGTCGTCGCTCCCTTCGAGGCGTTCTCCCGGTAGGTGTGCCACTTGGTCGGCGGGGGTTCGGGTGGGGCGGGCGAGAGTTGGCGGACGGTGGTGGCGCCGGGGGCCCAGGCGGCTTCGGGCAGCCTGTCGCCCATGACGTCGGCGTACACCGACCGGATGACCTCGGCCTGCGCGGCCCAGGAGAACCGGTGCAGCAGCCGGGGGTCGTCGGCGATGCGCTTGGCGATGCGGTCGCGGTCGGCGAGCACGTTCCAGACCGCCTGGACGAGGCTGTCCACGTCGCCCGCGGTGTAGACGGCGCCGAGGTCGAGCTCGTTCACCAGGTCGGCCTGGGCCGGGGTGTCGCTGGTGATGATGGGCAGTCCGGCGGCGATGTACTCGCAGAACTTGTTCGTCACCGCGATGTCGTGGTTGGGCGCGTGCAGCAGCGGGCTGAGGCCGATGCTGGCCGAGCGCAGGTACAGCGGCACGACCTCGGCGTCGACGAACGGCGCCAGGTGCACGCGGTCGCCCACGCCCAGCTCGGCTGCGCGGGTCAGCAACTCCGCGGTGACGGAGTTGGCCCGCGCAACGATCGCGAGGTGGACCTCGGGCAGCTGGGGCAGTGCCTCGACGACCGTCCCGACGCCGCGGGCGCGGTTGACGCCGCCGCCGTACACCAGCAGCGGGACGTCCTCGGACAGTTGCAGCAGCTCGCGCAGACCCGTGACCTCGGCGTCTTCCGGCGGCTCGACCGGCGCGTTCAGGACGACGTCGGGCAGGCTGGCCAGCTTGTGGTCGCGCTGCAGCCAGCGGGCCAAGGGCTCGGACACCGTGATGACGCGGTCGGCGTCGCGGATGAACTCGCGCTCGAGGTCGCTGTATGCGGCGACCCGGCGCGGGGCGACCACCGGCACGCCCGGGATGTACTCGTGGGCGTCGTAGATGATCTTGATCGTGCGGCCATCCAGGGCCGCCCGGTGCGCCGCGCGCGCCGCGATGCCGAGCATGAACACGTCGTGCACGTGGATGACCTCGATCTGCATCCGGTCCAGCAGCGGGCCCAGCGTCAGCTCTTGGTCGACCAACTCGGGCATCACCCGCCGCCAGCGGCCCGACGGCAGGCGGCGGTGCAGAGCGAGCAGCCGCTCGCGCCGCTTGCCGATGCCCAGGTCGGTGAGGTCGGTCGTCTGGTGCTTGGCCCGCCGGACGAGATAGGCGCGGGCGTGCAGGATGGCGCGACGCAGCCGCAAGGTCCGCCAGGTCACCGCCCGCCGCAGCCGGTCGACGGCCGGCCGCAGGGTCGGCCGGGACGAGCCGCCGGTGCGCTGGCGGTCGCGGCGGTCCCGGCCACGCTCGGCGCGCAGCTCGCGGCTGTCGTACTGCCAGCGGCCGTAGGCCAGCTTGTACTCGGCCTCGGTTCTGAACCACGGGTTGAGGTTGGCCTTGATGGTTGCCCACCGCTTGCGCCAGCCCGTCACCAGGACCTTCGACTGGATGGGCGGGCACAACACCTGCACCTTGCCGAGCCGGCGGATACCCCTGAGTCTGCGCCCGGGGATGCCGATGCAGGTGACGTCGAGGTCCCAGTTGGCCACTGTCTGCGCGTACTTGAGCACGCGGGCGTCGACGACGATCTCGTTGCCGGCCATCATGACGACCTTGGGCCGGACCCACGGCGGCTTCCAGTCCGCCGGCACCGTGCTCGGCTGCTCCACGAACGCGGCGAGCGTCTCGGCCGACCGGCGGCCGTCGTGCACCTGCTCGACAAAGGCCGGCCCGCGCGCCGCGACCGCGCGGGCCCGCTCCGGGTGCGCGATGAGGTCGAGCACGACCTGCTCGACGGTGTCCGGCGTCGCATCCACGATGGGCAGCTCGAGCCCGGTGTCGGCGGCCACGCGGTCGCGGACGTGCTGGGCGATGTGACCCACCACTATCCGGCCCGCCGCCATGGCCTCGCACGCGGCGACGCCGTAGCTGCCGACGCGGAACTGGTCGAGGACGATGTCGGCGTCGCGGTAGACGGCCGGCATGTCCGCCGGATCGACGCCCTCGACCCGGCGGTAGGTGATGAGCCCCCGCTGGGCCAGGCGCTCCATGATCGGGTCGATGAGCTCGGAGCCCTTCATGGCCGACTTGCTGGGCGCGTGGGCCACCACCGGCTTCTCGTGTGCGAGCACCGGGGCGTCGCTGCGCCAGGTGTCGACGTCGACGACCACCGGGCACCACGCAGCGTTCGGGACGTAGTCCAGAAGGTCAGGCGTCGAGACGTAGACCGGGCCCGGGTACGACGTGAACAGCTCGACAGCCCGGGTCGCGTTGCGCTCGAGCAGTTCGACGGTCTCGTCCTCGAGGTCGGGGAACGGCGACCACGGCTCGAGCTCGACGTGCCGGCTCGGTACGCGGACATCGGAGCCGTGCGCCATCAGCCCCAGGTGCAAGCCCTTGGAGATCAGGTGCTGGATGTCGCCGGCCGCGTCCGGTCCGTGCAAGGGACCGAAGATCGGCCGCGCCGCCTCGATCAGCACGTGCGTGTAGTTGCGCACGACATGGTTGTAGAAGTTCAGCTGCCATCGACGATGGCGCCGGTACGTGCGCGCCGGGACGCCGTAGTCGACCGGGTAGTCGAGGACTCCCCTGAAGAACGCGAACGAGGTCGCCAACGTGTCGGGTGCCCGCTCCTCGAGCGCGCGTGCCCATCTGGTGCCCTGCCCCGCGAAGTTGGCCGGGCCGACCAGCAGCCGGACGGGCGCGTCCAGCCGCGCCGGCATCCCGTCCCGGGTCGCCGGTGCGCTTTCCGGGCGCGCGTCCCTGCCCTTGTCTGTACTGCGATCCACTGTGTTGCCCCCCACGCCGCTGACAAGATCGCGCTGCGTTCTTGAGATTGCGGACTATACCGGTATTTGGGCAGGCGCTGCCCAGGACGGTTGCTGCTGGTGGCGCTCTTCCCCCTCTGTGTCCAGCGGGCCCGAGAGGTTGCCTCGGACTACTGGATAGATGCAGCGAACGTGCCGTTTGGTTGCAACGAATCGCGCACTTTCTTCGTCACCTCATCACGAGGTCCAGAAGGTCGGTGCCGAGGTTGCGGAAGGCGTCCTCGTCCAGGCGGTAGGCGACGAAGCGGCCCTGGCGTTCGGCGGTGACCAGGCCGGCTCGGGTGAGGGCGCGGAGGTGGCGGGTGACCTGCGTCGGGTGCAGTCCCCAGAGGCCGGCGATCTCGCCGGCGGTGCGGGGCTCGCTGGCCACGGCCCGGCAGACGAAGAGGCGATCCGGGGCGGCGAGGGCTTCCAGGCGGGCGCGGACCTGCTGGGCCGTGGGCACGGCCGGACCGCGATCGGCGGCCGGGTAGATGATCGTGAGCGGCTCCCCCGGCACCTCGCCGAGGAACAGGTGCGGCGCGATGTAGTTGCTGGGGACAAGCAGGAGCGAGCGTTCACCCAGGTCGATGCGCTTGTTCTGGACTTTCTGGACCAGCAGGCTGTCCTTGTCCCGCACGCTGATCGCGCCGTCCAGCGAGCACAGCATCGCGGCCACCCCGGCGCGGATCGCCAGGTCGCGATCCTGCCGGCCGCGAGCGGCCAGCGCATCCCGGGACTGCTCCCACACCTCCTCGAACCACTCCGACCAGCAGGCGTCGAGCAGGTCGAGGAACCGCCGTACCGGTTCGGCCGGGTCGGTCAGCAGCGCCTCGACGAGGGCGCCGACGGGCCGGCCCCGGCTCCGGGCCCAGCGCAGTACGGCGTCGGCGTCAGTGGCGCGACTGTTCGACGGCAGGCCGCGAAGGGGACGGATCAGGTCGGCCGCCAGGTCCTCGGGCCGGCGGGACCGCAGGGCCTCCAACTCGTCCTGCCAGGTCGGCACGCCGGTCGCCGTACTCGTCGCGAAACAGCGTGAGCGGACCGCCCGCACAGTCCACGTCCACTGCGCGAGCTCGGCCCGCAGGCCGTCGGACAGCGGTACGGCGGATGCCCACTCGGTCCGACCGTGGTGGCGCGGCTCGGCCAGGACGTGCAGGGCGCAGCCGAGCTCGATCAGCGGGGACGCGACATGCCGGATCCGTTCCGGGTCAAGCCGGCTGATCCCGGCGAGCACGTTGGGCAACGGCGGGCTCAGTCCTTGAGCTTGAACTCGAGGTCGGTCTCCCAGTCGTTCATGTCCGGGACCTCGCGCGGGTCGGACCGGTAGATCTCGAGCCGGGCCGTCCAGTTGTTGCCGTGGGCATCCCACTCCAGGCCCTGCTCGGCCGCCCACTCGAGCAGGTCGCGGGTCGCGCCGAGCAGGCCGTCCGGGTGGCCGTGGTGGGTGGCGCTCACGTACCGGCCGGCCGGGAGCACGCCCGCGACGATCTCCCCCTCGCCGTGGTGCAGGTCGTCGACCGGGAACCCGATCTCCAGCACCAGCCCGGCTTCCATGTCGACGACGTCGTACTTGAAGAACGGAGCGTCGTTCGGGGCGACCTCGTGCGCGGCCAGCCAGGACACCACCTCACCCATCCGATCGGCGAACGCGCCGATCCCGTCCATCGCGACTTTCCCCCGCAACGCGACGTACGGCCGCTCCTCGCGCTTCACGATCTCCGGCATCCCACGACCTCCCGACTCGACGCTTCCCTCAACTTAACGCCTGCGCAGGACTGGCGCCCGCCAGGCTCCCGGCTGTCTACTACTCAGGTGGGGGTGATCGTAATGATCCGGGTCAGGGTGCTGGCGGTGGCTGTCGCGGTATTGGCATTGGGGTTGCCGATGACGGCTTCGGCCGAGCCGACGACGCCGTTGACCTATCCGGCGGGGAGTACGGCGACGCGGTTCACCGGGTATGCGTTCGACACGTGCACGGCGCCGACGGTCGCCCAGATGACGGCGTGGAAAGCCTCGCCGTACAAGGCGATCGGGATCTACATCGGCGGCGTCAACCGCAGTTGTGCGCAACCGCAGCTCACGCCCAGCTGGGTCAGCAGCGTGACGCGAATGGGCTTCCGGCTGATTCCGATCTACGTGGGCTACCAGGCGCCTTGCACGTTCCGGACCAACGCCGTGAAGATGACCGCGCCGTCCGCCACCACCCAAGGCGGCCTCCAGGCCAGGGATGCGATCGCCAGAGCCCGGGCGCTCAACCTGCTGGCCGGTAGCGCGATCTACTTCGACCTGGAGCACTACAACGCGGCTGATGCGACCTGCAAGACGACGGTGCTGCGCTTCTTGTCGGCCTGGACGAAGGAGCTGCACCGGCTCGGGTTCCTCTCCGGCGTGTACGCGCACCAGAACTCGGGAGCGCCACACCTCGCGTCGGCGTACAACTCCACGTCGTACGCCCGGCCGGACGCGCTCTGGATCGCCCGCTGGGACGGCATCAGCTCGCTCACCGGCTGGCCGACCGTGCCCAACTCCTTCTGGGCGGTCGGCCAACGCGGCAAGCAGTACCTCGGCGACCACAACGAGACGCACGGCGGCGTGACGCTCAACATCGACAGCGACCGCTTCGACGCGCCGGCGGCGAGTGTCTGGTACACGTACACGGTCCGGACCACGATCCACTCGTACGCCGGCCCGTCTACCGCGTACCCGGTCCGGTCCACGATCGCGGCGAACGCCGGCGTACGGATCGTCTGCCAGACGTTCGGGCCGAAGATCGGCACCACCAGCGTGTGGAACAAGCTGATCGACGGCACCTACGTGACCGACTACTACGTGCGGACACCGAACAAGACCGGCTACTCCGCACCCATCCCCGGCTGCAGCAACGCCTTCCAGACCACGATCAACAACCTGACCCGCCGGCACGGCCCGGGTACGTCGTACGCCGCGTACCCAAGCCCGCTTCCGATCGGGTCCCTGGCCTGGGTGACCTGCCAGCGCGCCGGCTCCAGGGTCGGTACGACGTCCGTCTGGGACCGGCTGAGTGACGGCAGCTGGGTCACCGACTACTACGTCGCCACCACCAGCAACACCACCTACACCGCACCGCTCCGGCGCTGCTGACTCACTGCGCCCACGGCGGCTGAACCGTCGTACCGTCCGCCATCGTCCCGGTGAAGCCGGCGGTGACGGCGACGTACAGCTCGGCCGGGCCGGCGCCGAGGTTGGTCAGTCGGATCGGCTCCCCCGCGGCGACCACGACGGCGTCGCCGGCGCCGAGCTTGTCGCCGTCCGGGGTTACCTGCACAGTGCCGTCGAGCACCATGAACACCTCGTCGCGGTCGACGGTGTGCGGCTGGTCGCCGCCGGCGCCGGGATCGACGGTGAGCTTCCACGTGCACAACCCGGCCGACCCGAGGCTCGGCGCCGCCATCACCGTGAACCGCACGCCGGGCAGCTCGAACACCGGCGCCTCGCCCGCTCGGACAACCTGCATGTCCCCTCCTTCAGATAGTCAAGCTGACTTGACCAAGCCAGCTTGACTATCATGGAGGGCATGACACGATCTGGCAAGCCTGATTTCGGGATCCTGCTGCTGTTGGCCGAGCAGGAGTTCGTCCGGGGGCTGCGGGCCGAGACCGCCGCGCAGGGGTTCGACGACCAGGGCCGGTCGGACGGGTTCGTGCTGCGCACGCTGGGCGCCGGGCCGACGAGTATCAGCGGACTCGCGGAGCGGCTGGAGATCACCAAGCAGGGCGCGAGCCAGATCGTCGACGACATGGAACGGCGCGGATACGTCGAACGGCGTCCCGACCCGTCCGACGCCCGCGCGCGCCTGTTGCACCTGACCCCGCGGGGCGAGGCGGCGCTCAACGCGGCCCGGAAGTTCCACCAGGCCTACGAGCGCAAGCTCCGAAGGCAGTACGGCGACGACGCGATCGACACCGTCCGCGCCGTACTGACCTCGATGGCAGGTGAGGCGCAGGTGCGCACCCCACACTTCAGGTCGCTGTTCTAGCTGAAGTACTTGGAGAAGTAGTCGTGGGTCGGCCAGGTCTGCACGCCGTTGGCCGCGGTCCACATCGCCGCGTCGATGTCGGCGTACGACTTGCCGCTGGCGTCGTCGCGGCGGTTGAAGATGGCCGCCCAACTCATCCCGGACGAGGTCCGGACCAGCAGGCTGTAGGTGCCCGGCAGGCTGCCGGTGTGCCAGGTGTTGCGCCCGGTGCCGCCCGACGTCGGACGCACCTGCCAGCCGAGGCCGTAGTACCAGCCGTTGCTGATGCCGGTCTCCGGCTTCGCCCAGATCGCGTTCAGCGAGGTGGAGTTCAGCACCGAGGACGACGCGTCGAACATCCGGGCCCAGCGGACCAGGTCCGGCGCGCTGGCGATCCAGCCGCCGTTCGCGTCCTGGATCCGCATGCTGAATGTCCCGTACGGCGATGCCACCGTCGCGCCGGTGTTGTCGAGCACGGTCCTGCCGGTGTACTGCGACTCGTACGGCATCTCACCCGTGTGCTTGGCGATACTCCAGCCCAGCGCCATCCGCTTGATCTTCAGCGGGGTCAGCAGCTTCTGCTGGACGTAGGCCGCGTAGCTCATGCCGCTGACCTTCTCGATCACCCGGCCGGCCAGCACGTAGCCGAAGTTCGAGTAGACGACCTTGGTGCCCGGCGCGTGGTTGATCGTCTGGCCGGCCATGTACTTGATCACGTCGGCGTGCTTGAGCTCCATCGGCACGTTCAGCGCCTTGGAGATCGTGGCGTCCTTGAAGTTCGGGTCACCGGTCAGGTCGCGGTCCCAGCCGCCGAGGTGCTGCAGCAGCCGCTTGATCGTCACCGACGACCAGCGCGCGTCCCGAGTCTGGCCGGTCGGCGGGGTGATGGTGAGGATCTTGGTGACCGGCGTGGACAGGCTCAGCTTGCCGTCCTGCACCAGCTTCATGATCGCGGCCGCGGTGATCGACTTCGACACGCTCGCGATCCGGAACAGCGAGGTCGGCTGGACGTCCAGCGAGGTGGACGTGCTGTAGCCGCGGGCAAGCACCAGGCGGCCCTTGTAGGTGACCGCGAGCTGGCCGCCGGTGATGCCGCGGGCCTGCATGAAGGTCTTCATCTGGCTGTCGAACCCGGCCAGCGCGGTGACCGCGGTGCCGGTGGTCTTCCAGGTCGCGGCGGCATCGGCGGAACGACTGAGCACCGTCGTCCCCACTCCGGTGCCGACGGCGGCAGCCGCCCCGGTTGCGACAGCAAACTTCCCGAGGTTGCGGCGCGACAGCTCCACGAACGTGTTCTCCTTCAGGTGTTCAAGGCAGGGGGCAGTGCCTGAGGAGTCTCTCACCGCGTGGGTTCGTCTACGGCTCGTCGACCACCGAGGCGTACGAGATCACACCGCGCCGGATCTGGTCCACGACAGCTCGTGCGGTGCTGCGCAGCTGGGTGTCACCGGCGGCGTCGGCGACCTGCTCGGTGAGGTCGATCAGTTGCTTCACCCAACGAACGAAGTCACCCGCGGCAAGGTCGGACTCGTACAGCACCTCGGCCAGCGAGGCGCCCGAGGCCCAGCGGAACGCCGGCCAGCAGAACCCGAGGTCCATCGACCGCAGGAAGTCGACCCGCATGTCGCGCTCCAGGGCCGACAGGTCCCGCCAGATCGACCCCATCCGCTCCAGCGCCTGCCGTACGTCGCCACGCGGCAACCGTGGTGACGTCGGCTCGTCCTTCGCCCGCGACTCGTAGACGAGCGCAGCCAGGCACGCGGCCAGCTCGGGCACCGTCAGGTCGTCGAACACGCCCTGCCGCAGGCACTCCGCCGCGACCAGGTCGAGCTCGGTGTAGATCCGCGCCAGCCGGTCGCCGGCCTCGGTGGTCTTGTCGCCGTCCAGGTAGTGCAGTGCGTCCAGCACCTGGCAGACCCGGTCGAACTGGCGGGCGATCGTGTTCGTCCGCTGCTCGATCTTCCGCTGCACGTCGCGGTTCTCCCGGTCGAGCCGGAAGTACCGCTCGGCCCAACGGGCGTGGTCCTCGCGGTCCGAGCAGCCGTGGCACGGGTGCGCGCGCAACTGCGCCCGCATCTCCTGCAGCTCCGGGTCGTCCGCATGACTGACCGCGTCGCGGCCGCGGGCGCGCGACGGCGGCCCGTCCTCACCCAGCATGTCGGTGCGGCTCCGCAGCACCTGGGCCAGCTCGCGCCGCTGCTGCGGGTTGCGCGGGTTGAACTTCTTCGGGATCCGCAGCGACCCGATCGCCTCGACCGGGGTCGGGAAGTCGATCATCGACAGCTTGCGGACCTGCCGGTCCAGCGTCAGCACGGTCGGCCGCGGGCCCTCCCGCTCCGAGCGCATCCCCGGGTCGAGCACCAGCGCGAAGCCCGCGCTGCGGCCGGCCGGGATCCGGACGATGTCGCCGATCCGCAGCTTCTCGATCGACTCCTGCGCCTCGATCCGGCGGTCGAGCTTGCGCCGCTTCGACCCGGACGCCTCGCGCTCACCGATCCGCCGGCGCAGGTCGGCGTACTCGAGGAAGTCGCCGAGGTGGCAGTCGATCGACTCCTTGTAGCCCTCGAGCGCCTCGGTGTTGCGATGCACCTGCCGGGCCAGCCCGACCACCGCCTGGTCGGACTGGAACTGCGCGAACGACAGCTCCAGCATGTCGCGGGCCCGGGTCCGGCCGACCTGGCGGACCAGGTTGACGGCCATGTTGTACGACGGGGAGAACGACGACCGCAGCGGGTACGTACGCGTCGAGGCCAGCCCGGCCACGGCGCGCGGATCGAACCCGGGCTGCCAGAGCACGACCGCGTGCCCCTCGACGTCGATCCCGCGCCGCCCGGCCCGTCCGGTGAGCTGGGTGTACTCCCCCGGGGTGATGTCGACGTGCGCCTCGCCGTTCCACTTCGACAGCTTCTCGAGCACGACGGTGCGGGCCGGCATGTTGATGCCCAGGGCAAGCGTCTCGGTGGCGAACACGACCTTGATCAGGCCGCGTGCGAACAGTTCCTCGACGACCTCCTTGAAGGCCGCCAGCATGCCCGCGTGGTGCGCGGCGATCCCGCGGCTGAGCGCCTCGGCGAAGTCGTGGTACCCGAGCACGCCGAGGTCCTCGTCCGGCAGGTCCGCGGTCCGCTCGGCCAGCACCCGCTTGATCTCGTCCCGCTCGTGCGGCTTGGTCAGCCGCAGGCCGGACCGCAGGCACTGCAGCATCGCGTCCTCGCAGCCCTTGCGGGAGAAGATGAAGTAGATCGCGGGCAGCAGCGCGCCGGCGTCCAGCTCATCGACCACGTCGGACCGGAACGGCGTGAAGTGCGTCCGGCTGGGCCGGTTCTTCGGCAGGTCGCGCCGCCGCCGCGGCTTGCGCGAGTCGTCGCGGAAGACCCGGTTGTCGTCGCGGGCGATCCGGACCAGCTGCGGGTTGACCAGGTCCTTCAGGTCGGGCTGCGCCGCCTTGGCCGGGTTGCCGGACTTGTTCTTCGCAGGTGCGCCGACCCTCGCGGTCGGCGCTTCCCCGGCGAACAGGTCGTGCAGCCGCTTGCCCACCATCACGTGCTGGAACAGCGGCACCGGCCGCTTCTCCTCCAGGACGACGACGGTGTTGCCGCGGACGGTCTCCAGCCAGTCGCCGAACTCCTCGGCGTTGCTCACGGTCGCGGACAACGACACCACCGACACCGAGTCGGGCAGGTGGATCAGCACTTCCTCCCACACCGCGCCGCGGGAGCGGTCGGCCAGGTAGTGCACTTCGTCCATCACGACGTACGACAGGCCGAGCAGGGTGCTGGAACCGGCGTACAGCATGTTCCGCAGCACCTCGGTCGTCATGACGACGATCGGGGCGTCGGAGTTGATCGAGTTGTCACCGGTCAGCAAGCCGACCTTGTCGGCGCCGTACCGGCTGACCAGGTCGGCGTACTTCTGGTTGCTCAGCGCCTTGATCGGGGTGGTGTAGAAGCACTTCTGCCCGCGCTGCAGGGCCAGGTGGACGGCGAACTCGCCGACCAGCGTCTTGCCGGACCCGGTCGGCGCCGCCACCAGTACCTGATGCCCGTCCTCCAGCGCCGCACAGGCCCGCAACTGGAACTCGTCGAGCTCGAAGTCGTACAGCCGCCTGAACTCCACGACCGCCGGATGCTCCTGGTCCGAGCGAAACACGGCGTACTTCTCGGACGGAGTGCTCATGCCCCCAATCTATGCGACCCGACCCCCAAGAAACGTCGCGGCGTGGTCGAGGGCCTCGTCGGCCTCGTCCAGGAGGCCGGCCATCAGGGGGTAGACGTGGGGTGCGCCGGCGACTACGTCCAGGCTCACGTCGACGTCTTGTTCGGCGGCGTGGGTGGCCAGGCGGAGGGCGTCGTCGAGGAGGACCTCGGCGCTGCCGACCTGGATCAGGAGGGGTGGGAGGCCGGTCAGGTTGGCAAGCAGGGGGCTGGCCAGGTCGTGCTTGGGGTCGTGGCCGGCGAGGTAGTGGTCGGCGTACTCCTGCATGTGGGCGCGGCTGAACAGCGGGTCGAAGTCGCCGCGGGTGTCCATGCTCGCGCCGGACAGCGTGAGGTCGGCCCAGGGCGAGAAGACAACGGCAGCGGCCGGCAGCCGGAGGTCCTCGCGTCGCGCGGCCAGCATGGTGGCGAGGACCAGCCCGCCACCTGCGGAGTCGCCCGCGATCACCATCGGACGGCCGGTCTCCACGAGCGCTTTGTACGCCGCCAACGCGTCATCGAGCGCAGCCGGGAAGGGATTCTCCGGTGCGAGCCGGTACTCCAGCGAGACCGCCTGGAAGCCGGTACGGCGGGCCAGCGGGGCCGCCAGGTTGGCGCCGGTCCGGGCCGAACCGACGACGTAACCGCCGCCGTGAAGGTAGAAGATCACCGCGTCGCCATCCGCACCGGCGACATCGACGTCCAGCGCCGGGACGCCGCCCAGCGTGCGCTGCGTCAGCGTGACGTCGTCGCCGAGCGGCCGGGTCGCGAACAGTTCGTCGAACCCGGCCCGCTGCTCCGCCACGGTCCGGCCGAGGTCGCCCTTGGTGATGATGGCTCGCGCCGCGGCGCGTTGTTCGAAGGTCATCGTCATCCTCCGCTGGATGATAGATTCCGAGGAATATAGTTCCTGGTAACCAGATTCCTCAGCAGCTCATTCCCCAGGATGCCGAGTGACCGATCTCACAGCACTGTTCACCGACCTGGTCCGGCTGGAGACGCGGCTGTACAACGTGCTCGACGCCCGGCTGAAGGCGGAGCACGACCTGCCGCTGGGCCAGTTCGAGTTCCTCCGGTTCATCGCGGCCCGCGGGTCGGCCCGCGTGCACGACCTCGCCCACCAGATGGCGATCACCGTCGGCGCGACCAGCAAGGCCGTCGACCGGCTCGAGTCCGCCGGCCGCGTCCGCCGTACGGCGAATCCGCACGACCGCCGCTCGTCGCTGGTCACGCTCACTCCGGAAGGCGAGCGCATCCTCGCCGCAGCAGCCCCCACCGTCGAGGCGGAGCTCACCACCTGGGTGGGTTCGGTGCTGCCTGCCGGCGTCGTCGAACAGTTGGCAACGACCCTGTCCATGCTCCGTCAACGAGCCGAAGCAGACCACCGAACTGACCGCCCCGAACCCAGGGTCACGCCTTAGAGAGGGAAGGTTGTGTCTCAGGCGAAGACGGTGAGGGCGCCTGGGGCGATGGTGATGTCGACCGGGAGCGGGCCGAGCGGCTCGCCGTCGGCGTACGCGGTGATACCGGGCGACTCGATCCGGACCGACTTGCCGCGCAGCGTCAGCAGCCGGGGATCGCCGACGTGCGTGCCCTTGGCGAGCTTCGGGAACAGCTGCAGCAGGGTCAGCCGGGACAGCGGCGAGATGATCGTGACGTCCAGCAGGCCGTCGTCGATCTCGGCGCCGGCGCAGATCTGCAGTCCGCCGCCGTACGTCGGCCCGGTGCCGACTGCGACCAGCATGGCCCTGGTCTCGATCACCTGGTCGTCGACGGTCACGACGTACTCGAGCGGGGTGAAGGTGCGGAGCTCGGCGAGGGTGGCGACGGTGTAGCGCGAGTTGCCCTTCGGCCAGCTCATCGCGTTGGCGCGCTTGTTCACCAGGGAGTCGAAACCGCCGGCAACCACGGTGGTGATGTACTCGTCCTTGGCCACCGCGAGGTCGACCGCCCGGGTGTTGCCGGCCACGATCAGGTCGGCCGCCGCGGCCGGATCCTTCAGCGGTACGCCGATCCCACGGGCGAAGTCGTTGCCGGTGCCGGCCGGGATCGCGCCGAACGGCATCCCGGACTTGGCCAGCACCTGGGCGCCGAGGTGGATGGTGCCGTCGCCGCCGATCAGCGCGACCGCGTCGGCGCCGGAGGCGATCACGTCGGCCGAGATCCGGCCGACGTCCTCGGCACACGTCGTCGAGTACTCGTCGACGGTGAGCCCGGCCGCCTCCAGCCGCCCGCGGACGACCGGCGCCACCCGGGCACCGAGGCCCTTGCCGGAGGTCGGGTTGACCACCAGCGCTACTTTCCTGCTCATCAGTCGGCCAGGAGCTCTTCGGTCTTGCGGGCCCGGCGGCGGTCGTTGAGCCGGGAGATCACCTCGGCGATGAAGAACAGCACGCACATCGGGATCGCCAGCAGGCACATCGTGAACGGGTCACCGGACGGGGTCGCGACCGCCGCGAACACGAAGATGACCAGCACGATGTACGGCCGGAACCGGCCCAGCGCGGCGCCGGGGACGATCCCGAGGATGTTCAGCAGCACGACCACCAGCGGGATCAGGAACGCGACCCCGAACACCAGCATCGTGCGCAGCACGAAGTCGAGGTAGTCGGGCAGCTCGACCAGGTTCTGGATGTCGAGCGGGGTGAAGCCGAGCAGGATCTCGATGCCCTTCGGCAGCGTCCAGTAGGCCACCCAGATACCGCCGGCGAACAGCGGGGTGGCGAGCGCCGAGAAGACGTAGGCCCACTTCCGCTCGTTGCGGTGCAGGCCGGGCGCGATGAACGCCCACAGCTGGTAGAGCCAGACCGGCGCGGCCAGGATCAGGCCGAACAGCGCCGAGATCTTGATCCGGAAGGTCAGCGCGTTGCCGACGCCGGGGAAGGTGAGCTGCGGGGTCTTCGTGTTGCCCGCGTCCTTGGCCATCTCGGCGACGCTGGTCAGGAACGGCTTGGTCAGGAAGTCGAAGGCCTGGTTGTAGAAGATCCAGCCCACGATCGTCCCGGCCACGATCGCGAGCACACTGATCACCAGCCGGTTGCGCAGCTCGATGATGTGCTCGCGCAGGGTCATCCGACCCTCGTCGTCCTTCGGACGGCGCTCCTTGGGTTCCTTACGCCGTCCGATCTTCACCAATGACACCGGCGGGTGCTCGGCTCAGTTGGCCGTGTGCGGCGGCAGGCCGTCGCCTGCCTGGCCGTTCACCTGGTTCGGCTGCTGGGCCGCCTGCGGCTGCGCCTGGGGGGCGGCCTGCTGGGTCGGCGCCTGGGCCGGCTGGGTGGTGCCCTCGGTCAGCTCCGGCTCCTTCTTCTTCGGGCCGACCTCTTCCTCCCAGATCTTCTTCGACTTGCCGAGCTGCTTCACCAGAGCCGGCAGCTTGGCCGATCCGAACAGCAGCACGACGATGGCGAGGATGATCAGCCACTCCGCGCCCTGGGGCATACCGATGAGTGGTGCCATGTCGATCTCCCTTTCACAAAACTTCTAGGTGGACGCTCGAGCGTGCGAACGTGGGCCGAATACTACGCCGGTGCTCGCTGATCCTCGCGGGTCTGTCCAGACCCGGCCGTGGACATCGCGGCGTCCAGCTTGGACTGGGCGGCGACCAACTCACGCGTCAGCGCCTTGCCCTGGCCCCACAGCCTCTTCGCGAGCAGGGCGAGGACGAGCAGCCACACCGCCACCACACCGAGGAAGAGCAGGAACCAGTACATACCCAGGAGCCTAGCCGGTTCCCGGCGCTCGCCCACGTCCCGCGGGGAGTCTCGGTGGACAACGGTGCCGGAACGTGATGGTAAAACCGGGTGTCTCGCAGCCGACGCGGCCTTCGGGCTGCCGGTCGGCCGGTGAGCGGGCAGACTGCTTCCGCGAGCGTGTGAGCACGGAAACTTTCGGTACGGCGAGGGGGCGGCTGGATGGTGCGGTTCGGGGTCGAGGAGCGGCGGACACGGATCGGCCGGCGGCACCGGCTCGGGCCGGACGTCCAGGCCGCGGACCCGGTGGCCGCGGCCACGGCCATGGTGGCCCTGCACGCCACCGATCCCGCCACCGTCCACCTGTCCGTGGCTGCGCGTGTGCCTGGGAGTGAGGTGGCGGGCACGGAGCGTGCTCTGTACGACGACCGGACGCTGATCCGGATGCTCGGCATGCGCCGAACGGTGTTCGTCGTACCCACTGCTTTTGCGCCGGTGGTGCAGGCGGCGTGCACGGACGACATCGCGGTGAAGCAGCGGAAGCTGCTGGTCAAGCACCTGACCGAGGCGGGGATCGCGCCGGACGTGGAGGCGTCCGGGAAGTGGTTGCGGGCGGTCGAGGAGTCGACGGCCACGGCGCTGACGCTGCGCGGGTCTGCGACCGCTCAGGAGCTGTCTGCGGACGAGCCGCGGCTGCGGAGCCGGCTCAGCATGGCGGAGGGGAAGGCGTACGCCGCTCAGCCGTACGTGACGAGCCGGGTGCTGTTCCAGCTGTCGGCTGAGGGGCGGATCGTGCGTGGACGCCCGCTGGGGACGTGGCTGAGCAGCCAGCACCAGTGGTCACCGGCGGAGGACTGGGTGCCGGGCGGGCTCGGTGACAAGCTCGCCGCTGAGGAGGCGCGGGTGACGCTGGCTCGAGCGTGGCTGTCGTCGTTCGGCCCGGGTACGGCGGCTGACCTGCAGTGGTGGGCCGGTTGGACAGGCGGTCAGACGAAGAAGGCGTTGGCTGCGGTCGAGGCGGTCGAGGTGGACCTGGACGGGCAGGTGGGCTACGTGCTGCCGGGTGACGATGCGCCTGAGGTGCCGGTGGAGCCGTGGGTGGCGTTCCTGCCGGCGCTGGACCCGACGCCGATGGGCTGGAAGGACCGCGACTGGTACCTCGGCGAGCACAAGGCGAAGCTGTTCGACAACACCGGCAACGTGGGACCGACGGTCTGGGCCGACGGCCGCATCATCGGCGGCTGGGGCCAGCCGGAGTCCGGCGAAGTCCGCTACCAACTCCTGGAAGACGTCGGCTCCGACACCCTCGCCCTGGTCGAGTCCGAAGCCGCCCGCTGGACCGCCTGGCTCTCAGGCGTCCGCGTAACCCCCCGCTTCCGCGCCCCCCTCGAAAAGAACCTCAGCCAGGGCTAGCCCCACCCCACCCGCGTTCGAGGGGATATCCCCTCGACCTATGCCTTCTCCGGTCGTCTACGAGGGGAGAAGGCACACCACGAGCGGATATCCGCTCGAACGAGGCGTTCGTCAGGACGGGTCGTCGTACGCGGAGAGGGCTTCGCGGGCGGTGGCGGCGATCTGGGTGGTCAGGTCGGGTGGGTCGAGGACTGTGGCGGCGCCGCCCAGGCGGAGGACCAGGCGCTGGAGCCAGCCGGTGTCGGCGACGCGGAGCTTGACGATGAGCGAGTTCTCCGGGCCTTCTTCGACCGACTCGTTCGGGTAGTACTCGGCGACCCAGCGGGCCGGCGGCGCGAGCCGGATGGTCGCCAGCAGGTCCCGCTCGGACGGCTGGAACATGCCGTTCGACAGGTCCCGCGGCGTCGCCTCCGGCGGCGGCTCGCTCGGCAGCTCGAGCAGCTTCACCGCAGCGATCCGGTCCAGGCGGAACAACCGGACGTCCTCGGCCAGCCGGCACCAGGCTTCCAGGTACGTGCGCCCCTCGGAGACGACCAGCCGCATCGGGTCCACGTCCCGCTCGGTGGTCTCGTCGCGCGACGGTACGTCGTACGTCAGATGCAGGCGACGCTTCCCTGCCAGGGCCCGGTTGACCGTCTCGGCGATCTCCGGCGCGGCCGGCTCGACGTGTACGTGGGCCGCCGCACCCTCACTCGCGGCCGCAGCCTCCCCCGCAGCGCGCTCGAGCTTGGCGATCGCCCGGTCGACCGCGTCCCGGTCGCTCCCGGCGGTCACCTCACGCAGCGTCCGGAGCGCGGTCAGCAGCGCCAGCGCCTCGTCCGCGGCCAGCCGCAACGGACGGGCCAGGTAGTCGGCGTTGTTGATGTGGATGACGCCGTCGCCCTCGGCCGCCTCGATGTCGATCTCGATCAGATCGCCCATCTGCGCACCCGGCAGCCCGCAGAACCACAGCACCTTCAGGTCCGCGAGGATCTGCTTCGGCCGGACGCCGAACTCCTTGGCGACGTCGTCGACCCGCGCACCGTCGTTCTCGCGCAGGTAAGGCACCAGTGCCAGCAGCCGCTGCACTTGGTCACGCGCATTACTCATACCCCGGCCACCGTCCGGAGTCTCCAGAGCACACCGTCCAGTACGTCGCCTGGGCCCTCAACCACCGCGTCCGGGCCGTAAGAGGCGATCTCCTCGGCCAGCACGCCGGAGTCGCCGTACGGGACGTGCAGGAGGTCCCAGCCCTCCTCGTACGGCTCTATGGCGTTCGCACGGCGCCGCAGGCTGACGCATGAGCCGGTGCGAGCCCGCACCTTCGCCTCCGACGTCGGCCGCGGCGGCGCGAGCTCGGACACCAGTGACCGCAGGTCGGTGCCCTCCGGCACGGTGAACGCGCCCGGCTCGCCGACCGTCTTCACGTCCCCACCGATCCGGGACAGCCGGAACATCCGGGTCGCCTGGCGGTCGCGGTCCCGGCCCACGACGTACCAACGGCCGTGCCAGGAGACGATCCCCCAGGGCTCCAGGGTCCGAGTGGTCGGCTCCGACGCGCCGCTGCGCAGGTGCTGGAACCGTACGGCGGTCCGGCTGACCACGGCCGACCACAGCGGGTCGAAGGCCGGCTCGGACGCGCCGACGTGCGGCTCGATGGCGCTCAGCGCGGACTGGTCGGTCTGGATCCCGGCCGCCTTCAGCTTGAGCACGGCCGACGTGGTCGCCTCGGCCAGGCTGGCGTGCTGCCAGACCCGGGCGGCGACACCCAGTACGGCGGCCTCGTCCGGCTCCAGATGAACCTCGGGCAGCTCGAACACGTCCCGGCGGATCCGGTAGCCGACCTCGTCCGAGAAGAACTTGTCGATGGTGCCCATCTCGATCGGGATGCCGAGGTCGCGCAGCTCGTCCTTGTCCCGCTCGAACATCTTCTCGAACGCGTCGTCGGTCTGGCCCGCGTACCCCTCGACGACCTCGCGGATGCGTTCCTTGGTCACGTAGGTGCGCGCGACCAGCAGGCAGATGACCACGTTGAGCAGTCGCTCACTCTTCCGCGCCGACACCCGACCACCTTACGGCCTGAAAGCGTCAAACCCCGCCCTCCCGCACCGAAATCTTCGAACACACCTTCGAGGCACTACAGTCGGCGTGTGATTCGGTGGCGCGACGGTGTGGTGCGTGAGGTCGGACGGAGCTGGGCGGGCGCTGTTGAGCTGACAGTGACGGTCGGTTCGCAGGCTGTGCGCGCGCTGGCCTACCCGGAGCTGGTCGGTTCGCCGGTGGCCGGCGACCGGGTGCTGCTGAACGTCGGCGCGCTCGACAAGGGCCTGGGGACGGGCGGGTACGCCTTGGTGGTCGCCGTACCGGACCGGCTGCCGGAGGACCCTCCTGAGCACGGCCACCTGGTCAAGGCGCGCTACACGCCGCTGCAGACGATGGTGCTGGGCGCGGACGAGCAGGACTCCCCCGACCACGACGTACTGCGTGACGCGGACGACCTCTTCCGTACGCCGGTCGTCGTGGCGGACCTGCACTCGGCGCTCCCCGCCGTACTGGCCGGTCTGTACGAGGCACGGCCGACCACGCGGGTCGTCTATGTGATGACTGACGGTGGGGCGCTGCCGCTGGCGTTCTCGCGGACTGTGGCGGCGCTGCGGGACAGCGGGTGGCTGAGCGGGACTGTGACCGTTGGACAGGCGTACGGCGGGGATCGGGAGGCTGTCACGGTCCACACCGGGCTGCTGACCGCCGTACACGTGCTGACGGCGGAGCTCGTCGTACTGACGCAGGGGCCGGGCAACCTGGGGACTGGGACCCGGTGGGGGTTCTCCGGGGTGCAGTCGGGTGAGGCGGTCAACGCGGTCGGCACGCTGGGCGGGCGGGCCGTGGCGTCGCTGCGGATCTCCGAGGCCGACCCGCGGCCGCGGCACCGCGGGATCTCGCACCACAGCCTGACCGCGTACGGCCGGGTGGCGTTGCAGCCGGCGGATGTCGTCGTACCCGATCTGCCGGGTGAGTTCGGTGACGCGGTCCGCGACGCCGCCGAACCACTCAAGGCCCGGCACCGCGTCGTGCGCGTGGGAGTGGACGGCCTGTACGACGCCATGCGTGCAGCGCCGGTCAAGTTGTCGACGATGGGCCGCGACCTGGACGCCGACCGCGCGTACTTCGAGGCGGCCGCCGCAGCCGGGCGCCATGCCGCCGGACTCGTGGACGTGCCGTGATCATCACCGCCGCGAGCTTCCCGACGCCCGAGTTCATCATGACGACGAACAATCCGGCAGTCTGGGACCAGAAGGCGCGGTTCGCCGACTTCCAGGCGGCTGCCGCCAACCAGGCGCTGGAGAGGTTGAGCGGGACGCTGGACCGCCTGTCGACGCCGGACGAGCGATCGATGGCCTTCGTGCAGCTGTACCGCGACCTCGCGGAGTGGCGGTATCGCCTCGCCCACACCGCCGAGGGCCAGAGCCCTGGCGCCGAGCTCGAGCAGTACCACCTCCCGATCGGCGGCCATCGCATGGTCGATCGCTTCGGTCCGGGCCGCCGGCGGGAGCTGACGACCGACCGGGCCACCGGCCTGGTGGTCCGGGTCGACGAGACTCCTGGCAGCCGGACGTCGGCCCGGATGGGGGCAATCATCGAGGCGCGGTTCCAGGCTGAGGCGCCACCCGGCCTGGAGACGCTGCAGAACCACGTGCGGTTGCCGGACGGCCGGACGATCCCGGGGAACGTGCTGATGCGCGGGAGCGCCGCCGCAGAGGCGTACGGCGTCGCCGTTCCTCCCGAGGGGATCTGGTGCACGATGACCGGTGCGGAGGCCGATCGGCATGCTCTGCAGCGGGAGGCGTTCACTGTGCTGGGCGATCTGGAAACACAGCGGGCCGAGGGCCGAGGGGACCTGATTGCCGATCCGGACGCGCGGCGGGCGTTCACTGCGGCGGAGTACTACCTGTACCAGGGGCCGGAGTACCAGCGCGGTGGGGACGCGACGATCAGAGTGCTGCTGGCGGCCTCGCACGCCCGCATCTTCGACGCGGCGCCGAAGCTGCCGCACGACATCGACCTGATGGCGTACGCCGCTGGACAGGACGAGTTCCACAGGCACGTGGACAGCACTCAGGCGGTGTTGTCGAGCGGTGCTCCGGTCCTGGCCGGCCAGGGTCAGCAGCCAGTGGCACGGCGGCAGCAGCAGCGTGGGGTAGCGCCGGAGCGAGGGTGACCGGTGGGGGTACGTCCACCTCGAGTGTGGTCGCAGTACTCCTGATGCTCAGGGCTTCGGCGGCGACGCTGGAAGCATGGCAACCACTACTGCAGTCGAAGCCCCACTGACGGCCCGTTGGGCGACCCTGCTGTGGTTGCTCGCCGTCGGTGCGGGGGTCGCGGAGTCCGTCGTCGGCGCGATCCAGGCGGACAGCTCGCTACCAGCTCTCGCGGTCCAGCTCGCCGTACGGACGCTTGTGTACGGCGGACTGTTCGTCACCATCGACCGCTACTTCCGTCACGGCGTCCCCTGGTCCCGCTACCTCCTTGCCGGGCTCCTGGGCACCGTCGGCCTCGCGTCCCTCGTCTACCAACCCATCACCTGGCTGGCCGACCACCAGCTCAGCGACCTCAGTTGGTCTCCCTCGTTCTTACTCTCGGCAGGCCTGCGCACCATCCACCTCAGCGCCCTGCTGGCCGCCCTGGCCCTCACCTTCCACCCGGACACCAACCGCTGGTTCCGCCGATAAACACACCGAGAGCCGGCCTCCCACGTAGGGAGACCGGCTGTCGGTAGCTGCTTCGGTTACCGACCCTGCTGC
The DNA here is from genome assembly GCF_040653975.1 of Kribbella sp. NPDC050820. Taxonomy (NCBI): domain Bacteria; kingdom Bacillati; phylum Actinomycetota; class Actinomycetes; order Propionibacteriales; family Kribbellaceae; genus Kribbella; species Kribbella sp. NPDC050820. The sequence continues at coordinate 49,333 of NZ_JBFAHB010000057.1, forward strand.
TTCGGTTACTGACCCTGCTGCTTCGGGGCCGGGAACGCGTTCAGCACGTCGATGACCGCGAAGGCGCTGACGGTCTTGCCGGCGGCGTCCTTGGTCGGGGGCAGCTCGACGAGGACGCGGCTGCCGATCGGGATACCGGCGAGGGCGTCCAGCGGGCCGGCCTGGCCGTTCGGGCCGGGGCCTACCTGCAGCTGGTCGGTCGGGGCGCCGGGCTGCGCGGGCTGGCCCTGCGCGGCGGGCTGGCCGTCCCAGGTGCTGGCCTGCTTCTTGCCGGCGTAGTCGAACACGACGTACCGGCCGATCAGCTGGCTGCCCTTCTCGATCGGCTTGCCCTTGCCGGTCGCGAACACCACCGGCTTGCCCGGCTTCGCCGGCGCCTTGCTGCCCGCCGGGACCGTTACCTTCGGCTCCGCGTTCAGCGCACCGGTGACCTTGATCGCACTCGCCGTCGAGGCCGCCGGGGTGGCGTCCAGCGGGGTGTCGTTGGCGGCCGCGCCGACCAGGTCGACGACGAAGATCAGCGTGTCGTCCTTGGTGATGCCGGCTTTCTCGTTGCCGCCGGAGGGGCCGTAGCCCTTGTCGGCAGGGATGGACAGCATCACGCGGCTGCCGATCTTCTTGCCGACCAGGCCCTCGTCCCAGCCGGCGATGACGCCGCCGACCCCGATCGGGAACGACGCCGGCGCACCCCGGTCGTAGGAGTTGTCGAAGACCTTGCCGTCCCGCCAGATCTGGCCGAGGTAGTTCGCGGTGAGCAGCTCGCCCTTCTTGACCGCCGGCCCGTCGCCCTCCTTGAGGACCTCGGTCACCAGGGTCTTGTCCGGGTCACCTTCGCGGTGGGTGACGGTCGGCTTCTGGCCGAACTCCGAGGTCACCTTCACCCCACCGGCTCCGAACTCCGGTTCGTCGGAGCCACAGGCGGCCAGCCCGGACCCGAGCGCGACCACCGCGACCAGACTCAACAACTTGCGCACGAAACGAGCACCTCGAAACATCCCGGCGCGATCCGCGCCGCTCGACTCGGAGGGCAGAAACCCTCTCGGGGGCAACAACGCGCCCACCCTAGCCTGCGCACGCAAAGACACCATCGCCCGGCCGCGTCACCATTGCGTCACACCACGTACGGTGACAGCGAGTTCGTCGTACGGCGGACCTCACATGCTGGCGATGAGTTTTTCCACTCGTTCGTCATGGGACTTGAACGGATCCTTGCACAGCACGGTGCGCTGGGCCTGGTCGTTCAGCTTCAGGTGCACCCAGTCGACGGTGAAGTCGCGGCGGCGCTCCTGCGCGCGCTTGATGAACTCACCGCGCAGCCGGGCCCGGGTCGTCTGCGGCGGCACCGACTTGGCCTCGAAGATCCGCAGGTCGTCGACCACCCGGGTGACCGCGCCCTTGCGCTCGAGCAGGTAGTACAGCCCGCGTGGCCGGTGGATGTCGTGGTACGCCAGGTCGAGCTGGGCGACCCGCGGGCTGGCCAGGCCGAGGTTGTTCTGCTGCCGGTAGCGCTCGATCAGGCGGTACTTGATCACCCAGTCGATCTCGCGCTCGATCCCGCTCAGGTCACCGGACTCGATCGCCTTCAGCGTCCGCTCCCACAGCGACAGCGCCCGCTCGACGGCCGGCGTCCCGAGCTCGCGGCGGTCGACGAAGTCGCGCGCCTTGGTCAGGTACTCGCTCTGGATGTCGAGGGCGCTGGCCTCGCGGCCGTTGGCGAGCCGGACCTCGCGGCGGCCGGTCATGTCGTGGCTGATCTCGCGGATGGCCCGGATCGGGTTGTCCAGGGTCAGGTCGCGCATCACGATGCCGGCCTCGATCATCCGCAGTACCAGGTCGGTGCTGGCCACCTTGAGCAGCATGGTGGTCTCGGACATGTTCGAGTCGCCGACGATGACGTGCAGCCGGCGGAACCGCTCGGCGTCCGCGTGCGGCTCGTCGCGGGTGTTGATGATCGGCCGGGACCGGGTGGTCGCGCTGGAGACGCCCTCCCAGATGTGCTCGGCGCGCTGGCTGACCGAGTACACCGCGCCGCGCGGGGTCTGCAGCACCTTGCCGGCGCCGCAGATCAGCTGGCGCGTGACCAGGAACGGGATCAGCACGTCGGCCAGCTTGGCGAAGTCCCCGTGCCGGCTGACCAGGTAGTTCTCGTGGCAGCCGTAGCTGTTGCCGGCCGAGTCGGTGTTGTTCTTGAACAGGTAGACGTCGCCGAAGATGCCCTCGTCGTGCAGCCGCTTCTGCGCATCCACCAGCAGGCCCTCGAGGATCCGCTCACCGGCCTTGTCGTGCGCGATCAGGTCGGTGACCGAGTCACACTCACCGGTCGCGTACTCCGGGTGGGAGCCCACGTCGAGGTAGAGCCGCGCCCCGTTGCGGAGGAAGACGTTGCTGCTCCGCCCCCAGGACACGACGCGCCGAAACAGGTACCGCGCCACCTCGTCCGGGGTCAGTCGGCGCTGACCGCGAAAGGTACACGTGACGCCGTACTCGTTCTCCAGACCGAAGATTCGCCGGTTCACACACCCACACTACGTGGCACCTCCGACAACCGGGCCATGTCTCAGGCGCGCCGTTTCACGGCGTTACCCCTTTGATGTCAACCGACTGCGAGTGGAGCGCTCTCCGGACGACGGGTGGATCTCCGGGTGGAGGTCGATCCGACAGTAGTGACGACCCAGGTTGCGGATGCCAGCGTCGGCGTCATGAGGAGACGAACCTTCACCGCCGTACTCGCCTCGACGATCCTGACCGGGGTGTCGCCGGCCTTCGCCCGCAGTGGTGACCTCACGCTTCGGCTTCCGCCGCCGACGGGACGACTCCTGGTCGGTACGACGAGGTTGCCTCTGGTGGATCGTGATCGCACTGATCCGTGGAACGGCGCCGGCGTGCGTGAGCTGATCGGCGGGCGGCGCGACCGCGGCGGTGTCGCTCGACGATCCGCGGGTCCGAGCGGCGGTCAACCTTGATGGGTACCTGGATTCGCTGGACGGTGAGCTGCACCCGATTGCTGAGCATGGCACCGACAAGCCGCTGCTGCTGGCCGGGACGGACGGCTTCCGCGACGATCGCTTCGACCGGAGCTGGGCGGCCGTGATGGCTCACGGCGGACCGGTACGGCGCGTCGAGCTTCGGGATGCGAACCACTGGGTGTTCACCGACTACGCCGCCCTTACTCCGCAGCTGCAGGCGGCCGGCCTCGTCACGCCGTCGGCTCGGGCTCGGCTGATCGGCAGTACGTCTTGCGGGATCAGCGCGTACGCGTGCTGGTGCGGAGCTTCTTCGATCGGGCGCTGTAACTTTCTGGCGACGGAGTGCATCGACGTGGGTATGAGGAGACTCACCGGGTTGGCCGGCACGCTGAGCGCCGTACTGCTGGCGGCGACACTCGTCCCGACGGCAACGGCGAGCACCACCGCCGTCTGTGGACTCAGGCTGGGGTCGGTGACGGCATCGGGCGGTCACCGCCTCCAGCAGATCTCCGCGACCACGCCGCCGAGCGTTGTACAGTCCGTCGACGGGCCGAAGGACCTGTTCCCGGACGGGCAGGTGCGGCTGGCCACTGCGGTCGGCTGGGAGCCCGGTACGAGCGAGGGCGAGCACCGCTTCGCCACGGTCTCGATCGGCAACAGCCTGTACGACGTCTACTACCACGTCGGCGACAACCTGACCGATGTCACGCCGGGCACGTACGAGCAGACGCTGATCGGGGGCGGCTGGACGCCGAGCATCACGTACGTCGAGGAGTCGTTCTACTTCGCCGCCGACGGGTCGCACCGGGCCAACAACTACGCGCTGTGGTCCGGGACGATCCACCGCTGGAACCAGGGCTGGGGCCAGCCCAAGGTGTTCAAGGGGTTCGACGCGGTCAAGACGATGACGCTGATCAGCCAGACCCCGACGTACGACACCTTCCTCGCGAACACCCGCGGGGGCGCGCTCTACACGATCCGGATCCCGCTGAGCAGCACCGCCGTACCGATCGTGAAGAAGGTGCGGACACGGACGTGGCAGGGCTTCGAGACCCTGATCGCGGAGAAGTGCGGCCGGGCGAGCACGCTCCTTCTCGGCATCGACAAGGACACCGGCTCCGGCTACCTCTACGCCATGAGCCACGCCAACGGAACCGCCACCATCATCAACTCCCTCGGCAAGGTCCCCGGAACCTTCACCGACCCCACCCACTTCCGCTTCCGCCAAACCCTCCCCACCCCCACCGCCGCCCTCAACGGCGAGTAACCCCACCCCCACAACAAGCGCCACACAACGCCTCGCCCCACACAACAACTCCACCCGCACGCCCCCCGTACAAAGACTCGGTGCGCACGACTCGGCCTGCACGACAACCCGGCCCGAACGACAACTCGGCGCGTACGACGACTCGGCCTGCACGACGACCCGGCCCGCACGACGACTCCGCCTGCACGACGGCTCCCGTCGTAGGACGGCTCCCCCCGTACGACGGCACGGCGCGCACGACGGCTCGGTGCGTACGTCGGCTCCGCCTGTACGACGGCTCGGTGCGTACGTCGGCTCCGCCTGTACGACGGCTCGGCCCGCCCACGACCCGACATGCACCACGACTCGGCCCGCACGACGACTAGACCTGTACGACGGCACCGCCCGCACAACGACTCGGTGCATACGGCGGATTCGCCTGTACGGGGCGCCGCTTGTACGGAGCTCCCGGCGGGTGGGTTAGAGGTCGACCAGGTCGAGGAGTTGGCCTAGTTCTTTTTGGTCGAGTTCGCGGAGTTCGCCGGTGTGGAGGTTGCCGCGGCGGACCGGGCCGATGGCCGTGCGGGTGAGGCGCTTGACCGGGTGGCCGACCGCGTCGAACATGCGGCGGACGATCCGGTTGCGGCCCTCGTGCAGGCTGATCTGAATGAGCGTGCGGCCGCGGATGCTGGAGATCACCTTGACCGTGTCCGCCTGCGCCGGTCCATCGTCGAGCTGGACGCCGTCGAGGAGATTGCGCAGTACTGCTGGCTTCACGTTGCCGTCGACTTCGGCGACGTACGTCTTGGAGACCTCGTACGACGGATGCGCGAGCCGATGCGCGAACTCGCCATGATTCGTCAGCAGCAACAACCCCTCGGTGTCGGTGTCCAGCCGGCCGATGTGAAACAGCCGCTCCGGCCGTTCCTCGACGAAGTCCGCAAGGCAACGCCGCCCCTGGGGATCCGACATCGTGGAGACAACGCCGCGCGGCTTGTTGAGCACCAGGTACACGTGCGCGCTGGTCGGCGGAATCCGCTCCCCATCAACCCGAATCACCGAAACAGCCGGATCCACCCGCCGCCCGAACTCGGTCACCACCTGCCCGTCGACCTCGACCCTGCCCTGCTCGATCAAGATCTCCGCATTACGCCGGCTCGCCACCCCCGCCTGAGCCAACACCTTCTGCAGCCGAACCCCCTCGACCTCCTCACCCATCACGCCCCCCATCCCACCCCCGCAACCGCTCCCAAGCCAAACTCCCCGCCACCCCAGCATCCTCCGCCGCACCACCCTGGTCCGCCGTGCCAGCCTGGTCCGCCGTGCCAGCCTGGTCCGCCGTGCCAGCCTGGTCCGCCGTGCCAGCCTGGTCCGCCGTGCCAGCCTGGTCCGCAGTACCAGCGTCAACCTCGGCGGCAGATCCGTCTTCCACGAATGCCTCGTCCGCCCCGCCACCCGCACTCACGTCAGACGTGCTCGCCTCGTCGCCCGCACTCACGTCAGACGTGCTGACCTCGTCGTCGGCGCTCGCCTCATCGTCAGAAGTCGCCGCGGGCGTGCCGGCCTCGTCAGTCGGCGTATCGCTCGCGGTCCGCTCATCGGCAGCCTCGAACTCGTCGGACGGCTCCAGCTGACCCGGCTCATGTACGACGTCCAACTCAACCGACTCGTCGGTCGCCAGATCCCCGTCGATCCCAGCGTCACCCTCAGCAGACTCGCCTTCCACGACGGTTGCCTCGTCCGACTCACCGAGCTGATCCAGCGTCTCGTCGTCCGCGTCATTGTCAGCAGTCGCCGGCACGGTGACCTCGTCGGTCGGCTCCTCGCCTGCGGTCGGCTCGTCGTCCGGGCTCACCTCGGTCGCGCTCGCCTGGTACTCGTCGGACGGCTCCAGCTCACCCGGCTCATGTACGACGTCCAGGTCGGCCGGCTCGTCGGTTGCCAGATCGCCGTCGATCCCGGCGTCGCCCTCGGCAGACTCGTCGGCCGGTGGTTCGTCGGCGGCGTCGAACTCGTCGGATGGCTCGAGGTCGCCCGGCTCGTGGTCGACGTCCAGGTCGGCTGGCTCGTCGGTTGCCAGGTCAGCGTCGATGCCGGTCTGGTCCTCGGCGGTCTCGTCCGGCGCGGCGTGGGCCGCATCCGCCGAGGAGGACGGCGGCACGTCGAAGTCCGCGTACTCCTGGGGGATCGATCCGGCAAGCTCCGCATCCGCCGCGGAGGATGGGGGCACGCCGAAGGAGGGGTCCTCCGGGCGGACCGGCTCGGCGGATCCGGCATCCGCTGAGTCGTCCGGGTGAGCCGACTCGGTGTCCGCGGTGGATGGCTGTTCGACCGGCGAGGGCGGCTCGTCGGCGGCGTCGGGCGTCGTACTGGCGTCGCCCGTTGCGCCGTCGCCTGGCGTCGTACCGGCGTCTGGCGTCGAGTCGTCGGCTGGCGTCGTACCGTCGTCGGGCGTCGTGGTGTCGGCTGGGGGGAGGGATTGGGCGGCTAGTTCTTCCTCTATGTCGTCCATGTCGGGGAGGTAGGGGGCTAGCTCGGGGAGGTCGTCGAGGGACTGCATGCCCATGCGTTCGAGGAAGTAGGACGTGGTGCGGTACAGGGTTGCGTGGGACTCGGTGTCGGCGCCGGCTTCCTCGACGAGGCCGCGCGCGACGAGGGTTCGCATGACGCCGTCGACGTTCACGCCGCGGATCGCGGAGACTCGGGCGCGGCTGACCGGTTGCTTGTATGCGACCACGGCGAGGGTTTCCAGCGCGGCCTGGGTGAGGCGCGCTTGCTGGCCGTCGAGGACGAACCTCTCGACGTACGGCGCGGCCTCCACGCGGGTGTAGTAGCGCCAACCGCCACCCACCTCACGCAGGTCGAACCCGCGGCCCTGCTCGGTGTACTCCTCGGACAGCGTCCCCAACGCCGACGCCACATCACCCGTCGGGCGGCCGACCGCGCGAGCCAGCGTCAGCACCGGCAACGGCTCGTCCGTCACCATCAGGATCGCCTCGAGCGCGCGCCGCATGGTCTCGTCGTCAACGACGACCTCATCCCCCACCGGCACCTCAGTCTGCCCCGGCGGCAGGTAGTCCTCATCCGCTGGTACATCGGAGTCGGCGCTCGACTGCTCGTCCGGAGCCGAGTCGGAGGGGGTGTCGGCGGCCGAAGACGGCTCGTCGTCCGGCGCGGTGAGATCCGTGGAATCTGCGACGTCGGGTGAGGCCTCGGTCGACTCGGGGGTCGCGCCGGCGGAGTCCGTCTCGGCGGTTGGCTCCGCGCTCGAGGGCTCGGTGCCGGCCGGATCCGGGGAGTCGGCGACGGCCGGGGCCGAGTCGGCGGCGGAGGTCACCTCGTTGTCGAACTCGCCGGACTCCGCGGAGGCGTCGTCGGCGGCGGGATCCGTGGACGAGGCGGACTCGGTGGACGCCTCGGACGAGGCGGTGTCGGTGTGATCCGTGGAGGAGGCGTCGGGCTCGTCGGACGGGAGGGAGTCGGTGGAGGTCGCGTTGGAGCGCGGCTCGGTGTCCTCGGGGTCCGCGGCGGGGTCGGTGAGGTCCGCGGGCGCGGTTGCGTCGGAGGGGTCCGTGGAGGCGGCGGGGGTGTCAGCGGCGGAGGGCGCCTCGGGGGTGAGGTCGGCGCCTTCGTCTACATAGCTGGGGTGGGCGGGGGCGGACGGGTGGGTTGGGGGGTGTTCGGTCACTGGTCCGCCGTCTCGTTCGGGGCGTCGGCCGGGGCGGGCTCGACGTCGTCTTCAGCTGTGGCGCTGGCGCCGGGTTCGAGGAAGTCGGTGTCGTCGGAGACCTGCGGGGCCTCGCCGTCCTCGGATTCGGGGCGCGACACCTCGTCGAACTCGTCGCTGACGTCGATGTCGCCCTCGTCCGACCCGGTCCACCGGATCGTGAGCTCCCCCAGCGGTGTCACCTGGTCGAAGGAGACAGCCGCCTCCCGGAACAACTCCAGCAACGCCAGGAACCGGCACACCGTCGTCACGGTGTCCGGCGAGTCCGCCACCAACGCGCGGAACGTCGTACTGCGCTGCCGTCGCAACCGATCCACGACGACAGCCGCCTGCTCCCGCACCGTCACCTGCGACCCGTGCAGGTGCGTCAGCGACACGCCTTCGGGTAGATCGGTCTTCGGCGCCAGCGCCCGTGCGGCCAAGGCAGCCAGCCCGGCCGGATCGATCCCCAGCAACACCTCGGGCAGCAAGTCTGCGAACCGCGGCTCCACCCCCACCGCCCGCGGGAACCGCTTTGCCTCGGCGGCCATCCGCTCCTGCATCAGCGCCGCGATCTGCTTGAACGCGCGGTACTGCAGCAGCCGCGCGAACAGCAGGTCCCGCGCCTCCAGCAGCGCCAGGTCCTCGGAGTCCTCGACCTCGCCCTTCGGCAGCAACCGGGCCGCCTTGAGGTCCAGCAGCGTCGCCGCGATCAGCAGGAACTCCGACGTCTGGTCCAGGTCCCACTCCGACCCGAGCGCCTTGATGTGGGCGATGAAGTCGTCGGTGACCTGGGACAGCGCGATCTCGGTGATGTCGAGCTTGTGCTTGCTGATCAGCTGCAGCAGCAGGTCGAACGGACCCTCGAAGTTGACCAGGTGAACGCTGAATCCTTTGCCCTCGGCAACAGCCGGGCCGGCGTCCGACCCAAGATCCAACGGCAACGAGTCCGAGGACACGGTCACTCCGAGGCCTTGAGCCGCCGTACCAGCACCGAGTCCGGTCCGTGGTCGACGAAGTCGGCCAGCAGCACATCGATCGCCTCGCGGACGATCCGGCCGCGGTCGGCCGTCAGCCCGTGCTCGGCCCGTAGCGCGAGTCTGGTCTGTTCCAGGCCGAGCAGCTCCTCCTCCGTCACGTACACGGTGATCTTCGTGTCGTGCCGGATCCGACCACTCGACTTCCGGTCGTCGACGACCGTCGTACTGGACCGCACAGTCGACGGTCCGTCAGTGGTGGTGCGCTTCTCGGGTCTGGTCTGCTTCGGTGCCGCACCCCCGAAGAGTTCACTGGCACCTGGCAGGCTCACCCGGCGGGACAACGCGCCAGCACCTCCTTGGCAAGATCGCGGTACTGCGTGGCCGCAGACGAGGACGGGGCGTACGTCGTGATCGGTTCGCCGACGACCGTGGTCTCGGGGAACTTGACGGTACGCCGGATGACGGTGTGGAAGACGCGTTCGTCGAAGGCCTGGACCACCCGGTCGAGGACCTCCCGGGCGTGCGTCGTACGCCCGTCGAACATGGTGCCGAGGATCCCGACGATCTCCAGCTTCGGGTTCAGCCGGTCCTGGACCTTGCCGATCGTGTCGGTCAGCATCGCCAGACCGCGGAGCGCGAAGAACTCACACTCCAGCGGTACGACGATGCCGTTGGACGCGGTCAGCGCGTTCACGGTGAGCAGGCCGAGCGACGGCGCGCAGTCGATCAGGATCACGTCGTAGTTCGGGATGATCGGCTCGAGCACGCGCTGCAGGGTGTACTCGCGGGCGACCTCCTGGACCAGCTGGACCTCGGCCGCCGACAGGTCGATGTTGGCCGGCAGCAGGTCGAGGTTCTCCACCCGGGTCGGACGGATCACCTCGTCCGGGGTGATGTCGCGCTGCATCAGCAGGTTGTAGACCGAGATGTCCAGGTCGTGCGGCTGCACGCCGAGGCCGATCGAGGCCGAGCCCTGCGGGTCGAAGTCGATCAGCAGCACCTTGCGGCCGGTCTCGGCGATCGCCGCGCCGAGGTTGATCGTGGTCGTGGTCTTGCCGACGCCACCCTTCTGGTTGCACATCGCGATCACCTGCGCCGGGCCCGTCCTGGTCGGCGGCTGCGGCACGGGCAGGTCGGGAACCGGCCGGCCGGTCGGCCCGATCTTGTTCCGCGGGCCGTGCGCGTCATTCACAGGTGCGATGTCCTCCGCGGTGAGCTTGGCCGTCGGCCGGGGCATCTCCGCATAGTTCTCGGGTGGGGTCAGGTTCCGCTGCGGCTGCGCTGCGGCAGCAGGCTGGGAGACCGTCGGCGCGATCGGTTGGGCCGGCGACGGGAACTGCTCGGTGCCCGGGAATGTCGACTCGTTCATGACTCGTCAAACCTTTCAACCGATACGGGCGATCCCAGCGACTGTAAGCGTGCATTCAAGCACTCTCAACCAGCCACTCCGCACCGGGGTGGGGTGGTTTGTCGACAAAGCTCCGGACCCGGCCGATCACCGCTTCCGCGTGACCAACCGTAACCAGATGATCGCACACCGTCCCCAAAATCCGAGCACCGACCCCCACCCTTTCACGACCCCGCCGGCGGCACGAATCTGGGTGGCGGACCGCCGCGCCATCACAATGCGGGATCGCGCACGTCCCCCCGCGGGGACCGCGCGACAGCGCGGGATTGTGATGGCCTGGCGGTCCGCCATCACGACGACAGCGCGCGGGGGTGTGAGGTGGCGTAGACCTCGCGGAGTTTGTCGACCGTGACCAGGGTGTAGACCTGCGTCGTGGTGACCGAGGCGTGCCCGAGCAACTCCTGCACGACTCGGACGTCGGCACCGCCGTCCAGCAAATGGGTGGCGAAGGAGTGGCGGAGGGTGTGCGGGGAGATCTCCTTGGCGATGCCGGCGCGTTGGGCGGCCCGGCGGAGGACGGTCCAGGCGGACTGCCGGGAGAGGCGGCCGCCGCGGGCGTTGAGGAACAGGGCCGGCGTACCGCGTCCTCGCCGTACCAGGTCGGGCCGGCCGCGGACCTGGTACGCCGACAGCGCGTCGCGGGCGTAGGAACCGACAGGTACGACGCGCTCCTTGCTGCCCTTGCCGCGCAGCAGCACCGCACCCGCCTCGAGGTCGATGTCGTCGACGTCCAGCCCGACCGCCTCGGAGATCCGCGCACCGGTGCCGTACAGAAACTCCAGCAACGCCGCGTCGCGCGTCGCCAGGACGGCCGGCTCCGCCTCGGCGCCGGCAGCCGCGGTCAGGATCCGTGACACCTCGTCCACGGAGAGTGCCTTCGGCAACCGTTGCGGCGGCGCCGGCGGCTTCACCGCAGCCGCCGGGTCCACCTCGGTCAATCCCTCACGCAGACAGAACCGATGAAACCCGCGAACGGCGACCACAGTCCGCCCGGCCGAGGATGCGGTGAGCGGCGGGTGGTCCGCGTCGCCCTCGCGCAACCGCATCAGGAAGTCGCTGACCACGGCCTCCGTGATGCTCCCCAACGAGGAGATCCCGGCGGCCGCGAGATAGTCGTCGTACCGGCGCAGGTCACGCCGGTACCCAGGAGGCCGATCAACGGGCGCCAGCCCGCCAAGGGTGCGGCACCGAGGTCGCTCACCATTCTTGACCAG